>CANSSJ010000019.1 GCA_947649625.1 uncultured Bacillota bacterium | reverse complement strand
GAGTTTGTCCAGACGGTGTACAACATCTCCGGCTCCTTCGGCGGCATCAACCTGGAGGATATCGCCGCCCCCCGATGCTTCGAGATCGAGCGGAAGCTGAAGGAGAAGTGCGACATCCCCGTCTTTCACGACGACCAGCACGGCACTGCCATTATCGCCCTGGCCGGGCTGACCAATGCCCTGCGGGTGGTGGGAAAGAAAAAAGAGGAAGTCCGGGTGGTCTTCTCCGGGGCCGGCTCTGCCGCCATCTCCATTACCAAGTTGCTCCTGCTGGCCGGCTATCAGGATATTACCCTGGTGGACAAGTTCGGCGCGGTGTACGAGGGCTGCCCACAGCTCAACTGGGCCCAGCAGGAGATTGCCAAGGTGACCAACCGGGACAGGAGACAGGGTACGCTGGCCGATATGCTGGCGGGGGCCGACGTGTTTATCGGCGTCTCCGCCCCCAATCTGGTAACCCCGGAGATGGTGTCCACCATGAACAGGGACGCCATCGTCTTCGCCTGCGCCAACCCCACCCCGGAGATTTTCCCCGACGACGCCAGGGCGGGCGGGGCCCGGGTGGTGGCCACCGGCCGCAGCGACTACCCCAATCAGATCAACAATGTGCTGGCTTTTCCGGGGCTGTTCCGGGGGGCGCTGGACGTTCGGGCCAGCGATATCAATGAGGAGATGAAGCTGGCCGCCGCCCGCGCCCTGGCCGACTTGATCGCTCCCGAGGAGCTGCGGGACGACTACATCATCCCCCAGGCCTTCGACCCCCGGGTGGGCCCCGCCGTGGCCAAGGCGGTGGCCGAGGCCGCCCGAAAATCCGGCGTGGCGAGGATCTGACCGTGAGGGAAACAACCACGAAAGGGGAGCGCCAATTGTTTCATGAAATCTGCATTTATGAAGCAAAAATTAACAAGCAGGATGAAATTGAAGCCTTGATGAAAGAGGTTGCCCAATTTTATCTTTCTCAGCCTGGGGTTATTGATGTGGAATACATCAAACGCACTCACCGGCAGGAGGATTTCAACGCGGTCAAGGAGGGAAAACCGTCTGTTCGCTTGACAAAATGGGTGGGCAAGGTCACATATATTCTGCACTGGACCCTTGAAGATGAAGAGGCCCATGCCCGCGTTTCAAAGTTGGGGCTGGAGCGGTTTTATAAAAGATGGAATCGCTGTTTGACCACAATGCCCAAAATTATATTGGGTGAGAGTGTTGTGTAGCAGGCCTGAAAGGAGAGGCTATGAGCGTATTTTTCTACGGCTGCGTTACCCTGGACGGCTATCTGGCCGACAGAAACCACGGTCTGGCCTGGCTCCACGAGACGGGCAGTGCGGAGGAGACCGGTTACGAGGACTTTTATCGGAAGATGGACGCTGCCATTATGGGCAAGCGGACCTTTGAGGAGGTCGCCCGGCTGGAGAATGCCGCCAGTTTCTATCCCACCACGGAGAACTATGTCTTTACCCACGCCGACAGTCTGCCGCAAAAGGGATTTATCCCGGTAAGCGGGGATGTGGCGGAGTTTGTGGCGGGGCTGGGCCCGGACAAGAACGTCTGGGTCATCGGCGGAAACACCATCCTGGCCCCGCTGCTGGACCGGGATATGGTGGATCACCTCATTATCCAGGTTGCCCCCGTTCTGCTGGGAGAGGGTATCCCCCTGTTTACCCAGAAGGAAAGGCTGATGCGGTTCCGTTTGGATGAGGTAAAGCAGTACGGGCAGTTTGCGGAGCTGGTCTACAGCCGAAACGACTTGAAGAGGTAACAATTCATGTACACATATTTTAAAGATTTAGAGGCTCTGAAAGCATGTTGCCCAATCAAAAACGGAGTCTGGAACAAAGACATCTTACAGGGGTATATGATATACTGCTGTGTGGAAGGGTTTCAGCAATATATTGACGAATTTATGGCAAAATATCAAAATGATGAGAGCTTAGCTGAACTGCTGTTTGATTTTTTGCTGAATGACGACTATGACGGCTCAGATTGCCAGATCGGCGCCGCAATATACATTGCCAGAATGGACAGGGATCTGTTGCGGCGGAAAAAAGATCTGCTCTTACAGGCACAGAAAAATGAGGTCCATTGGAAGCGGCCATTTCGGGAGAATGGGGCTTTGGACTGGCTGCAATAAAAGCATGGGAAAATGTCAAGAAGAATTTAGACAGATAAAGGTTAAAACTTTACAGGGGGTCGTAACACAAAGAACGTCCAGGATGCCCGGCAGCTGAAGGAAAAATGTGTTCCAACCTCTCCCCCGCCGTCAGCAGGCGGGACGGGGATTTAAGAGGAGTCCCCCATGCGGGGGACGGTACACCGGACATGTTTAACCAGCGTCAAGGCGCAAAAAATTTTTCCTGGTTCCGAAGAGCCAGGAAAATTTTTTTGTGGGTCGGCCCGATGGGCCGAGCCTTGACCCTGTTTAATCGTCCGGTGTGCTGTGTTGACACACAGCCCGCCGGGCTGTGCTTCACCACTTTTGGATTCTGGGAGCCGGGCGCTGGCCCGGAGAAGGGGGCAAGACTATGTGGACAATCCAAACGCCGAGCGGACTAATCCTGTTTCAAGACAAGTACCGCAAAAACTGCTTCGAGTATGCTGCACAGGCTATCGCCAAAGGAGCAGACCGAAACAATCTTATTCTTGTGAAGTTGAAAAAGGGAGCGGAGTATAAATAGGAGGGCAAAACATGGCGCAGAAAAATAATATCCGCAGTATCCGGTTTTCGGACGAACTGGCGGAGCTGATAGACCGGCAGGTGGGCAGAACCTTCACAGAGAAATTCGAGAATCTGGTCACCCGGTGCGTGTGGGAGCTGCCGGGGAGACAGGCGGAACTGGAACAGCTGGAGAAGGAGATCAGCCGGAAGCGAAAGCAGCTCCAGGAGATGACCACCCAGGTTGGGAGGCTGGGAGAGACATTGCGGAACCTGGAAACGGTGATAAACCAGGAAGCGGGAAAATGGAAACTGTAACACAAATCAAATCGAGCTGCCGGAAACCAGGTTCAAAAAATGTGTTACAATAGCACCACCCACGGCTTATGTCGTGGGTGGGACTGTTTAGGGTCAGAAACTTTGAGCCAACGAAAGGGATTGGTGGGCTATGACGAAAAAACAGCACTACATGACAGAGCATGAGCGGTATAAGCTGGAGGCGTACCTCCAGGCCGGGAAGAAACCGGGCTGGATCGCCCGGAAGCTGGGCTTCTGCCGCCAAACGATTTACAACGAGATAGAGCGGGGCAAATATACCCATGACTGCGGCTGGTATGACGAGGAGCGATACTCAGCGGACAAGGCCCAGCAGAAATTCGAGTACGCCCAGACGGCCAAAGGACGGCCTCTGAAGATCGGGAAGGATCGGACCTACGCCGATTTTCTGGAACGGAAGATGCTGGGCGTTCAGGAGGACGGCAAAATGGACAGGCGGCGGCGGTGTTCTCCCACCGTGGCGCTGGAGCTGGCCCGGCGGGAGGGATTCACTTCTTCGATCTGCGTGGGGACGCTGTACAGCTACATAGACAAACGGGTATTTCTGAATCTGTCCAATAGGGACCTCTGGGTGAAGGGAGACCGGAAACGGCGGAAGAACAAAGTGCGGCGGTCACCTCATCCGCTGCTGCCGTCCATTGCGGACAGGCCGGAGATCATCAACCGGCGAGGGGAGCTGGGCCATAAGGAAATTGATCTGATCGTAGGGAAGGACGGGACCAGGGCGGCGGTGCTGACCCTCACAGACCGGGCGGGCCGGTCTGAGCTGGCCTTTAAGCTGCCGGACAAACGGGCGGCGTCGGTGCGGGCAGTGTTCGACCGGCTGGAACGGAAACTGGGCAGGCGGCAGTTTCGGGAGATGTTCCGAAGCATCACCACGGACAACGGACCGGAATTTCTGGAGTATGAGCTTTTAACACAGTCCATTTTCGGCGGGAAACGGTTTGAGGTGTACTACTGCCATTCTTACTCCGCCTGGGAGAAGGGGACCAATGAGAACCACAACCGGCTCATGCGCCGGTTTTTCCCCAAGGGGACGGATTTCACCAAAGTTTCTCAGAGGGAAGTACAGGCGGCGGCAGATTTTTTGAATCATTACCCCAGGAAAATCCTGGGCTGGAAGATGCCGGCAGAGGTGGCGTAACACAACTGTGACGCCGGCAGCGAGATCCGGAAGATCTATCTGTGTTACATTACCAGACGGCCCAGTCTTTCCTCGGGAGTTCTTTCCGGGAAAAGGAGTTGAACAACTTCCAGAGGGGCGGGGAGAAAACCCAGCGGCTGTCCAGGACAGGGAAACCGAAATAGTACTTGTCGATGATCTGGTGGGTGTTGTCGTCTATACCCACTTTACGACGGATACGCTTGCAGACGACGCAGAAGGGCAGCAGGGACTTTTTTACCACAAAATAATTCTGGGCCAGACGGCGCAGGGTGATATCCATATCCTCGTAGCTCTGGGAAAAGACGTCCACCGAACACTGGTAATGCCGGTGGTATTTGTACCAGTAGACAGCATCGGGCGGAAAGCTCTTGTAGGCCCGGTTGTTGTATTCAATTCCGGCCTCGTCAATGATGACCTTGCCCTGCTCCACCATATGGATTCCGATATCCTTCTGAGGGTCCAGGGCGTAAGCGCCGGTGATGGGGACATTGGAATAGACAGGGACCCGGCGCTTCCAGAGTCCAGAGGAGAGGACCCATGCGGAGAACTTCCCGGGGTGGGCCTCAGCCCAGGTGATGACACGGGACTGTTTCATGCTGCGTTTGGTCAGCCAGGCGGCGAAGGTGGTCTTGCCGGAGCCGGGAACGCCGAAATAGACGTTAAGGACATTGGGCGGGATGGGCGGCCTCAGCCAGCGAAACAGAATAAGTATAAGAATGATATAGAGCATCAGAATACCTCCAAGAAAGGGTGCGGGGCGGGGGCACGCACTGCGTTTGCGTGCGCCCCGCCCCTTTGGGCCTGTCAGTCACGGAGAGACTTGAACATCTGGATGGCCGTGAAGCCGATGCCCAGGGCGAAGGGAACCAGGAGAATGGGGGTGTCCATGATGACGCCGACAACCTCACCGATCCAGCCAGTGGCGGCGGTGAACACGGTGCCGATGTTGGTCAGGAACCCGGACAGGGCGGTGGATGCGCCTTCGGTCATAAAAAAGACCACCTTTCAAAATATTATATCAACGGCGAAGCCGTGGATACCTAGGAGAACAGGATTTTAATGGCCTTGCAGATGAAGCAGAGCAGAACAAGGGCAAAGAGGTAGACAATCGGTTCAGCTGAGAGAAAATCAGCCACAGCCTGGAGCATGGCGGCGGAGTAGTCGATCATGGCAGTCATCATTTCAACATACCTCCAATCATGCGCAGCAAGCTGTAGAGGAAGAGGGCGAACAGGCCGACAGAGGCCAGCCAAGGCCAGTCCAGCCCGGCCAGGCCGGGGACGGCCTGGGTAGAGGTGACGCTGGAGCCGTCCTCCAGGCGCTCGGTCACCGTCTGGGTCCTGGGGATATAGGGTCCGAAGAGGGTAGTCAGGGTGTCCTTGAGGGTGGAGGCCTCCGGTTCAGACGGGGCGGGGGTGTCCAGCTCGTAGGTGGCGTATGGGACCACTTTCCACTCAGCGTCCTGGATGGGCTCGTCCGGAACCTCCAGCTCAGCCGGAGGCTCAGAGGCAGACACAGGGGGCAGGGTCACATTCACCGTGATATTGTTTCCTTCGGTCTCGGTGGTAGCGGTGAGGATCTGGTCCTCTCCCTCCGGGGGCGGCTGTCCAGCCTGGGCGGCGTAGGCCGGAAGGAACAGCGCAGATACGAGAAGAAGACATTGCAGCAGACAAAAAAACCATTTCAAAAGCTGTCATCCTTTCTGTCATCGGATATTCTGGGATTTTTGGTGGAGCCGGAGCGATAGCCGGTACCACCGCCGAAACCGAAGATAAAGCGGAGCAGAGCCAGGGAGAGCCTGATCATTACAACACCCAGGAATAGGTCAGCGAAGGAAACGCCCAGGCCGGGGACGGGCACACCGGCGAAGATACCCCAGGTGCCGGTAAAAATAGAGGACAGAATATCCAGAGCGGCCACGGCGGGCACCTCCTCACTTAAAGGGGATCATGTCGATAATGACGGCGATCAGGCCGAAGAGAGCGAAGATCAGGAACAGGCCCAGAGCCCCGGTCACGATGATATCCAGCGGCGGAGGAAGCCAGGAGTAGAGCAAAACCAGAATTTCAAACACAGTAAAGCCTCCTTTCAGTGGCGGCTGACCATCTTGAAGACGCTGAACAGGAACATAGCGGCAACGCCAAAGATAAGCAGGGAGCGCAGCTCCACCGGCAGGGCCATGACAGCGCCGGAGAAGAAGGCGAAGACACCGGCCACACCGGAGGGCAGGCCAACGACCATTGTTGGCTCTCCGTTTTCGTCCTCCAGGCCCTCCTGCTGGAAGAAGCCAAACAGAGGGCCGTCCGTTCCGGAGAACAGCGAGAAGAAGCCCCGGACGGCGGACATGAGGGAATCCGTCAGGAAGTCGAAGAAGAAGGAGAGCAGCTCTTTGGCCAGCCCGAGGATCTTCTCCAGGACGATAGAGATCAGATCAAAGACGCCTTTAATCAGGGCGGAGAGGCCGTCTGAGAAGGCGTCGCCGATCTTGTTGAAGAAGGAGCCGCCGGAACCTCCGGGACCGTCTGGACCGGAGCCGCCGCCCAGCGCGAACAGGAGGGCGTCCAGCTTTGTTATCAGCTGCTGATTCCAGGAGCGCTGAAACCAGGACCAGAAGCCCTGTTCTGTGTAGATGTACTCCTGGGACGGGTCGCCCTCGATCACGTCGTACAGGTCTTTCAGGAGCAGCACGTCATAGGCGTAATAGGGCACCCAGCGGGAGCCGGTCCAGATGCGGCCGTCCACCTGTTCCCAGGCTTGTCCGTTGTAGATTTGCAGGGAGGTCATGCGGCCGCCTTCCACCAGGGCCCAGACCAGACCCTTCTCCGGAAGGGAGGGACGGACGCCGCCGATCTGGTGGCCGGTAATCTCCAGGTCGGTCCGCACCGCCAGAGTGGGCGTCTTGAAATCGGAATTGACAGGGGCAACGGCGGTTATATACTCAGCCTCAAGGTCAGTGGAGTCCCCCTCGACCAGTTCCAAGTAAATAAAGGGTTTCGCATTAGCAGTAGGCTGGATGGCGAGAAGCAGTCCGGGATAAGCGTGATAAAGGGAAGCATACAGCCCCATTTTATATCCATTAAACGAAGTGTCTGCCATCCATTTAACGGGGTATGATGTCCCGCTGATACCAGGAGATTTCAGGGTAAAACTGACTGACCCCACATTTCCGGCCTGATCAACCATACTTAGCGTATATGTATTGCCATAGACAAGACTGCCGCACGCCTTACTCCTATACGAAACCAGAGAAAACAGTCCGAAAGTTAAAGAGGAGCCATCATTACTAAAAATCGCTTCATCTACACTGACAGGAGCACCAGACTTACGGGCCAAGCGAACAGCAGTTCCGTCCTCAGATATTTGAGTAAATGCATTTCGGTAAAAAAATTTCGGATAGCAGCCCTCGGCAAACTGTTCTAGCTTATCGGAGACATTTCCAATCCCTGGCAGATGCTGATTCAGTTTAGTCGTCGTCCACTTTGTGTAAGCGGTCGAATCAACCACCAGATTTGCCGATGCAAGCAAACCATCAGGCCCTGCGTCCATCCCAAGCGGTGTCAGCAAATTCTTCTTGCTGGAAGAAAAAGACCAATACTCGTCGGCTACAGGTGTAACAGAATCAGGCAGGACCAGAGCGAGATTCGTATCATAAGGGACTGAGGTAGGGGTATACGAAACTCCACTTTTGACCAGAGCATAGTTAAGTACACGCAATTCGTCCAAATACACGTAGGTCTGACGCCGGTCGCCAAAGGAAAATGTCAACCTATTTCCCAGCGAGTTACTGAATGACTTTGAGGCCACTTGAAGTCCGTTTAAGTACAGCCGCAATGTGTTCCCGGTCCGGATCAGGGCGACCTCGTACCAGTTACCCACAGGAACGGCGTACTGGGTGCCATTAAAAGTGATGTAGGAACCGCTGAATGTAAAAAAGGAAGTACTTCCAGCGGAAACGGAGGAATCGGAGACCGGAGCGGCGGTATAAGAATTGTACATCCGCCATTGCAGGGTAAAATCTGAGGAAGCCAGAGAACTGGGCAGAGTCAATTGGAACTCATGCTCCGTTTCGTCCAGGTAGAGGCAGCCGTTAAAGGCGTTGGATTCCAGATAGGTGATGGAGGCCCCCTTCTTCCAGTCGAAGGAGGTGGCGTAATTCCAATAGCTGCTGTCCTTCACATTGCCGTCAAAGTGGTACAGGGAACGCAGGGCGGTATTGTCCGTGCTGCGGATATAGGGCACCACGTCCACGCTGACGTTCAGAGCCTTCAGCTCCTCGGCGGTGAGGTCGGCGGAGCTGCGGCCATCCGGGAGCTGGTAATACAGCTCATAGGTCTTGTTGTATTCCTCGGAAGCTCCAATATAGGTGATGCTGGTATAGTTAATATGGTACTCGTAATAGTAGTTGTTGGTGATGTAAGTGTTATTATCTATGTCATATTCCTGATGGGCGTCCACGTAGTAGGTCTTGGTGGATTCATCATAGAACAGGTTATTGATATAGTTCAAAGTGCCGTCCGGAAACCAGATCGTGTTATTATCTACGTCGATCAGATTATTGTTCTCCGTCTTGCCCTGATCATAGATCGTGGTGTCTCCGGAGCTGCCGGAGCTATTGGAGCCGGTGTAATAGTTGTTGTCCTGGTTGACGGCGAAGTCACTGGCGGAGAGCTGCATCCGGTAGGGTCTGGATTTCTCATCGCAGTAGACCATAGGGATACCATTCTCGTAGCGGGTCTTGGATTGGATGCCGCCGTACTTATTGCCGTCGTAGTAGGCCATGCTCACCCGCTCGCCTTTGGCCTGGAGACCGGCAACGATATCATCCAGAACGGCTTGACTGACGATGTTGGAGACCTTCGACGCCTTGTCCACTCGCACCCACTTGCCGCCCAGCGGCTCGTCTATGGAACCGTCCGGGGAGCTACCGCCTGTTACCTCCACTTCCTTGTAATATGGAAACGCTCCTGAGCTATTGCATAGGACTAGACCGGAATTTTTTTCAATAATCAGATAGCCGTATGTGGGATTAAGTTCTATGATCCAATTTAAATCCCGAAAAGGACCATTCAGCGCCACTTCAAGAAGACGAATATCAGTTTGGGTCATATCTTGCCATAATCCATGGACACGTGCCGAATCAAAAGCACGATTGACAGTCGCAAGTGCTTTTGAAAGATCTGTATAGGAATCAAAACCGCCGTAGCCAATAGATGCTACTACCTTGTCCATTGTCCGCCAAAGAAATGCCTTATTTAAACTCCCATTATTCGCTAAAATACTGGTGAGCCGTGCGTCCATAGCAGATTTAAACTCTTGACTATAAACCACGCCTTTTATCGCCTGTCTATTAGATGTTGCCCGTGAAGGAGCGGCAAAAGCGGGGACTGTCAGAGAAATACCAAGAGCCGCTATAAGCAAAAGAGAAATCATTCGTTTCATGTTGCTTTTGCCTCCCAAGGATGGTATTATGGGAAAAAGAGGTGTGGGAAATGGGAATTAAATGGTGGCACATAGCGGTATTCATAGCAATCTATATCTGTTGCGGCAGAGATTTAGCAATAATACTTATATTGATATATGGGATAAATCTTCTTGCAAAATTAGCAAAGAAGAGCACTAGAGGCACCCACGAAGACGCCCAGACAGAAGCAGATATGCAGGACCTGGACAACGAGATGTACGAGGTAGAAACGATGCTCGACCAGATGCAGGAAGTCGGGCAGATCAATGATGAACTGGACGAGATTGAGGCCGTCCTGGATCAGCTGGGAGGGACGGAGCAGGCCGACAGAAAAGTTATCCCAATATGGGACCTGCCCAAGAAGCCGTGAGGAATCACGGTTTCTTCTTTTGTAACACAAAAGGGCGTGCCGGCCGACGCGGATGCAGCAGGCAGCGGCGTCGATTTGTGTTACAAACTTAGATAGTGCTCAATGCGAGCCAGCAGGTCCTCGGCCTCGGTCTGGGTAATGAGCTCCAAGACAAAGGCCACGTCAACATAGGCGGCGGCCTTGCCCAGCAGGAAGAAGCCCAGAGTCTCGTCCTGCTGGATTGCCTCCTCAATGAAACCGTTCAAGGTCTCGCTGGACAGGGTATCCAATTCAAGGTATGTATTCATCATGTCACCCCTCTGGCAAGCTGTAGAGAGTTGTAGTCCATGACCAGGGATATCTGCTTGTCCGATAATCGCCTTGCGGAATCCTTGGCAAGCTCAAAGATATACGGCCACCCCATTGTCTGAAACAGGATCGCCAGGGAGGGGCCCACCTGGGCCTCCACCCAGTTGCCGATCTGCTCCACGCTGTGCTGGATCACCTCACGGGCCACCAGCCGGACGGACTCCAGCTCGTCCACGAAGCTCCGCCACCAGGAGCAGACCGTACAGCGGGTAATATTGCTGTCGTCCCGTTCGATGAAGCTGAATTTATCATTAATGACCTGGGCGGCCAGCTTGCCCACGTTCTCGGAGAAGGTCATCTGCTCCACAAAGGCGTTGGCGTTCTCCGAGCGCATGACCAACTCCACACGTATCCAGTGGCCGGGTTCCCTCTGCTCCAGAGCCTTGTTATAGATGCGGACACGGAAAGAGGAGGAGGCGGCACCGAGGTAGGCGGTTGCGCCATTGCGTCGAGTGCCGTCGAAGGAGATCACCGTGGAGCGCTTGGTCATCCGGCTGTTTACCTCGTTGCCCTGAATCTTGGTGAGGATGGCGTCCATGTCCAAGTAGCCCGCCCGGTCATCACAGGCAATGTCGATACGGGAGACGTTAGCGTCAACGTCTGAGGCCAGAAGCTGGAAGAGGGCCGGGAAGGCCACGCTGGGCGTGCCCTGCTTATCCTTCACTTCCAGAGACAGTTTGGACATGGTCTCGAAGGTACGGCAGCCGTTGCCCGACATGGAGACACACACGCCCATATCCTTAAAATAGTCGTCCTCCCGGCCCTCGCTGCATACCAGAATATCCGAGAAGCGCATAACCTTGCTGTAACCCATCAGACTGTAGCCGGTGTCCTGAAACAGGGCCGGGTCCATGCCCAGATATGTCTCGATCACCTTATTCGGGTCTGTCTCCTTTACCGAGAAGGTCAGCCAGTCTATCAGAACTTGACACTTCATCTATGTCTCTCACCTTCCTGTCATGAGTACCCCCGTGATTACTTTCGGGGGTCCGGGAGACCGGCGGAGGCCTCCCGGAACGTAGAACTATTCTGTTAGTCCGGCACATCTCACGACGTTCCAGGGTGTTACAAAACCTTTACTTGCCGCCTGCGCTGTCGCCGTCCAGAGCGACGGAGATCACACGGCCCTTATCATCGAAAAAGAGTTTTACCTTGTCGCCGATGTTAAGGCCCTCCATGATCTTAGCGTCCAGGCATTTCTTTTTCTCGGCCTTGAAACCGAAGGCCCGGTACTCGTCGGAAGTGTAGGTGCTGGCGGGTGAGAGAACAAAGATGTTCGCAAAAGGCATCCGCCGCTTGTCCTGGGTTTCAAATGTTCCTTGTGCTCCGCCAACAAACACATATCCCTGGTACTCCAAATCTACTTTGAATCCGCTCATCTTCGAGCTCCTTTCTGGGGTCCTGCCCCTACCATAATAATTGGTAAAATATAACAGCCGGACATCTGTCCGACTGTCCAATTACATATTAAAACTTGCCTGCAATAAAAGCATGTGATTTCCCGGTTGACAAAGGCACAAAACTGTGGTAGAGTGTGACCACTGCGAAGAAAAGGACAAGTAGCGCGGCGAATTCCCGCACAGAGAGCCCCTGGTTTGGTGGAACAGGGGAGGGGAGCGCCCTGTGAATACCCCTTGGAGCAGCCGCCCGAACCGCGCAGGCGCAGTAGGGGACAGGCCGGGCCGCGCCCGTTACCGCGCCGGAGCCCCGTGCTCCACAAGGTCCGCCCCGCGAGGGCCGGACAAACCAGAGGTGGTACCGCGTAACTACGCCCTCTGTCCGGTTTGCCGGGCGGAGGGCTTTTTGTAAGGAAGTGATCGTTTTGTCAGCGCGTCAAAAGGGAACGCTGTGTGTGTTCCTGGCCGCTGTACTGTACAGCATCGGGGGGCTGTGCATCAAGCTCATCCCCTGGAGCGGCATGGCCATCAACGGCGGCCGCACCGCCATCGCTTTGGTGGTGATCGGGGGATATCTGGCAGTCACCCGCCACAGGCCCCGGATGAATCTGTGGGTGTTGGTGGGGGCGGTGGCGGTCTGCGGCACCAATATCCTGTTCTCCATCGCCAACAAGCTCACCACCGCCGGCAACGCCATTGTCCTCCAGTTTACCGCCCCCATCTTTGTCATCCTGTTCTCTGTTGTGTTCTTCGGCAAAAAGCCTCAGAAACTGGATATGCTGGCCTGCGGACTGGTGCTGGGCGGGGTACTGTTGTTTTTCATCGACAGCCTGTCGGCGGGGGGGATGCTGGGCAATATTCTGGCTCTGGTATCCGGCATATCTTACGCCGGAGTATTTCTGCTCAACGACATGCCCGACAGCGACCCTATCTCCTCCGTCTTCTGGGGCGACGTCATCAGCGCGGTGGTGGGCCTGCCTTTCTTGGGATACGAGACGGATTTCTCGGGAAATACCCTGACCGCCCTGGTGGTGCTGGGGGTGTTCCAGGTGGCCCTGGCCTATATCCTGATGGTAGAAGGGCTGAAAACCACCCCGCCTGTCACTGCCAGCCTGGTGTCCGGCATCGAGCCGGTGCTCAATCCCATTCTGGTGGCGGTGTTCTACCACGAGATGATTGGGCCCGTCGCCCTGGTGGGGGCGATAGTTGTGGTGGGCAGTGTGGTGCTGTACAATGTGATTCTGGCCAGAAAATCGTCAATAGAATATCAATCATAATAAAGGAGAGACAACAAAATGACCTGTTACGAAGAATTGAAAGCCCGTGGGCTGATCGCCCAGGTGACCAACGAAGAAGAAATTTCCAAGATGATCAACGAGGGGAAGGCGGTGTTTTACATCGGCTTCGATCCCACCGCCGACTCCCTCCACGTGGGCCACTTCATGGCCCTGTGCCTGATGAAGCGGCTGCAAATGGCGGGCAACCGGCCCATCGCCCTCATCGGCGGAGGCACCGGCATGATTGGCGACCCCTCCGGCCGCACCGACATGCGTTCCATGATGACCGAGGAAACCATCTGCCACAACTGCGACTGCTTCAAAAAGCAGATGGAGCGGTTCATCGAGTTCGGCGACGGCAAGGCCATGATGATCAACAACGCCGACTGGCTGATGAAGCTGAACTATATCGAAGTCCTGCGGGACGTGGGGGCCTGCTTCTCGGTGAATAACATGCTCCGGGCCGAGTGCTACAAGCAACGCATGGAGAAAGGCCTCAGTTTCCTGGAGTTCAACTATATGATTATGCAGTCCTACGACTTCTACTACCTGTTCCAGCACTACGGCTGCAACATGCAGTTCGGCGGCGACGACCAGTGGTCCAACATGCTGGGGGGCACCGAGCTGATCCGCCGCAAGCTGGGCAAGGACGCCCACGCCATGACCATCACCCTGCTGCTCAACTCCGAGGGCAAGAAGATGGGCAAGACCGCCAAGGGCGCGGTGTGGCTGGACCCCAACAAGACCACTCCCTATGAGTTCTATCAGTACTGGCGCAACGTGGGGGACGGGGACGTCCTCAAGTGCCTGCGGATGCTCACCTTCCTGCCCCTGGAGCAGATCGACGAGATGGATCACTGGGAGGGCAGCCAGCTGAACACCGCCAAGGAGATTCTGGCCTTTGAGCTGACCAAGCTGGTCCACGGGGAGGAGGAGGCCGTCAAGGCCCAGGAGGCCGCCAAGGCCCTGTTCGTGGGGGGCGGCGACATGTCCAACGTGCCCGCCACCCAGCTCACCGCCGACGACCTCACCGACGGCGCCATCGGCGTGCTGGACCTGATGGTCAGGTGTAAGCTGGCCCCCTCCAAGAAGGAGGCCCGCCGTTTGGTGGAACAGGGCGGTGTGGAAGTCAACGGCGAGAAGGTGGCCGCCGCCACCGTCAGCTACACTGTCGACGACCTGTCCGGAGACGGCCTGATGGTGAAAAAAGGCAAAAAGGTGTATCATCGGGCGCATATGTAAGGAAAAGGGGAGGGGTGTACAACACCTCTCCCTGTCTTATGAGGGAAAAACCATGCAAAAGGTGATCGTAATTGGCTGTTCCGGGGCAGGAAAGAGTACCTTTGCCCGCAGACTGCGGGGCAGGACCGGGCTTCCATTGTATTATCTTGACATGCTCTGGCACAGACCGGACCGGACGACTGTCTCTCGGGAAGAGTTCGATGCCCGGCTGGGGGAGATTTTGAAACGGGACAGGTGGATTCTGGACGGAAACTTTCAGCGCACGCTGGAGACCAGACTGAAGGTCTGTGACACCGTTTTTCTGTTGGACTACTCACTGGAGGTCTGTCTGACCAGTGTGGGAAACCGTGTCGGTCAAGTACGGGAGGATATGCCTTGGGTGGAGACGGAATTTGACCCGGAGTTTAAACGGTGGATCATGGATTTTCCCGAACAGAGATTGCCGCAGATTTATGAATTGCTGGACAAATACCGGGATGGCAGAAATATCATTGTCTTTCAATCGAGACAGGAAGCGGACAGCTATCTGGACACACTATAGAGGAAGGGGCGCGAAGCGCCTCTTCCAAATCATCGCAGCAGCGGCATACTGCCGGTGAGCTGATTTATCTTTTTCTTCGTGCCGCAGATGGCTATGCCAAAATATTGCAGCGCCTCCTCCGGGACCTGTTCCATTTTTCCGATAAACTCGTCGTAGGTCCTGCACCCCTGGGCCAGGTCGGAGAAGTCTACCACGGTCAGCTCCTGGAACTCCGGCTGGTAGAGCTTTTCCCGCACCGCTTTGATGGCCTCCGGGGAGCTTTTCAGCACCGGGACGGGGAACTCGATGATCCCCAGATGCACATTGCCGCTCCGGTCCAGAACGTCCTCACCCACCACCTCGGGTAGATGTTTGCCCAGTGTGATGCCCATAATCGCCGCCGTGTTGGCAATCAGGCCCAGGGGCAGGTTCTCGTCCAGAATCATAACGCATTTTTCTTTGCTCCAGTCCATGTTATTTCCTCTTTCCTGTCAATTTTTTTCAGAAAAAATGTCCCGGTAGGCCCCGGGAGGCAGGCCGATAAAGCGGTCGAAGTAGTTGGTAAAGTGGCTCTGATCGGAAAATCCGGTTTGCAGCGCCGCCTCGACAGGGGGTACGCCCTGTTCCAGCAGTTTTTTTGCCCGGCCTATGCGGACGTTCTCCAGATAGCGGTAGGGTGTGACGCCCTTGGACCTGGTAAAGGCCCGGAGCAGGGTGGACCGGCTCAGTCCGGCACAGCGGCAGAGCTGGTCCAGGCAGATGTGCTCGGCGTGGTTTTCCTCAATAAAAGCACACACCCGCCGGATTTCCTCGTCGTACCGGGGAATGGGGCAGGGGAGGGACTGCCCGTATTTCTGGACCAGCAGCGCCCCGAGGAGGAGCAGATGTTCCTCCTTGCCGGGTCCGTGGGCGCCGCCTATGACCAGATCGTGGAGGGCGCGCAGACAGCTGGCGGTCTCGCTGTCAAAAATTACGTTGGGGGAGAAAACCGGCGCCTCCGGTCGATTGTTGAGCTCCTCCGTAAGGCGCAGGAGAACCTCCTTGGGGATGTTGAAGCCCCGGTAATCCAGTGTGCCGCCGTCGCTCTGCACACAGGCGTGGCTGTCGCCCGGATTGAACACCAGAATGTGACCGGGCCCGATGGCGTATTCCTGATCCTTGCAGAAGAGGGTGCGCTGCCCGGATTCGATGTATCCAATTACATAGTACTCGTGAAAGTGACTGGGAAAGGGCCGCACAAAGCCCTCGAAGCGGTAGGCTTCAATTTGAAGGTCCTCGTCGTAGACCACGGTTCGCACTTCTCGTTTCATATCTGCCTCCTTGCGAGCCCTATTATAACAGACGCCGGCACGGCTGGCTTGTAAAATATCTTCAATTGGGTGTTTGGATACATGGTTTTGTTGACCGGGGCGGGGAATCGTGCTATACTGCTGGAAACAGATATATGAAAGGAGGGACGGTAGTTCCTCAAATCAGTGGATACTATCAGGTCAACAAAATAAAAATTTTGTTGACCTGAGTGGAGGCAAAATACCGGGTTTGAGAGCTATCGGCCGCTTTTGGACTACCGCACCGAAGCGCCGCCCATTCTTCGGGACTTCCTGGTTTACCACGAGACCATCCAGGGACACTCCCGGAAAACGGTTGACGAATACTACCTGGATCTGCGGAATTTTTTCCGCTTCCTCAAGTATGAAAAGAATCTTGTCTCCAGGGACATCCCGCTGGACGATATCTCTATTGACGACGCGGACCTGTCCCTGGTCCGGGACATCACCCTGACAGATATCTATTCCTATATGAATTATCTGTCCCGTGATCGGGGTTTGAACAACACCTCCCGGGCCCGCAAGGTCGCTACGATCCGTTCCTTTTATAAGTATCTGACCAACAAGGCCAAGCTGCTGGAGACCAATCCGGTCCAGGACCTGGACTCGCCCCGGCTGAAAAAAACCTTGCCAAAATACCTGAATTTAGATGAAAGTCTCAATCTTTTGGACAGCGTGGACGGAAAAAACGCGGTCCGGGACTACTGTATCCTGACTCTGTTCCTCAATTGTGGCCTGCGTATCTCGGAGCTGGTTGGGCTGAACAAAACAGACGTTCGAGGCGATCAGCTGCGGGTGCTGGGCAAGGGCAACAAGGAACGGATGCTCTACCTGAACGACGCCTGTCAGCGGGCACTGGAGGACTGGCTCACCGAGCGGGATGCCCTGGCGCTGGTAGACCAGAACGCCCTGTTTGTCACCCTCCAGAACCGCCGGCGCATCTCCACGGCGGCGGTCCACAAGCTGGTGAAAAAGCACCTGGCCGCCGCCGGTCTGGACAGTTCCCAATATTCCTCCCACAAGCTGCGCCACACCGCCGCCACCCTGATGCTGCAAAATGGCGTGGATGTGCGAACCCTCCAGGAGGTGCTGGGCCACGACCACCTGAACACCACCCAGATTTACACCCATGTGGACAACGAGGACCTGCGTACTGCCGCTAAGGCTAACCCGCTGGGAGGCATCAGGCAGAAGAAAAAGCCGGAAAAGTCCGAAAATAAAGAGGAAAAGTGAGGATTTCCCATGTATACACTCTATTTTATTGTCGTCATGCTGGCCCCTGCGGCTATGCTGATTGTGGGGCTGATGTGGAAAATTTCCCCTCCCCCCTATCAGTCCAAAGGCCTGGCCTACAGCACGGAGCTCACCCGAAAGGATCCGGAGGCCTGGACGGCGGCCCACCGCCACTGCGCCAGGCTGTGGACGCGGATCGGGATCGTCAGCGGCGGGGCCAGCGCTTTCCTGATGGTCCTGTTCAAGGAGAACTATTCTGCCTTCTGGATGTGGCTCATCGTGGGTCAGATGGTGCTGTTCTGCGTGTCGGTGTTTATGATTGACTTGTTTCTAAAAAATACGTTTCCTGACGATAAATCTGAGGAAAATGAGTGATTCAGGGGGCCTTTATGTATAATGGTGAACTGGTCACGTCTTTTCTCCAAAGAGAGGGTATTTATCCATCTGCCGAGCCGGAAAGGTCCGACGGGTTGGCTCTGAAACTGGAATACAACCAGATTTTGCTCAGCGGGACGGCCTGCGATCTGATTGACCTGGCCGACCTATTGGTCTCTCTGGCCCTGTCCGGAGAAGTGAAGGGCCAGCACTGGCACATTGACAGCCTGAGCCTGATGGATGAGGCGTCCGAGATTTCGGAGCTGATTCTGCTTAGAAAGTGAGAAAGGACCTGCGCCGCGGCGCAGGCCCTTTTCTTTACATTTCTATCAGTTCATATTCCCGGGAGCCCAGGCCGATCTTCTCGGCGTGGGCCAGACAACTGCGCCATTCCGACTCCGGGGTGGAGTTGGTGAAGTGGTCGTGGTGGTCGTGGAACTCCGGATCGGCCAGGTGCTTGGCCAGCTGACTGCCCGGCATGGGCTGGGCGGCCAGGCAGGCGTCCACACAGGCCTGATCCAGGGCCAGGGGGTCGGTGGACACAAACATCCCGATGTTGGGCAGGATGGGGATGTCGTTTTCTCCGTGGCAGTCGCAGTTGGGGGACACATCCACAATCAGGGAGATGTGGAACTGGGGCCGGCCGTCCACCACCGCCTTGGTGTACTCCGCCATGCGGCAGTTCAGCGCCGCCTGGGCGTTGTCGTTGGTGAAGTAGATGGCGTCGAAGTTGCAGGCCCCCAGACAGCGGCCGCAGCCCACGCAGTGGGACTCGTCCACGTACATTTTCCGGGCCTGCTCGTCGAAGACCAGTCCGCTATTGGCGCACTCCTTCTGGCAGCGGCGACAGCCCCGGCAGAGATCGGGGGCGATCTGCGGCTTGCCGCTGGCATGCTGCTCCTTCTTCCCTGCCCGGGAGCCGCAGCCCATGCCGATATTCTTGATGGTACCGCCGAAGCCGGTCATCTCGTGGCCCTTGAAGTGTGTCAGGCTGATGAACACGTCGGCGTCCATAATGGCCCGGCCGATCTTGGCCTTGTCCACATACTCGCCGCCCTCTACGGGGACCTCCACGTCGTCGGTGCCCTTCAGGCCGTCGCCGATGAGGATGGGGCAGCCCACCGTCAGCGGGGTAAAACCGTTCTGCCAGGCGCATTCCAGGTGCTCCAGGGCGTTCTTCCGGCTACCGGGGTACATGGTGTTGCAGTCGGTAAGGAAGGGCCTGCCTCCCAGTTCCTTCACCACGTCCACCACCGCCCGGGCGTAGTTGGGCCGCAGGAAGCTGATGTTGCCCAGCTCACCGAAGTGCATTTTAATGGCTACAAACTTGCCGTCCAGCTCCAGGTTCTGGATACCTGCCTTTTTCATGAGCTTTTTCAGCTTGGTCGGCAGGCCATCGCCAAAGGCCTCCGTATGAAAGTCGGTGAAATAAACCTTCGCTTTTTCCATAGCTGTGTCTCCTTATATGTAGATTTACCAGCACTATACCATATAAAGTGCCCTTTAAGTCAAGAGGGAATTACATTTTTTTGCTCTCCAAAATTCCAGGAATGATGGAACACAGGGAACCCACCACAATAAGGACGATACCCATGAGCATGTTGAGGGATATCTCCTCGCCGTGTACCATCCAGGCCAGGATAGGCGACAGAGCAGGCTTGAAGAAGTAAACCAGGGAGACCACACTGGCCGGCTGGTACTCCATCGCCAAAAAGTAGGCGCAGAAGCCGATGCCCGCCACCCCCACGGACACAAAGAGCACGTAGGGCAGGTTTTGCAGAGTGTAGCCCGCAAAGATGGGGATATTGGCGAAGCTCTCCAGTCCAATATTCTGGAACAGCTGGGCCGCCGCCGGAATGTGGGAGAAGAGAATGAACACCAGCACGACCAGGGCGCCGAACAGGAAGCTGAAGCATGTGACCACCGCCCCGCCAAACTGGGCCACCTTCTTTTTACCCATGACACCATATAGGGAGAACAGTATGGTGGACAGCAGGGCCAGAGCCACCCCGGTCATATTCAGCCTGGTATTCCAGGGGCTGATAATCACCACCGTGCCTAAAACTTCCAGCGCCAGAGCGGCAATATGCCGGGGTTTGACAGGCTCTTTCAGCATGAAAAAGGCCAGAAAGGCCACAAATACCGGGTTGCAACTGAACATCAGCGCCGACACCGAGGAGCCGGTGTAGCTCACCGCCATCTGGAGAATGGGCATACACAGGGCAATGCCCACCAGACCCAGCAGGGCAAAATAGGCCATCGTTCCGCCGTCTAGCCGCTCTCCCCGTTTTTTCAAATTTCCCAGAGCCACCGGCAGCAGGAACACAAAGCCGATGGTAAACCGGCACAGTGTCAGCTGGACCGGGTTAATCTGGCCGGCAATGAATTTCAGCACCACCTCGAAGGAGGTGAACATCACCACCGCCACGGCAATATAGAGATAGCCTTTTTTCATGGCGCCTCTCCCTTTTTCTCTCTTATTTCAGCAGCGCTAAAAACTCGTCCTCTGTGAGGACGGGGATTCCCAGCTCCTGGGCCTTGCGCAGCTTGGAGCCAGCCGCCTCCCCCGCCACCACATAGGTGGTCTTTTTGGACACGGAGCCCGCCGATTTGCCGCCCCGAGACTCAATCATTTCGCTGGCCGCGTCCCGGGTAAATTTCTCCAGGGTTCCGGTAAGAACAAAGGTCATACCTTCAAACCGCCGGTCGCCCCCCTGCTCCGCCGCCGTCATGTTGACCCCGGCCTCCCTCAGCCGGTCGATGAGGTGCCGGCTCTGGGGGCTGGCCATCCAGTCCAGGATGCTCCGGGCAGTGATTTCTCCAATGTCGTCCACAGCGGTGAGCTCCTCCATGGTGGCGTTTTGCAGGGCATCCAAAGTCTGGAACCGGGCGGCCAGGATCTTGCCCGCCTTCTGACCCACCTGGCGGATGCCAAAGGCATAAATCAGCCGGGACAGGTCCTGTCCCTTGGACTTCTCCAGGGCGGCCAGCAGCTTCTGTGAGGACCGCTTGCCCATCCGGTCCAGCTTGGCCACGTCTTCCTCCTCTAAGAAGTACAGGTCGCCGGGTGTTTTGACCAGCTGGGCGTTGACCAGATTTTCCACCACGGCAATGCCCAGGCCCTCGATGTCCATGGCGTCCCGACTGGCAAAGTGGGCCAGATTACGCAGCAATTGGGCGGGGCACTCTGCCCCGGTGCAGCGGGTGTGGGCCCCGTCCTCATCCCGTTCCACCGGGGCCCCGCACACCGGACAGGTTTTGGGCAGGAACCAGGGCTGGGTCCCCTCCGGGCGCTTGTCTTCCACCACGGACAGCACCTCGGGGATGATCTCCCCCGCCTTGCGCACCAGCACGGTGTCGCCGATGCGGATGTCCTTTTCGGTGATGAAGTCCTGGTTGTGGAGGGTGGCGTTGGTGACAGTGGTGCCCGCCAGACGGACAGGCGTGAGCACCGCCTTGGGGGTAAGCACCCCGGTCCGGCCCACCTGGACCACGATGTCCACCACCTGGGCGGGCTTGACCTCCGGGGGGTACTTATAGGCGGCGGCCCAGCGGGGGAATTTGGCCGTGGAGCCAAGTGCTTCACGCTGTGACAGGCTATTTACCTTTACAACAGCGCCGTCAATGTCGAAGAGAAATGCCTCCCGGGTCTCTCCGATCTCCGATATGCGCTCCGTGATCTGGGATACCCGGGCACAGCTGTAATGTGGTATTACTTTAAATCCCTTGTCTGTCAAATAGTTCAGCGTTTCCAGATGGGTGGTAAAGGTCTCCCCCTCTGTGTACTGGACGTTGAACACCGCGATATCCAGCTTTCTGGATGCGGCCACCTTGGGGTCCAGCTGGCGCAGGGAGCCAGCGGCGGCGTTGCGGGGATTGGCGAACAAGGCCTCTCCCCTGCGCTCGCGCTCCTCGTTCAAGGCGTGGAACACCTTTTTTGGCATATACACCTCCCCACGGACGATGAGCCGGGGCGGGGCGTCGGGAATTTTCAGCGGGATGGACCGGACGGTGCGCAGATTTTCGGTGACGTCCTCCCCCACCTGGCCGTCTCCCCGGGTGGCCCCCCGGACAAAGAGGCCGTCCACGTACTCCAGAGCCACCGACAGGCCGTCCACCTTGGGCTCCACCACATATTCCGCCTCGGGGACCACGGCCCGTACCCGCTGGTCGAAGGCCTCCAGCTCACCAAAGTCAAAGACATCCTGGAGGGACTCCAGAGGCACCTGGTGCCTTACCTGGGAAAAGGACTCCAGGGCCTGCCCGCCCACCCGCTGAGTTGGAGAATCGGGAGTGACCGTCTCCGGGTGGGCTCCCTCCAGTTCCTCCAGGCGGCGGAGCTTATGGTCGTAGTCGTAGTCGGACATAGTGGGCTTGTCCAGCACATAGTACTCATAGCCCGCCTGGGTCAGCTCCCGACGCAGGGCTTCAATCTCAGCAAAATCATCCATGATAATACCCTCCTCTAGGTCTACATTGGAATTTTTCAATCAGATTTGGCCAAATTGCCCGCAGCAGACAGAAGACCCAGAAGCCGGCCACCGCTCCGGTGGTGTTCAGGATCACGTCGTCAATATCGGTGCTCCGGCCGATGAAGAACTGGATAAACTCGATGGATACGGAGGTGCAGGAGCCCGCCAGCAGAGACTTCCACCACCTCCAATTCCGCCACAGCAGGGCGGGGAAAAAGCCGATGGGCATGAACATGATGATGTTGCCCAGCAGCATAAACAGCAGCCAGTAGCTCCTATGGCCTAAAGCGCGGTGAATTTCCTGAAAAGGGGTCAGCATATTGGGGAGATAGGCCAGGCTGGACATGGTCTGCTCCCAGGTTGGGTAGAAGCTGAAGAATGTGGCCCCATCATACCATCCCCGGCCAAGAGTGAGGACATATGACCAGATATTGGCAGGAAACAGGGTGAGCGCGGCTAAGCCGGCGCAGAACAAAAGGAACAGGCAGAGCGTGATCTCCCGCAATGTGCCGCTGACCAACCCGTGCGCGTTCAGTCTCCGCAGCCTGGCAGGCCTGACAATCAGGAAGACAGCCAGGGCCAGTAGGCACATGGGGATCATCTGCACCACATATCGCAAAACATCGGAAACAACTTCCCACACGGGAAAACACCTCTCTTTTGTTCACTGTCCTACCTGTAAGTAGGTGTCGGGCACCTGGCCTACGATCACCGTCTCGGCCACCCGCAGCCGGGTGTGGAGGGCGGTCTCCACCTCCCCGCCGGGGAGCAGCAGCTTTATGGGCACATCCACCTCCAGCCAGATGCGGTGGAGGGTCTGGTTGACCCCGGCGGAGGTAAGCTGACTGTCAAACTCCGCCCGCACCGTCCCCACGGTCATGGTCCGGGCTTTCAGTGCCGGACCCTTGGCCCACAGGGGCTCCAGATCGAAGAGGCTGCCTAGGGGGACCTGGATATCAGACACGTCCACTTCCTCCAGTGCCTCCAGAATGGCGGCGGTCAGCTCCGCACGGAGCAGGTTCATGTTCGCCATGTCGGTGGTCAGGGCGGTGATGGCCCCGCCCCCGTCCCGCTGGATGGTGACAAAATCCCCGTAGTTCACATTGCGGGCGGCCAGGTCGGCGGTGACCGCCCCCTCCACCACTGCGGTCATGGTGTTCTGGGCCTGAGCGGCGGCGATCTCCGCCACCACCGGGCGCAGCTTGTTCTCCAGCAGGGTGATGATGGAGACAGCCACCACCAGCGCCACCGCTAAGGTGATAAGGGCCGGGGGAATCCTCAGTTCCGGGCCGGGGCCTGTCCAGACCGGCCGGCGGCGTCTTATTGGTCTGCGTATATTCCGGACAAACTCCCGCCGCCATGGACGCATACCCTCACCCCCTATAAGGGAAGGATATTTCAAAACAGGCTTGGCCTATTCCTCCTTAGAACGCGTGTCTTTATCGAGCTTTGTTATAATGATTCCTGTACAAGTCACAATGACAACGCACAGGTACATACAAATTCCCAAAACGCACCCGCTGCCGTAGTCCATGCCATTGAAAAAGTCTCCCGCGATGTCAGACACTAACATTCCGCCAAGCGCTACCACAATTCCCAGTAAAATGTATTGCCAAACCTTTTTCATGCCTATTCCTCCAAAAATTCAAGTTCGCTACCTTCAGACCGAAGGTCCCAGCAGTTCCTGAACGGCCAGCAGGACGCCCAACTTGCCAGATTCGTAGGTCAACCCGCCCTGGAGGTAGACAGTGTAGGGCTCCCGCATGGGGGCGTCGGCGGACAGCTCGATGGACGCCCCCTGAATGAAGGCCCCCGCCGCCATGATGACCTGACAGTCATACCCCGGCATGTCCCAGGGCTCCGGGGTGACGTAGGAGTCCACCGGCGCGCCGAACTGGATGCCCTTGCAGAACTTTTTCAGGGCCTTGGGCTTCCGCATGTGGATCATCTGGATGATGTCGTGGCGCACCGCTGAGGAATGGGGCTGAGTCTCGTAGCCCAGCAGCTCCATCACCTTTGCGGCAAAGACGGCGGTCTTTACCGCCTGGGCCACCGTGTGGGGGGCCAGGAACAGCCCCTGATAGAGCAGCCGGTTCTGCCCCAGGGTACAGCCGCACTCCCCCCCGATGCCGGGGACGGTGAGCCGCATGGCGGCCCCTTCCACCAGGTCCCGCCGGCCGGCGATATAGCCCCCTGTGGGGGCCAGCCCGCCCCCGGGGTTCTTGATGAGAGAGCCCACCACCAGGTCGGCCCCCACATGGGTGGGCTCGATGGCCTCCACAAACTCGCCGTAACAGTTGTCCACCAGAACGGCGGCGTTGGGGTTGGCCTTTTTAATAATCCGGCACATCTCCCCGATCTCCGCCACCGACAGGGAGTCCCGGGTGGAGTAGCCCCTGGAGCGCTGGATGAGCACTGCCTTTACCCGGGGGTCAGCGGCGGCATGGGCCATCCCCTCCAAGTCGAGCTTATTGTTAAGGAGTTCCACTTGCCTGTACTCCACACCGTAGTCCTTCAAGGAGCCGGGACCCTTGTCCACCACCCCCACGACGCCCAGCAGAGTATCATATGGCGCGCCCACGGCGGACAGCAACACGTCCCCCGCTTTCAGCGCTCCAAACAGGGCACAGGCGATGGCGTGGGTGCCGTTGACGAACTGGATGCGCACCAGGGCGGCCTCGGTGCCGAAGAGATCGGCGTAAATCTCGTCCAGCTTATCCCGGCCCAGGTCGTCATATCCATAGCCGGTGGTGCCGGCGAAATAGCCGTCGGCCACCCGATGCTTCTGAAAAGCGGCCAGCACCCTTGCGGTATTCTCCTCAGCGATGGCGTCGATCCGGGCAAATTCCTCCGTCAGCTGGCTCTGGGCCTGAACGCCAAGCGCCCTGACGCGGTCGTTTATCTGCAAAGTCATATTCCTTGTCAGTCCTTCTGTTGCAATTATAGTTCGTTTACCAGCTGCTTAAACACCTTGCCCCGTTCCATGAAGTTCCTAAACCGGTCGAAGGCGGCGCAGGCCGGGGACAGCACCACCACGTCGCCCTCTTGGGCGCAATCCCGGGCAGCGGCCACGGCGGCGGCCAGATCCTCGGCCTCGACGATCCGCAGGCCGCTTTCGGCAAACCCCTCGGCCTCCTCCACTGCCTTTTTGATGGCGGGGGCGGTATTGCCGGTGAGGATCAGCACCTTGACCTTCTCCACGATCGCCATGCCAAGCTGAGTAAAGGGGACACCTTTGTCGTATCCTCCGGCGATGAGGATCAGCTTCTCCTCGAAGGAGTCCAGACAGGCCATGGTCCGGGTGGGGCTGGTGCCGATGGAGTCGTTATAATACTTCACTCCGTCCACCTCCCGCACCAGCTCAATGCGGTGTTCCACCCCGGTAAACCGCCGGGCCACAGCCTCAACGCATTTATCCGGGACGATGCCGTCCACCGCTGCGATGGCGGCCATATAGTTTTCGACATTGTGAATGCCGGGGAGCT
Organism: uncultured Bacillota bacterium; assembly: GCA_947649625.1. Taxonomy (GTDB): domain Bacteria; phylum Bacillota; class Clostridia; order Oscillospirales; family Oscillospiraceae; genus Lawsonibacter. The sequence goes on along the minus strand of CANSSJ010000019.1, from coordinate 8,187 downwards.
GAATATCGGCCAGCGGCAATACCAGCCGGCGCCCCTGGCGGTTGGACAGCCAGATAGCCTGCCCATCTGGGTAGTTGGGACCAAGACAGGTTCCATTTTCCTCCAGCTTTACCTGACGACTGAAATAGACCACCGTGCCCGGCGCTTTTTTGGAGAGGGATCGTGTGACATCGTTGTCATAGTTAAATACGGCCCTGTCTCCCGGCTTCTGGTGGAGGAAAATGTTCATTTTGGCGGAGGTATACTCCTCCATGGTGTGGTGGTAGTCCAGGTGATTAGGGGACAGGTTGGTGAACACAGCCACATTGGGGCTGCGGTCCATGCTCATCAGCTGGAAGGAGGAGAGCTCCACTACGGCCACGTCCTCCGGTGTCATGCCGTCCACATCTGGGAGCAACGGTTTTCCAATATTTCCCCCCAGGTAAACATTCATTCCAGCTTCCTTCAGGAACTCGCTGATAAGAGTAGTAGTGGTGGTTTTGCCGTCGCTGCCTGTCACGCCGATAATCCGGCAAGGACACAGCTGAAAGAACAGCTCCATCTCAGAGGTGAGGGTGCTCCCCTCCTCCACCGCCCTTTGCAGCTCCGGAGTGTTGGGACTGAGGCCGGGCGTACGGAAAATGACGTCGGCCTTGCGAATCTTATCCAGGTAGTCCGGCCCCAGCCTCAGCTTGGCTCCCAGGCTCTCCAGCTCAGCGGCCTGTTCCTCCACACGCTCCCGGGGAGACTTGTCGCAGACGGTGACCTTCAACTCGGCCCGCAGAAGCATGCGGATCAAAGGGATGTTGCTTACCCCCATGCCGACGACGGCGATAGACCGGCCGCGCAGGGTTTCCAGATATTCAGATGTGGCGGACATAAAACGCCCTCCTTCCATTGGTTTTCCTATTAACTATATTACCATATTTCCCCGGATAATTCAATCATTAACCCTATGAAAAAGGCCCGCGCGGCAGATGCCGTGTGGGCCGGTCCCTTTTGCGCTCAGGCGAGCTTCAATTCCTGTATTTCCTGGCTATGCTGTTTCACCGCCATCTCCAGCGCGGAGGTCCTGACCTCCAGAGCCTCCAATTCCTCCCGGGGAGCAAACCGGTCCCACAGGGCTTGCTGGCCTTCCAGCAACAGGTTCAAAGTCCGCCGCAGTTCGGTGTCGATATACACCCGGACGCCGGTCATCTGTTCCTCCAGTGCCCCGACCCGCTGTTCCAGACTGTCTATCCGCTGTTCCAGGCTGTCTATCCGCTGTTCCAGCTTATGGACGCCCTCTTTGATATCGAGGATGTCCTGCCGCATAGGCTCCATTTTCGTCTCTACTACATGTCCGATCGCTTGAAGCAGTTCCTGGTCTGTCATAGTCTTTCTCCTTATCGTTCAGGCCCGGGGATGCGCCTTTTTATAGACATCCTTGATTTTTTGATTGATAAGTTTGGAATAGATCTGGGTAGAGGAGATGTCTGCGTGTCCCAGCATCTCCTGGATGGAGCGCAGGTCGGCCCCGTTTTCCAGCAGATGGGCGGCAAAGGAGTGGCGCAGGGTGTGAGGGGTGATATCCTTCTCAATGCCAGCCTTCTCCTGGTAATGCTTGATGAGTTTCCAAAAGCCCTGGCGGCTCATCCGCTCGCCGCTCATATTGACGAACAGGGCAGTCTCCTCCGCCGAGTCCACCAGCTGGGGCCGCACGTTATTTATGTATTCTCCCAACGCCCGAATGGCGGTGGGATACAGCGGAATCAGCCGCTCCTTCCCCTTACTGAAGCATTTGAGCACCCCTCCGGGCAGATTCAGGTCGTCCACATCCAACTCGATCAACTCACTGACCCGGATACCGGTGGCATAGAGCAGCTCCAGCATGGCCCGGTCCCGATATCCCTTCAGGTCGGTACACTCTGGCTGTTCCAGAAACAGCTCCACCTCTTTGCTGGTAAGCACCTGAGGCAGCTTTCGCTCCACTTTGGCCGGGGCGACCCCCTTGGCCGGGTTGCCGCTTACGTAGCCCTTTCCCATCAGGCAGGTATAAAAGGATTTGATCGAGGCCACCGAGCGGGTGACGGTAGCAGGGGATTTTCCCCGCTTGACCAGAGAGTTGGCGTAATCCTCCACCTCCCGGGTCACCACCTGGGCCAGTTCCACCCCTTTGTTTTCCATCGCGGCGGCAAACTGGTGAACGTCCCGGAGATAGGAGCTGACCGTGTTGGCCGAGGCGCGCTTTTCAGTTTTTAAAAAGTCCTCGTAGACCGACAGCAATTCAGACACGTTCAAAACTCCCAAATCAAGATGAAAGGATCACGCGGGCCGCGGCCCGAAGGAGGACCGGGACCACCCAATACTCCAGCAATCCCGACAGCAAAGCGAGACCGACACACAGACCAGCCCGGCACCACCAGACCCCGTTCAGGGGAATGACGCTCCGCCCGTCCCCCGACATCCGCCGCAGCAGCTGCCGGGCGGAGAGAAAACCGGGCACCCCCGACAAAAACAGGGCGGGGACCCAGAGCAGGGCGGGCAGACCAAAAAGGAAAAAGGCGGGAAGCAGGCCTCTCTTCCCAAAGACGCGGCAAAAGCAGGCCGCTGAAAAAGAGAAGAAAAAACCGCGCAACCCAAACAGAATGGGGACGCCCGCCAGCCCCAGTGCGGTCAGGCCCAACACCAGAACGGCCAGTACATACTTCACCTGTCCCCAGAGCAGAGGCCACAGGCCTCTGGGAATACCGCCCTCCCTGGCCAGTGCGAGGTAACCGGTCAGGTAGCTGCTCAGTTCCTCAGCGCCCGTTCCGCTGGACAGGGCCGCCAGCAGACAGCCCAGCAGGCCTCCCAGCAGGAAGGCGGCGCTCAGTACCGCCAAGGCAGCCTTCTGCTCCAACGGCAAGTCCCATTTTTTGCGAATTTCCACTCTCACGGCCATTCACCTCAAGACAGCCTATGAGAAAGGAGAAAAAAATAGACGTGGATCTCAAAGCATCCACTTCAAGGACAATTCTTACTATAGCCCTTCCCGCCCTTTTTCGCAAGGGGTTTTTCCGATTTTCTCCGTTTTCGCCAATTCCTTCAACTTCTTATGTAAATTGCGTTATGTAAACTATAGAACCAAAATCATTGCGGGGGCCCGAGTCCGAGCCCCCACAATGCTAAATCTGGTGCTTTTCTCCGGCCGGGCTTCTAAATGTAGGGACATCCGCCGTGAAACTCAGCAGCCGCAGAGATTACAGTCCGTATTATTACAATCCGTATTCTGCCGTCCTCCCATCCCCGCGGAGATGGCATTCAGGGCAATGGCGCACTCCAACCGCTTCCGCTCCATTGCGCAGGCAACCTCGTTAGACCTTGTTATGTCGCCATTGACAAGCAGATTGGAGGCGGAACAGCCCCCACTGCAATAGAATCTGGCCCAGCAATCCCGGCAGGCTGGACGGGTATACACATTCTGTTGGGCAAATTGACCAGAGATTGCCATATCAAAGGAGGAATCATGGACGCTGCCCATGCGAAATTCCTCTTTTCCCACAAATTGATGGCAAGGGTAGATATCCCCGTCAGGGGTGATGGCCACATACTCGCACCCCGCCCCACAGCCCCGCAGCCGTTTGATCACGCAGGGCCCCTGAGCCAGGTCCACGTTGAAATGGAAGAAGTTGATATCCTCCCGGTCCATCAGCGCCCGGGCCAGCTTCTCGTACTCCTCCTCTACCCTGCTCAGGTCCTCCTCCCGGATGGCGAAGGGGTCGTCGGCAGGCCCGCTGCACGGCTCCACCGACACGTGGCGGAAGCCCAGGTCCCCCATATGGAGGACGTCCTGGGCAAAGTCCAGGCTGTCCCGGGTGAAGGTGCCCCGGACGTAATAGTCTTTGGTCCCCCGCCCGGCCACCAGCTTCTGGAATTTGGGGACGATCACTTCGTAGCTGCCCTTTCCGTTGACCGTGGGGCGCATCCGGTCGTTGACCTCCTGCCGGCCATCCAGGGAGAGGACTACGTTGGACATCTCCCGGTTGATGTAGTCGATGGTGTCGTCATCAAGGAGGATGCCGTTGGTCGTGATCGTAAAGCGGAACACCTTGTCATGCTTTTCCTCCAGAGACCGGGCATACTCCACCGTCCGCTTTACGGTGTCCATGGCCATCAGGGGCTCACCGCCAAAGAAGTCGATCTCGATGTTCCGCCGCTTGCCCGACTTGGCTACCACCCAGTCGATGGCCTTTTTCGCGGTGTCGAAGTCCATGGTCATCCGGTGGCCGGTGCCAAAGTCGCCGGTGGAGGCAAAGCAGTACTTGCACCGCAGGTTGCAGTCGTGGGAGACATGGAGGCACAGGGCCTTCACCACCGCCGCCTTGGGCAGGGCCATAGCCGCCTCCGGGTCCAGGTAATCGTCGGTGGTGAAGAGCAGCCCGGCCTCCTGTAGCTCCCGCAGCTCCTGCCAGCCCTCCTCCAGGTCTGCCCGGCTGTATTGGGGCAACCTGTCCGCCAGTTCCTGGGGCAGCTTTTCCTCCAAAGGTCCCTCCCCTGCTCCGCTGAGCAGGTCGTAGGTCAGCTTGTCCAGCACATGGACCGCCCCGCTGTTCACATCCGCCGCCAGGTACTGCCCCAGGGCGGTAAAGGTATGTACAGTCGCCATGATATCTTCTCCTATTCTAAAAGTTGTTAAATATAGTAATCCTCAAATTCAATGGTTCCAAATTCAGAAATCTCATATCTTTTTTTGGTCAGCCTAGACAGCAGCTCTTGGGAAAATTCTCCAAAAGAATTTGCTGTTATCTCCGAAAAATCCATTCCGGAGCACCAGGGAAACACTTGACCAGAGGTCCCGTTTTTCCCCGGATCACAGTCTAGGATGAGATACTGACTTCCCTCATACTCAGTGAAAGGAATCCAGTGTTTCCGCCAAATATAGGGCTTGATTTTGTCCTCCACCACCCAATCCAGCGGCTCTGTCTCCTTCGCAAAGAGCTCATTCATCATGTTCCAGGTCTCGATAATGCCGGTAATGGACAAAAAGGGGTAATAGCCCAGCAGAGGAATTTCTGTGTTACGGTCTCTCGTCTGTTCCTCTGTGTTGCGCTGTCCATTCAAGGTAGAGAGATAGCCACAAAAATCCTCCGGCAACTCCACGCCCACCGTCTCCTCCAGCAGTTTAATCTCAGAGGGATCGGCAGGCGGGTTGACACTTGCGTAGATATCCTCTGAAGCAAGCCTGATTTGTTCCAATATCTCTTTCCAGAGCTGTTCCATCCCTAACGCTCCTCTTCATAGTAGTTTAGCATCTTCTCATAAAGGGTGCGGGTTTGGGCCTCGTCCCCCCAGGAGAGAGGATCGTCAGCATAGCTCAATGTCCAAAACGGTTCCTGCTTGTAAAGGTTTCCGGGGAGGCTTTCCCACAGGGAGTACATTTTGCTTCCGAACCGCCGGAGGTCTGTACAGCTGGAGTAGTAGTCCCTGAGTTTTTTCATCAAGGTCCGCCCAAATGTCTCCGGGTGCAGGCCAATATAGCCATAGTCCAGCTGTGTCCGGACGTATATGATCGTTTTTTGAATGTCAGTTTCACATTCCAGGTCCAGCAGCGTCCTGTCATCCGGGTGCTCCAGAAACAGGGCGTCCAGACGCTGTTGGTATTCACCCTCTGTGACGATGCCTTCATAACACAGGAGTGCATAAGCCAGCAACTCCTCCAACTCTTCACCCCCTAACTGTTGCGGATAAATATGGAGAGCAATGGTTGATGTCTGGGGAAAGCGCATACTATAGCTTTTTTGCTGCCACTGGCGGGCAGTGAGAGATAATTTCAATCACGTGGTTTTGGGTATAAATACTATATTGCTTCCATTCTCCTGGAAAAAATGTACCATTGTCCAACTGAAACGCATTTGTTGTTTCATCAATGCAATCCAAAAATTTTGATTTTTCTACCACAGCCAGATACTGTCCAGACAATATTTCATCCGGGTCATAGGCCGCATAGGATTCATTTTTGACCTGATAGATAATATAATTCTCAAAATAAATTTCATATAGAGTCGCTCTATCTGGCTCGATCGGGCGGCATTTTGACAGAATATCATTCAAAATTCCACTGCCTGTATCACCAGGTCCAGCTCCCGCCTCCCCAACCACAGCTGGAGCGATTACGATTCGAAGCTCATTATCGGGTCCGTCAGACAGGGACACCAGAAAGGGGGCATGACCTCCAAGCTGTTGGTCAAGGGACATAAAAGAGTATTTCATTCTCCGATTCCCCTTTCGTGGACACAGCAAAAAGGCAGGCGCGAACGCGCCCGCCCTTTCAGGCTGTTGGATTTACTTGTTCTCGCACTTCTGGTTGGCGACGGTGCAGGAAGTCTTGCAGGCGGACTGGCAAGAGGTCTGGCACTCGCCGCAGCCGCCCTTGGCGGCGCTGGCCTTCAGGGTGGCCCCGTTCAAGGTCTGGATGTGTTTCATTGGTATCTCCTCCTGTTTGGTTGCTTACAGCAGATCCTGCCATAGTGACAGCTATTATAACACAGTGTCCCGGGAATTTCAATCATCTCCTGCGTTTTTTCTTGGGTTTTCTTGCCAGCAGTCCGGGGATGGCTCCTCCACACAGGCAGGCGCACAAAATCCCCGCCCCGCCGTTGGCGACGGAGGCTCCCTCATAGGCGATGATCCCTGCAGTCAGCAGCAGCAGGAACAGCACCGCGCCCACACCCAGCCCCACGGCCAGAGAAGGACCGCTTACCCGGCGGACAGCAAAGGTCCCGCCCACCAGCGCCCCCAGAGCACAGACGGCCAGCACCGCACCGTACATGGCCCCCACAGGCATTACGCCAGTGGACACCAGCACGGCGCACAGCAGCAAGGCAAGGACCGCCGTGACCCCCGCCAGTGCCCCACCGATCAGCACATCACACATGGCGTTGAGCCACTGGCTGCCCAGATCCTCCGGACGCCGCTCCTTTTTCTTCATAAAAACACCCTCTCCCACGGTTTGGTAAAACCTATGCGGAGAGGGTGAAAGACATGCCTGTTTCTTTTAGGCGGTGGGCTGGTCGGCGGCCACGTTCTTGCTGGACACGGCCCACTTGGTGAACTCGATGCGCACCCGGTCGGCGCTGGTCTCGATGACGATGGTGCTCTCATCCACCTTGCAGATGGTGCCCACGATGCCGCCGATGGTGGTAATGACGTCGCCCACCTTCAGGGAGTCCCGCAGGTTCTGGGCCTCCTTCTTCCGCTTGTTCTCCGGGCGGATCATGAAGAAGTACAGCATGGCCAGCATCAGTACCATCATAAGGATAAATCCAGTATCCATAAAAATTTCCTCCAAAGTTAAAAAATCACTCGGTCAACAGGATCTCTATTTGATGCAGTAAAAGATATTATAGCGGATAATCCTCCGGTTGACAAGCCCTTTTACCAAATTTCTCTAATCCTCTCGGCAAGGCCGGTCCAGCAGGCCGGAATACCGGGCCCGGAAGTCCTCGAAAGTTCCGCTGTCGATGGCCTCCCGGATGCGGGCCATCAGCTCATTATAGAAGTGCAGGTTGTGGAGTACCGCCAGACGCATGGCCAGCATCTCCTGAGCCACGATAAGGTGCCGCAGATAGGCCCGGGAGAAGGACCGGCAGGCGAGGCAGCCGCACGACCGGTCGATGGGCCGGCCGTCCAGCTTGTACTTCTCGTTCTTGATGTTGATGGTCCCCTGCCATGTGTACAGCTTGCCGTGGCGGGCGTTCCGGGCGGGCATCACGCAGTCGAAGAAGTCGATCCCTCGGGCAACCCCCTCGATGATGTTGGAGGGGGTGCCCACCCCCATGAGATACCGGGGCTTGTCCGCCGGCATATGGGGCTCCACCGCGTCGATGATGTCGTACATTACCTGGGTGGGCTCCCCCACCGCCAGACCGCCGATGGCGTAGCCGTCGCAGTCCAGCTTTGCGATCTCGTCCATGTGCCAGACCCGCAGGTCGGGAAACGTCCCCCCCTGATTGATGCCGAAAAGCTGCTGCTGGGGGTTCACCGTCTCTGACAGGCTGTTCAGCCTTGCATGCTCTGCGACACAACGTTCCAACCACCGGGCCGTCCGCTCGCAGGAGGCCTTTACATACTCGTAGGGGGAGGGATTCTCCACACACTCGTCAAAGGCCATGGCGATGTCGCTGCCCAGATTAGACTGGATGCGCATGGACTCCTCCGGGCCCATGAAGATACGCCGGCCGTCGATGT
>CANSSJ010000018.1 GCA_947649625.1 uncultured Bacillota bacterium | reverse complement strand
ACGACGCGCTCAACCTGAAAATGGAGGAGCTGGACCGGGTGATCGACCGGGCGGGGAAGGTGCTCTCCCAGATCAGCGACTACCCCGTGTTCACCATGGCCGCCGCCAAGGAGCGCATCACCGTCAAGCGGTTCGACCTGCTGATGGTGGAGGACAACGCCTTTATCGCCGTGGTCATGACGGACAACAGCGTGGTGAAAAACAAGCTCATCCACATCCCCAACGGGCTGTCCGACCCCCAGCTGCAAATGCTCTCCGCTGTGCTTAACTCCTCCTTTGTGGGCCTGTCCCGGGAGGAGATGGAGGAGACCCTGGACAGGATGGAGACCCGCACCGCCCCGGGGGCCTTTGAGCTCATCGCCCTGGTGGTGGAGTTCGCCATGGAGGTGCTGGCCGACCAGGGACAGCAGAAGTTCCGCACCGCCGGCATCACCCATCTGCTGGAGCACCCCGAGTACCGCAGCCTGGACAAGGCCAAGCCCCTGATGGCCTACCTCAGCGAGGAGAGCGACGTCCCCAAGCTGCCCGCCACCCTGGACACCGGCAAGAACATGAACATCCTCATCGGGCCGGAGAACGTGAACGACGCCTTGAAGGATACCAGCGTGGTGATGGCCAGCTACGACATCGGGGACAACATGCGGGGCGTGATCGGGGTGGTGGGCCCCACCCGGATGGACTACGCCAAGGTGACCGCCCGGCTGTCCTACTTCGCCGACAGCCTCACCCGCATGTTCGGCAAGGAACTGCCGCCCCCGGAGGAGCCCGAGGAATAAATAATGAGCCGTGAAGGAGCATGAATCGTGAGTAAGAAGAAAGAAAAAAAAGAGCCCCCCGTCCAAGAGCAGGCCCCCGAGGCCGAGGTCCTGGAGGAGCAGACCGAGGCGGCTGAGCCCGTCCAGGAGGAGCCCCAGGCCGACGTCCCCGGCCCCGAGGCGGAAACGCCGGAGGCAGAGGAAGCTCCCATCGCGGAGCAGGTGGTCCCCAGGGACCAGTTCCTCCGCCTGGCCGCCGAGTACGACAACTACCGCAAGCGCACCGCCAGGGAGAAGGAAAGCCTCTGGACCGACGCCAAAGCGGACACCGTCCAGGCCTTTCTCCCCGTCTACGACAACCTGGAGCGGGCCCTGAAGCAGGAGACTGCCGACGAGGCCTACAAAAAGGGCGTGGAGATGACCATGAACCAGCTGAAAGAGGTCTTCGCCAAGCTGGGCGTCACCGAGATCGAGGCCCAGGGCAAGCCCTTCGACCCCAACCTCCACAATGCCGTCATGCACATTGAGGACGAGAATCTGGGGGAGAACACCGTGGCCCAGGTCTTCCAGGCCGGCTTTATGCTGGGAGAGAAGGTCATCCGGTTTGCGATGGTGCAGGTGGCCAATTAGAGACAATGTGGGGCCCGACCACCTGGGCGGGCCATCCCCCGAAGATTTCCCAATATGACCCGCCGAGGTCGTCGGGTCCCACACAGGCGATAAGGAGGCCGGACCAACATGTGTACCACCTGCAAGAACGTCAAATTTACGCTGATGCTCAGCGCCGGACTGCTGGTCTGGCTGTCCGCTCTGTTTTCCGTGGGAGCGCTGCTCCTGCATTAAACCTGTTAACACCAATCTTTTATATATCAGGAGGAAAAACATCATGGGAAAAATCATTGGTATCGACTTAGGAACCACTAACAGCTGCGTGGCGGTGATGGAGGGCGGCGACGCCGTCGTCATCGCCAACGCCGAGGGCAACCGCACCACCCCCTCCGTCGTGGCCTTCTCCAAGGACGGCGAGCGCATGGTGGGCCAGGTGGCCAAGCGCCAGGCCATCACCAACCCCGACCGGACCATCAGCTCCATCAAGCGGGAGATGGGCTCCGACTACCGGGTGACGGTGGACGGCAAGAAGTACACCCCCCAGGAGATCAGCGCCATGATTCTCCAGAAGCTGAAAGCGGACGCCGAGGGCTATCTGGGCCAGACCGTCACCGAGGCGGTGATTACCGTCCCCGCCTACTTCACCGACGCCCAGCGTCAGGCCACCAAGGACGCCGGCAAGATCGCCGGCCTGGACGTGAAGCGGATCATCAACGAGCCCACCGCCGCGGCCCTGGCCTACGGGGTGGACAAGGAGGAGTCCCAGAAGATCATGGTCTATGACCTGGGCGGCGGCACCTTCGACGTGTCCATCCTGGACATCGACGCCGACACCCGCACCATTGAGGTACTGGCCACCGCCGGCAATAACCGGCTGGGCGGCGACGACTTCGACAAGTGCGTCATGGACTGGATGGTGGCCGAGTTCAAGAAGAGCGACGGGGTGGACCTGTCGGGGGACAAGGTGGCCATGCAGCGGCTGAAGGAGGCCGCCGAGAAGGCCAAGGTGGAGCTGTCCGGCGTCACTACCACTCCTATCAACCTGCCCTATATCACCGCCGATGCCACCGGCCCCAAGCACCTGGACCTGACCCTTACCCGGGCCAAATTCAACGAGCTGACCCACCACCTGGTGGAGGCCACCGCCGGCCCCGTGCGTCAGGCCATGTCCGACGCGGGTCTGACCGGCGGACAGATCCACAAGGTGCTGATGGTGGGCGGCTCCAGCCGCATCCCCGCCGTTCAGGACGAGGTGAAGAAGCTCACCGGCAAGGAAGGCTTCAAGGGCATCAACCCGGATGAGTGCGTGGCCATGGGCGCGGCTCTGCAGGGCAGCGTGCTCAGCGGCGACAGCTCCACCGATATTCTCCTGCTGGATGTCACCCCCCTGTCCCTGGGCATCGAGACCGCCGGCGGCGTGATGACCAAGATCATCGACCGCAACACCACCATCCCCGCCCACGGCAGCCAGGTGTTCACCACCTACTCCGACAACCAGACCTCCGTGGAGGTCAAGGTCCTCCAGGGCGAGCGGGAGATGGCCCAGTACAACAAGCAGCTGGGCGTGTTCATGCTGGACGGCATCCTGCCCGCCCGCCGGGGCGACCCCAAGATCGAGGTCACCTTCGACATCGACGCCAACGGCATCGTCAACGTGTCCGCCAAGGACCAGGGCACCGGCCGGGAGCAGCACATCACCATCACCTCCTCCACCAACATGAGCAAGGAGGAGATCGACAAGGCCATGCGGGAGGCGGAGCAGTTCGCCGCCGAGGACAAGAAGGCCCGGGAGGCCGCCGACATCCGCAACGCCGGCGACCAGACCGCCTATCAGGTGGAGAAGACCCTGGGCGAGGTGGGCGACAAGATTCCCGCCGAGGATAAGGCCAAGGTCCAGGCCGCCCTGGACCACCTGAAGGAGACCCTGAAGGGGGCCGACATCAACGCCATCAAGGACGCCACCGAGGCCGTCAACAAGGAGTTTGCCGAGGTGGGCTCCAAGATTTATGGCCAGGCGGGCGGCCAGGCCGGCCCCGGCCCTGATATGGGCGGCGCGGGCTTTGCCGGCGGCCAGCAGCAGTCCGGCCCCGCCGGCGACGGCGTGGTGGACGCCGACTACGAGGTCATCGACGACGATCAGAAATAAGAAGCGCGGAGCCGTCGTGAGCAGCGAGCCTGGACCGGAGCGAGCTTTGCAAACCAAGAAACGCGGAGCGTTTCTGTTTGTGAAGCGAGTCGGAGGGAAGGCAAGCGTCGCGAACAGGCGCAGCGTGACAGGAGGTAGGGCGGGATCTTATCATCCCGCTCACCTTCCATGTCAAGAGGTGATAACATATGGCGGAACAAAAACGAGACTATTATGAGGTCCTGGAGCTGGGCAAGGGGGCCTCGGAGGAAGAGATCAAAAAGGCCTATCGGAAGCTGGCCAAGAAGTATCACCCGGACATGAACCCCGGGGACAAGACTGCGGAGGGGAAGTTCAAAGAGGTCAACGAGGCTTACAGCGTCCTGTCCGACCCGGAGAAGAAGGCCCGATACGACCAGTTCGGCTTTGCCGGGGTGGACCCCAGCTACGGCGGGAGCGGGGCCGGGGGCTTCGGCTTCGACATGGGGGATATCGACCTGGGCGACATCTTCGGCTCCTTCTTCGGCGGGGGCTTTGGAGGCGGCTTCGGCGGAGGCGGAAGCCGCAGGAACGGCCCCCAGAAGGGGGAGAGCCTGCGGGTCAATCTGGCCCTCACCTTCGAGGAGGCGGCCTTCGGCTGCATCAGGGAGATCGAACTCAGCCGCACCGAGCCCTGCGACGAGTGCAAGGGCTCCGGCTGCGCGGCGGGTACCACCGCCGAGACCTGTCCCGACTGCCGGGGAGCCGGTCAGGTGCGCATCCAGCGGGGCGCCGGCGGCTTTGCTTTCTCCACCACCACCACCTGCTCCAAGTGCAGAGGGACGGGCAGGATCATCCACACCCCCTGCAAGAAGTGCGGCGGGGCGGGCAGCGTGCGGAAGAAACAGCGGGTATCCGTCACCATCCCGGCGGGCATTGACGACGGTCAGGCCGTCTCCATGCGGGGCCAGGGTAACGCCGGCGCCAACGGCGGCCCCGCCGGCGACCTGCTGGTGCGGGTGCAGATCAAGCCCCACTCCCAGTTCCAGCGGGAGGGAACCACCGTAATTTACGAGTGCCCGGTGAGCTTCTGCCAGGCCGCCCTGGGGGCCGAGCTGGAGATCCCCACCATCGACGGCAAGGTGAAGTACAATCTGCCCGCCGGCACCCAGACGGGCACCACCTTCCGCCTGCGGGGGAAGGGCATCCCCGAGCTGCGCAGCAATCGGAGGGGTGACCAGTATGTCACCGTGCGGGTGCAGGTGCCCGCCTCCCTCAACGCCGAACAGAAGGCGGCCCTTCACGCTTTCGCCGCCGCCATGGGCGAGGAGATCCCCGAGGGGGGCATCAAAGGGCTGTTTGACAAGAAAAAGCGGAAGAAATAAACCTGGAATCAGCCTTGCACCGTAAGGCTGATTTTTTATGGAGTCTGGCGGGAAATTGCCTCTTGCCTTTCCCGGGGAAATAGGTTACAATAAAGTTACAAAGATGACAAAGCAGTTAAAAACTGGCGGAGAGACGCATAAGAGAAAGGGTCCGTTTGTTCACAGATTGTACATGGTTTACATATTTACATCATGCAAAGACTGTGGTAAACTGAATATTCAAACGTCTCTGACCCTGAGAGAAAAATTGGCTGAGCTAAGGAGCGGGTCATACAATGGTACGCTTTATTGATGTACATAAAGAATACGACAACGGCACCAAGGCGCTGAAAGGGGTCAATGTACGCATCGACGACGGGGAGTTCGTCTTTCTGGTGGGCCCTTCCGGCTCGGGAAAGTCCACGCTGATCAAGCTGATCACCGCGGAGATCGCCCCCACCGAGGGCCGGGTGATGGTCAACGGGTTCAACCTGAACACCATTACCCCCCGGCAGGTCCCCCTGATGCGCCGTACCCTGGGCATCATCTTTCAGGACTTCCGGCTGATCGAGAAGAAGACGGTGTATGAAAACCTGGCCTTCTCCATGCGGGCCATCGGGGCCTCCAACCGGGAGCTGCGCCGGCGCATCCCCTACGTGCTCCAGCTGGTGGGGCTGGACAAGAAGGGCGACCGGTTCCCCGGCCAGCTCTCCGGCGGCGAGCAGCAGCGGGTGGCCATCGCCCGGGCGCTGGTGAACAACCCCAGCATGATCATCGCCGACGAGCCCACCGGCAACCTGGACCCCCAGCGCTCTCTGGAGATCATGATGCTGCTGGAACGCATCAACGAGCTGGGCACCACCGTGCTGGTGGTTACCCACGAGAAAAATCTGGTCAACCGCTTCACCAAACGGGTGGTGGCCATTGAGAACGGTCGCGTCATCAGCGACGGAACAGGCGGTTACTATCATGGCGAGAAGATTTGACGCGGGATACTACATCAGCGAGGGCGTGCACTCCATCTTTACCCACGGGTTCATGTCCTTCGCCGCGGTGTGCATGATCGTGGCCTGCCTGATCATTATGGGCTCCTTCACCCTGCTGGCGGTGAATCTGGACAACATGCTGGGCGACCTGGAGAACGAGAATGAGATGGTGGTCTACATAGACGACAGCCTGAACGAGGAGCAGGCCAGGGCCCTCCAGCCCGTCCTGGCCAAGGTGGACAACGTGTCTCAGCTCAACTTTGTCACCAAAGAGGCGGCGCTGGAGGAGTTCCGGGCCAAGCGGGCGAGCAACGCCCAGGTGCTGGCCGACCTGCCCGACGACACCCTCCGCCACCGCTATCGGGTCCACGTGACGGACATTGAGCTCATGGCCCAGACCCAGGCGGCCCTGGAGGCGGTGGAAGGGGTAGGCGAGGGCAATGTCAGGGCTGCCATTGATATCGCAAACGGCTTCGTGCTGGTGCGCAACATCGCCACCGGCGTAGCCATGGCCCTGATCGGCGTGCTGTTGGTGATCTCCCTGTTCATCATCGCCAACACCATCAAGCTGGCCACCTTCTACCGCCGGGAGGAGATCGCCATTATGAAGATGTGCGGCGCCACCGACGGGTTTATCGAATGGCCCTTCGTGGTGGAGGGGATGATTCTGGGGCTGACCGGCGCCGTCGTCGCCTTTTTCGCCCAGTGGGGGCTGTATCAACTGGTGGCCAAGCTGGCCATCCAGGGCAACGGTCTGTCCCTGGTGACCATGATCAGCTACAGCTCCATGGCCACCACCATCCTGGCCGTGTTCTGCGGGGTGGGCGCCGTGATCGGAGTAGGCGGCTCGCTGCTGGCGATCCGAAAGTTTTTGCAGGTATAGGAGGTCGTTGCAATGAAACGTCAAAAGAGACAGAAGATCTTTATGTCGGTCATGGCCGGAGTTCTGGCCCTGCTGATGCTGCTGCCCATTCTGGCCAACATCCTGGTGAGTCCATAAAGGAGAGCGCCATGAAGGAAAAAGGAACACTTCTGCGCCGGGGGCTGAGCCTGGTCCTGGTTCTGGCCCTGTTCCTGCCGCTGGCCGGCCGGGACATGGTGATCGAGAGCTCCGCCGTCACCAGGGCGGAGATCGACGCGCTGAAAAACCAGTCCGGCGCCCTGGCCAGCCAGAAGAAGGACATCCAGGACCAGCTGAAGGCGGTCAAGGCGGACAAGGACGAGGCGATGAACAAAAAACTGCTGATCGAGGACCAGATCGACGTCATCCGTCAGGAGATCGAAAACATCAACGAGCAGATCGCCATGTATGACCAGCTCATCGCCGAAAAGACGGCTGAGCTGGAGCAGGCCGAGGCGGACGAAAAAGCCCAGTTCGACCTGTTCTGCCGGCGTATGAGAGCCATGGAGGAGCAGGGAGAGGTCTCCTACTGGTCCATCCTCTTCTCCTCCTCCGATTTCTCCGAGCTGCTGGACAACTATATGATGATCGAGGAGATCATCCAGTACGACAACAAGGTGATCGATGATCTGGCGGCCCTCCAGGAGCGGGTGGCCGCCGACCGGGCCGAGCTGGAGGCGGCCCAGGCCGAGCAGGAGGAGGCCAAGACCTTGCAGCTGGCCGCCCAGGACGAGCTGAAGGCCCAGGAGGCCGAGGTGGATAAGCTCATCGCCGAAATCAACGCCCACGAGGACCAGCTGGAGGCCATGGAGGAGGCGCTGAACAAGGCGGCCAAGGACCTGGACGCCCAGATCAAGGCCAAGGAGAAGGAGTACGCCGCCCAGATCGCCAACGTGCCCAGCGAGTCGGGCTATCTGTGGCCCCTGCCTGGGAGCTATAATCTCATTACTTCCTTCGCGGGCGGGCGGGTGCACCCCGTCACCGGTAAATACGGCAACCACGCCGGCGTCGATATCTCCGCCCCCGGGGGCACCAAAATCTACGCCGCCATGAGCGGGGTGGTCATCCACGCAGCCAAGGGTACCGGCAGCAGCTGGTCCTATGGCAACTACGTCATCGTGGCCCACAGCAACGGCACCAACACTCTTTACGCCCATATGAGCCGCATTGGCTGCTCGAAGGGTCAGACTGTCAAGCAGGGGGATGTGATTGGCTACGTGGGTTCCACCGGCCGGTCCACCGGCAATCACCTCCATTTTGAGGTGCGCAAGGGCGATACGAGGACAGACCCCTTGAATTATTTCAAGGATAAGGCACTATACGGTCTCTACCAGGGCACCAAAAGGCCCGTGTGGGACTGGATGAAATAATACAGAACGCCCAGCAGGCCCCGCGGCAGCGGGGCCTGTTTGTTGAAAAAACAGGAAAAGCACGGGAAAAGTAAAATTGGGCTTGATATCTGAGGATTTTTGTTGTAGAATAGTTGCGCTGATATTTTGACAGGCGTATTATGCCCAGATTGCGGAAAGGGGGGAGGCCTGTGGCGGAGAACGCTTCTGGCCCCATGGAAACGCAGCCGCAGTATCCGGAAGAATACCAGCCCCCCCAGGAGGGCGGCTATTTGGGAAGCGTCCGGTTTTTCAAGCATCTGATCCTGACCGTTCTGGCCCTGGCCATCCTGATCCCCACCACGCTGTCCATCATATTCGGCATATGCTGGGGACGGACCAAGGCCGAGCTGAAGCAGCTGCGGCAGACCGTCAGCGCCCAGCCCGCCCCCGGGCAGACCGGGGATCAGCAGCCGCCCGGCTCCTCTCAGACGGGGGGATCCCCGCCCGCGGGGGACAGTTCCCAGTCCGGGAAGGACGACCCTTCCGGGGAGGAGGGCCCGGAGTTCCCGGCCTATCAGGAGCTCTACCCCGACCTGTACGCCAAGCCGGCGAAGCTGAACAGCATCGATCAGGAGAAGACCGTCTACCTCACCTTTGACGACGGGCCCTCCGCCCGGACACCCGAGCTGCTGGCGATTCTGGAGGAGTACGGTATCAAGGCAACCTTTTTTGTGGTCGGCAAGGAGTCGGAGGAGGCGGACCAGTGGATGCGGGACATCGTGGCCGCCGGACATACCCTGGGGATCCATACCTATTCCCACGATTATAATAAAATCTATCAGTCGGTGGAGGCCTATCTGGAGGACTTTAACGCCATGTACAACGCCATCCTGGAGGCCACCGGCACCGCGCCCCAGGTGTTCCGCTTCCCGGGCGGTAGCGTCAACGCCTACAACGGCGCCACCTACCGGGACATCATCAGCGAGATGGTGCGGCGGGGCTTCGTCTACTTCGACTGGAACCGGATGTCGGGAGACGCGGTGCGGGGCAATGTGCCGGCCGAGACCCTGGTGGAAAACGCCCTGGACCGGGCGGACAGTATGCGGCGGGTGATCCTCCTGATGCACGACAGCACCCGCTTCACCAACGTGGTGGAGGCCCTGCCTCAGATCATTGAGGGCTATCAGGAGGCCGGCTTCAGCTTCGCGGCGCTGACCCCGGAGGTCAAACCGGTGATATACAGCTACCCAGATTAAAAAGGAGAAGAAAAATTATGGGATTAAGAGATAATTTCAGACAGGCCGCAAAAGAGCTTATGGACGGCCCGGAGGCCTCCCGCCCCCGGAGCTACACTCCGCCGCGGCCGGAACCAATTCAGGAGGAGACGCCTATGTTTGTACCTACGCCGGAACCCACCCCCGCTCCCGCTCCCGTTTACACTCCGGAGCCGGAACCCGCCTACGTGCCGGAGCCTCCCCGCGCGCCCGAACCGCCCCGCACGCCGGAGCCCTATTTTGGCCGGAGCTATGAGCCCGCCGGCTCCCAGGAGCTCACCACCATTATCGCACCGGGCACCATCATCCGGGGCTCTGTGGAGAGCGACACCAGCATGGAGCTGTACGGCGAGGTCCAGGGTGACATCGTCACCACCAAGGACCTGAAGCTGAAGGGAAAGATCCAGGGCAACGCCACCGGCGGCAATGTGGAGCTGTACAGCATCCACATGGTGGGCAATGTCACCGCGTCCGGCACCGCTATGCTGGACTCCGAGTCCGAGGTGGAGGGCGACGTAACGGCCGAGTCCCTGATCCTGAACGGCAAGATCCAGGGCGACGTGCAGGTATCCAAGCGCCTGGCTCTGGAGGGCAGCGCCGTAATTTGCGGCCGTGTGGCCGCGGAGCGCCTGTCTGTGGATGAGGGCGCCATTATCCAGGGCGAGATCCTGATCGGCAAGAGCGTCCTGCCTCCCAAGCAGCAACAGCAGCCCGCTTACGCCCCTCCCGCCCGCCCCGCGGCGCCGCAGGGCGTCCGGCCCGCCATGCCGACGGTGCCCCCGGTGCAGCCCCGTCCCGCAGTGACCCGTCCCGCGGCGCCCAAGCCCCCTGTGGCCGCGCCGAAGGCCCCCGCCGCCCCCAAAGCGGCCAAGCCCGCCGAGAAGGACGCCGAGGAGAAGAAAGACAGCTGATCGACGCGAGGGCGCCCTCCCTGGGAGGGCGCCTCGCTTTGCTGTGGGATTTTTCTTTGCCGGGTTACAAAATAAGGATTGATTAAATGGGGAGAATATAGTACAATTGCTTTCAGATTTGTTCCGTCTCGGCGCGGAGCAAGGCCGCACTAGTCGGGGAGATAGCGGTGCCCTGTACCCGCGATCCGCTATAGCGGGGATGAATCCCGGCCCCCGGACGTGAGGATGTATCGTCCGCCCTGGATAAGCAGTGATGACAGACCGGTCCCGCGCAACGCGGCCGGCGTGAACCGTGTCAGGCGGGGAACCGAGCAGCACTAAGCGTTTGGACGCGTGTGCCGTGGGTCCACTGGTCTTGAGCCGGCTGTCCAGGTAACGGGTATGTCCCGCGCTTCAAAGGCCGGTGTGCGGTCTTGCTCCTCGTCGAAGCAAAGTCCATTCCATTCGGAACCGCCGCCAAAGGCGGCGATTCCTCATTACATTCCCTTGCTTCTCCTCTCCAAACGGCAACCGCTTCGCTGGGTTGCCGTTTGGGCGGCGGCTTCACCGCCGTTTTTTGACGAACCCTGAAAGCATGAGGTGAACAGAAAATGTATCAGGCGCTGTACCGCAAGTGGCGGCCCCGCACCTTTGACGATGTGGTGGGCCAGGAGCACATCACCGACACCCTGAAGCGCCAGACGGCAGCGGGACGGCTGTCTCACGCCTATCTGTTCACCGGCACCCGAGGGACGGGCAAGACCACCTGTGCCAAGATCCTGGCCCGGGCGGTGAACTGCCAGAACCCCCAGGACGGCAACCCCTGCAACGCCTGTCCCGCCTGTCTGGGGATAGAGAACGGCTCCATCCTGGACGTGCTGGAGCTGGACGCCGCCTCCAACAACGGGGTGGACCAGGTCCGGGCCCTGCGGGACGAGGCAGTGTATACCCCCGCCGCCGTCCGGATGCGGGTGTACATCGTGGACGAGGTCCACATGCTGTCCACCGCCGCCTTCAACGCCCTGCTGAAAATTCTGGAGGAGCCCCCCGCCCACCTTCTGTTTATCCTGGCCACCACCGAGCTGCACAAGGTGCCCGCCACCATCAAGAGCCGGTGCCAGCAGTTCGCCTTCAAGCGGATTTTACCCATACAGATCGCCCAGCGGCTGGAGTATGTGGCGGAACAGGAGAACATCCCCCTGACCAGGGAGGGGGCGGCCCTGCTGGCCCGGCTGGCCGACGGCGGGATGCGGGACGCCCTGTCTCTGCTGGACCAGTGTGCCGGAGGTCGGGGGCCGGTGGATGAACAGGCCATCCTGGATACCTTGGGACTGGCCGGCAATGTGGAGACTGCCGCCCTGATGGAGCGGCTTGCCGCCCGGGACACCGCCGGGGCGCTGGATACCCTGGCCCGGCTCTACGCCAGCGGCAAGGACGTGGGCGCTGTTCTGGGGGAGCTGTCCGGCCTGGCCCGGGACCTGCTTCTGAGAAAGACCGCCCCCCAGGGGGGAGCCGCCCTGATGGCCGGGGGCTACGACGAGGCCACCCTGCGCAGGCTGGGAGAGCGTCTGCCCGCCCAGCGGCTGCTCCAGATGCTCACCCAGCTCCAGGCGGCGGGGGCCGACCTGCCCCGCAGCGCCAACCGGCGCACCGACGCGGAGCTGTGCCTCATCCGTCTCAGCGACGAGGGGCTGGACGAGTCCTTCGCCGGGCTGTCCGCCCGGATCGCCCGGCTGGAGGAAATGCTGGCGAAGGGGATACCGGCCGCGCCTGTCTCCGCCCCTCCGGCGGGACCTGAGCCAGCCGCCCCGGCAAAGGTGGAGAAGTCCGCCCCGGCGGACGACCTTCCACCTTGGGAGGAAGAGAGGCCTCCCCTGCCGGAAGAACCTCCCGAGGAATCGGAGTATGTCTTTGACGAACCCGCCCCCCTGCCCAAACCGGAACCGGCGGCACCAGCTCCCAGACCCGCCCCCGCCGCGCCCGGGCCGGCCGTCCAAAGCGGCGGCGACAGCGCCTTCTGGCCCTCCTTCGCGGCGGGCCTGAAGGGGAAGGTGCCCCCCACGGTGATGCCCTATCTGAACAACCCGGCCAAGGTGGCCGGAGTGTGGAAAAACGGACAGCTTACCCTGTGGGTGGACAGCGAGTTTACCCGTTCCATGCTGAACAAGCCGGCGGTGCTGGAAAAGCTGGCCGCGGCGGCTGCTTCCGCCTTTGGGGGACAGCCCCAGGTGGGCGTAGTTACCGGTGCTCCGCCGGTTGCGGAACCTGCCGTGGCGTCTCCCGCCCCAGTAGCGGAGAAAGATCCGCTGGACGATTTGATGTCCTTCGGGGGGCTGGATAACATTACCATTCAATGATTGCACCTGTAGGGCGCGACGACCTCGGCGCGCCGCTGTACGGGAATACGGCGTGCCGGGTCGTCACGCCCTACACATCGACCTAATATAAGATTTTTCAAAGGAGTTTTCGTTATGGCGAAAGGATACGGACGGGGTATGCCCGGCATGGGCGGCGGCATGAATATGAATATGATCAAGCAGGCCCAGAAGATGCAGCAGGACATGCTGCGGATGCAGCAGGAGCTCCAGGAGAAGGAGTATCAGGCCGCCTCCGGCGGCGGAGTGGTGTCCGCCACCGTCAACGGTAAACATGAGCTGAAAAACCTGGTCATCGACCCGGAGGCTGTGGACCCTGACGATGTGGAGATGCTCCAGGATATGATCGTGGCCGCCGTCAACGAGGCCATGCGCGCCGCTGACGCCGACGCCGCCAATACCATGCAGTCCCTCACTGGCGGGCTGAACCTGGGCGGCCTGGGGCTGTAAACCGGGGCTTGACAGGCGTGGTATACTAAAGACAGAAGATAAGGGGGGGTTGTCATGATTGCAGAGGATTTGAAAGCAATCGGTGACTTAATGGACCTGAAGCTGGCGCCAGTTATCCAGCGGCTGGACAGTATTGAGGACAGGCTGGACAGCTTGGAGGACAGGCTGGACAGCTTGGAGGACAGGCTGGGCAGCCTGGAGGAGAGCAACGAAGAGGTCCGCAACGGTGTGAACAGTCTGATCGGCTGGGCAGAAAAAGTGAGCATGGCCGCGACCTTTCCTCTGCCGGACATAGACGGCTGAACCGCGACGGGGAGACAATGTCTCCCTGTTATTTTATATTAGGAGAGGTATTGAAGATGGACCGCACAAGAGACATAGAGCGAAATCAGATCGACGCCGGCATCCAGTTCCCCGACGCGGACGGCTTTTTTTACTCCGGGCCCAGCCCCAAGGTGTGGGCGGGCTGGCTGAAAAACCGGCTGCGGGGCGCCCTGTGCCCCCTGCCCCAGGAGCGCCCGGGTGGAATCGCAGAGCGGCGGGCCTCGGGGCGGAAACAGCGCGGGTGGCGCTCCCGGGCGGAGGCGGCGTCCCATGACAGCGTCCGCTGGGAGGACCCGGAGGAGCTGGCCCGCCTGGGAGAGCTGGTCCGGGCGATCCAGGCGGAGGGGGCGCAGGCGGTGGAAGCCGGTCTTGCCCCCGGAGAGCGGGCCCTCTTCCGAACAGCGATGGAGCTGGCGGGGGACAAGCGGTTTCAGCGGCGCGGGGTGGGCATCCGGGACCTGTCCTTCCTGGAGGGGCTGACCCGGCTCAAGGAGCTGGACCTGTGGGACAACGACGTGGAGGACCTGTCCCCCCTGGCCTCCCTCACCGGCCTGCGGGAGCTGTGGATGCCCTACAACCTGATCTCCGACCTGTCCCCCCTGGCGGGGCTGGACAAGCTGGTGCAGCTCCATGTCTACGGCAACCGAATCTCCAGCCTGGAGCCCCTGCGGGGGCTGACCAGCCTGAACACCCTGGACCTGCGGGGCAACCCCCTGGAGCCGGGGACGCTGGCCTGCCTGCGCAAGTGCAAGCGGCTGGGGATGCTGAACCTGTCCAAAACCGGTTTGGGAGACGTCAGCGGCCTGGAGTTCTGCCGAGCCCACGTCCTGGAGCTGTATGACAACCCCGGCCTCACCGGTCTGGAGGTCATCTCCACCATGAAGCGGCTGTGCTGCCTGTATCTGGACACCGCCGTGGCCCGGCGGTACGACGTCCAGACGCTGGCCCCCCAGCTCATCGAGTACGGGGAGCTGGACGGGCTGTCCGTCTACGTCTGGCCGGAGAAATATTATAATTGAGTTTCTTGCTTTTTGGACAAAACAGGTCTAAAATGAATGTAAATTGTGAAAAGCAAGAGGAGAAGTGGACCATATGCCCCATTTTCATCAGAGCCGCCCCGGGGAACCCGCGGACCAGCGGCAGAGGATGCTGGAGACCCCGGTCAACAAGCTGATCCCCTCCCTGGCCGCCCCCACCATCGTCAGTATGCTGGTCACCTCCGTGTACAACATGGCGGACACCTACTTTGTCTCTCAGCTGAACACCAGCGCCTCCGGGGCGGTGGGGGTGGTATTCTCCCTCATGGCCATCATCCAGGCGGTGGGCTTTACCACGGGGATGGGCTCCGGGTCCATTGCCTCCCGGCTGCTGGGCCAGGACCGGAAGGAGGAGGCCGACGTCTACGCATCTACCGGCGTGGCGGCGGCTGTCGTGCTGGGCTTGGCGATGGCCGTGCTGGGCCTGGCCTTCCGGGGGAGGATCATGTGGCTGCTGGGCAGCACCGCAACCATCTATCCCTACGCGATGGACTACGCCCTCTACATCATCCTGGGCGCGCCGGTGATGGTGCTGGCCTTTACCCTGAACAACCTGCTGCGCTGGCAGGGGAAAGCCAATCTGTCTGTGATGGGACTGGCCACCGGCGGGGTGCTGAACATCCTGCTGGACCCCATCTTTATCTACGGCCTTCAAATGGGCATTGCCGGCGCCGGGGCGGCCACGCTGCTCAGCCAGTGCGTCAGCCTGGGTATCCTGTCCTCCTTCTTCCTGCGGGGAAAGAGCGACCTGCGGGTCAGCCCCGCCTGTGCCTCCCGCTCTCCCGGGACCTACCTGGCGGTGCTGAAGCAGGGGATGCCCTCCTTTTTCCGCCATGGGGTGCTGTCCGCCGCCACCATGATGGCCAACTACAACGCCCGCCTCTACGGCGACGCGGCGGTAGCGGCCCTGTCCATCGTGACCAAGGTGTTCAACCTGATCCAGTCCATCGTCATCGGCTTCGGGCAGGGGTTCCAGCCCGTGCTGGGCTACAACTACGGCGCGCGCCGGCTGGACCGGGTGAAGGAGGCGGTGTGGTTCTCCGTGCGGACCTGCACCGTCATCCTCACGGTGGGGGCGGTGATCGGCTTTGTGCTGGCCCCCCACATCGTCACCCTCTTCCGCCGGGACGACCCCCTGGTCATCGCTATCGGCACCCGGGCCTTCCGGTACCAGTGCTTTACCCTGCCCCTGGGGGCGGTGCTGGTCTTCGCCAACATGTTTTTCCAGTCCCTGGGCAAGTCCTGGCGGGCGGTGCTGCTGGCGGTCTGCCGGCAGGGGGTGTACATCCCCCTGGTCTGCCTGCTGACGGCCCGTTTCGGCCTGCCCGGCCTGGAGTGCACCCAGGCGGCGGCCGACCTGATTGCCTTTCTCCTGTCCGCCACGGTGATCCTCCACTACTTCAGGACGGAGTTTGGAAAAGAATGACAAATACGGCCCCGGAGAGCGGCGGTTCTCCGGGGCGCGGTATTGAAAGCGGGAAATTTAAAGGGTTCTTAATATTTTCCCACTTGCGATTTAAACTGTCTGTGCTATGCTAGGTTCAGAAATGAGACAGGGGAGGAGCGGCGAAATGTACACCATCCTGATCTGCGACGACGACAGGGACATTGTGTCCGCGCTGGACATCTACCTCACCAGCGAGGGCTACCAGACCCTGAAGGCCTACAACGGCAAGGAGGCCGTCCGGGCGGCGGAGACCCATGAGATTCACCTGATTCTCATGGATATCATGATGCCCGAGCTGGACGGCATCCGGGCCACCGCCAAGCTGCGGGAGGGGAGCAATGTGCCCATCATCCTGCTGACGGCCAAGAGCGAGGACACGGACAAAATTCTGGGGCTGAACATCGGGGCGGACGACTACATTACCAAGCCCTTCAACCCCCTGGAGGTTATCGCCCGGGTGAAGTCCCAGCTGCGGCGGTACACCGCCCTGGGGGGCGCGGAGAAGGGGCCGGGTCTGATCACCGCCGGGCCTATCGCCATGGACGACGGGGCCAAGGTGGTCACGGTGGACGGGGAGCCCATCAATCTTACTCCCATTGAGTACAACATTTTGAAGCTGCTGCTGTCCCATCCGGGACAGGTATTTTCCTCGGCGCAGATTTATGAACAGGTGTGGAACGACCCGGCCTACGGCTCGGAGAACACGGTGGCCGTCCACATCCGCCACCTGCGGGAGAAGATCGAGATCAACCCCGCCGAGCCCCGGTACCTGAAGGTGGTCTGGGGGCTGGGCTACAAGATCGAGAAGGGGACATAGCCATGAAGAAGCTGCAGGGCAATATCATTGCCAAGGTCTGTGTCTGGATCGTGCTTCTGGCCGCCGCCTTCGGGGCGGGTGTGTTCGGGGTGCGGGCGGTGCTCAGCTTCCAGTCGGTGGTCTACGACAGCTGGCAGTACTCCGGCCGGTTTTACAGCGCCCTGGAGGACCGCCGCCGGGAGCTGGCCGACGGCATTTACCTCTCCCAGCGGCTGGAGTGGCTGGAAAAGAAGGTGGAGGACGGCACCGCCAACGCCGTGATCCTCGCCGATATCGAGGCCCTTCGGGAGAGCCGGACCTCCATTGAGAAGCGGTTCTCTCGGGACAGCACCTGGTTCCGCTTCTGCCTGACGGAGACCGGGACCGGGGAGCTGATGGGCACCAATCTGGCGGAAGGGGAGTCCATGCTCCGGACGGTGAAGAATATAAATCGGACGATCCTGGAGCTGACGGAGGAGTCCTGGGCTGATTACGGCTATTATGTGGACGATTATGATTACGCTCCCAACGATCTGCCCGGCGCGGAGGGCGGAGACGCCGAAGTCCAGCCGGTAAAGCTGGTGCTGGAGTACGGCGTGCCCGAGAAGATTGCCAGCGTCGAAATTCAGGACGAGTTTTATCAAATCTGGCAGACCTATGAAAACGACCGGGTCTTTTTCGACCAGTACCTCACCGGCTTCCTGAACCTGGGAGCCCTGGCCCTCCTGGCCCTGATCTGCCTTCTCTGGACTGCCGGCCACAGGGCGGGGGAGGAAGGCGTCGTCGCCACCTGGCAGGAAAAGATCTGGTTTGACCTGTACGCCGCCGCTGTGATTACCGCCATTGTGGCGCTGGCGGCCTGCACTATCTGGGCAACGGAACGACTCTACTGGGGGCAGTCCTATGCTGTTCGGGGGGAGGACTTTGATACCTTTTTTAACCTAGGGCTGATGGGGGCGGCGGCTCTCTTCACCGCCGGAGTGGGGTGCGGAGCCCTGCTGCTGCGCACCCTGGCGGTCCGGCTCAAGGCGGGCTGTCTGGCAAAAACCACCCTGCTTTGCAGGGTGGTCACATGGATGGTGAGAACCATCCATGACTTCATTCGCTTCCTGCCCTTCACCTGGAGGCTGGTGGTGGGCTTTGGAGCCTATGTGATCTTCTCCTTCTGGCTGATCGCGGTGGGGAGGTACGACGGCGCGTTTATGCTGATGTATTTCTGTTTGCAGCTGGCCCTGCTGCTGTTCCTGTCCTGGTGGGCCTACGGCTACCACCGCCTGCGCAAGGGCACCAAGACCATCGCCGGGGGCGACCTGGAGCACCAGATCGACACCCGCCGGATGCCCTACGATCTGCGCCTCCAGGCGGAGGACCTGAACAATATCTCGGTGGGGCTGTCCACGGCGGTGGACGAGAAGATGAAGAGCGAGCGCTTCAAAGCGGAGCTTATTACCAACGTCTCCCATGACCTGAAAACGCCGCTTACCTCCATTATAAATTATGTAAACCTGTTGAAGTCCACCGAACAGACCGACCCCAAGGCGGCGGAGTATATCGAGGTGCTGGACCGGAAGTCCCAGCGGCTGAAAAAGCTCACCGAGGACCTGGTGGAGGCCTCCAAGGCCTCCACAGGGGTGCTGTCGGTGACCCGGGAGAAGATCGGCATGTCCCAGCTCATCGACCAGGCGTCCGCCGAGTGGGAGGAGAAGCTGAACGACCGGAAACTCACCCTGGTGACCACCCTGCCCGAGGGGGAGACCTGGGTCTATGCCGACGGGCGCCACCTGTGGCGGGTCATCGACAACCTGCTGTCCAACTGCGCCAAGTACGCCATGGAGGGCACCCGGGTCTACCTGGACCTGGAGCGGGGGAAGGGCCAGGTGGCCCTGTCGGTGAAGAATATCTCCCGGGACCCCCTGAACGTCCCCGCCGAGCGGCTTATGGAGCGCTTTGTCCGGGGGGAGGAGCCCCGGTCCACCGAGGGCTCCGGCCTGGGGCTGTCCATCGCCCGGTCCCTCACCGAGCTCCAGGGCGGCTCCTTCGACCTGGCCGTGGACGGCGACCTGTTCAAAGCCATCGTCACCCTCCCCCAGGCGAACTGACCGCTGTGTTTAAACCGCTCATCCATTCAGGATGGGCGGTTTTACTGTCCCAAGAAAAATTGTAAAAACCTATGGCTTTTTTCGGGAATTGTGGTATGATGATAAATACCACCATTATGTAGTGGATTTTGTGTCGAAAGGGGGCGGGCGCCGTGGGCAGAAGGTGGACGGTTCTGGGAATGCTTCTGTTTATGGCGGCGCTGCTCAGCGGCTGCCTGTTCCGCTCTCCGGACGATCTGTACCGGCAGCCGGAGAAGTCGCCGGGCTATGAGCAGCTCAACGCCGCCATCCGGGTGGTGCGCACCGGACTGGAGACGGAGTTTGCCGTCCGGGTGGAGGACGTGACCATCATGGCGGGGGACAACACCGCCAACATCCAGCTCCAGGACCTGGACGGGGACGGCCTGCGGGAGAGCGCGGTCACCTTTTTCCGGGTGCCAGGCATTGAGAAGCCCATCAAGATATACATTTTTTCCCAGATCGGGGAGGAATATGTGCCAACCGGCGTGGTGGAGGGGGAGGGCAGCGCCATCTACGCCATCGACTACGCCCAGATCAACGGCGAGGGGCGCAAGGAGCTGGCCGTCAACTGGCAGATCAGCACCGGCGCCTACCAGCTGGGGGTGTATACCCTGGATGATATCGACCTGCCCGGGGCGGGCCTGAATGAGGAGGAGACCCTGGCCGCCGTCCGGGCCATGACCCGGGCCGGCCTGACAGGCACCGAGCAGCTGCTCACCCGGTGCAGCGTGGCCAGCGACGGCTCCAGCGGCTGCCGCCTGCTGGATATTGACAAGGATACCCGCATCGAGGTGCTGGTCACCCGGATGGACGCCGGCGGACCGGTGAGCCAGGTGGAGATCTACGGCTGGCTGGACGGAGCGATCGTCTCCCTGGGGACGGCCGACCTGTCGGCCGGCATCAGCGCCATCAACCGCATCCGGACCAGCTATCTGGCCGGCGGCTATAACCAACCCGCTCTCTATGTCACCAGCACCCTGGCCGAGGGGGGGCGGGCCATCGACGTGGTGGCTTTCCTGAACGGCCAGCTCACCAACGTGTCCATGGGGGGCGAGGGGGTCAGCCGGGAGGTCATCCAGGGCTACACCGACATCAACCCCACCGACATCAACCGGGACTCGGTGGCGGAGCTGCCCTCGCCCTACCCCCTGCCCAGCTATGGAGAGAGCTCCTCCAGCAATTTCTGGCTCATCGACTGGGTGCAGTATGACGAGCGGGGACAGCGCAACCATGTGCTTACCACCTACCACAATGTGAGCGACGGCTGGTATCTGACCATCCCCGAGAGCTGGCGGGACCAGATCACCATCTCCCGCAACGACCAGGTCACCGGCCGGCGTGAGGTGGTCTTCTCCCACTGGAGAGGAGAGGATAAGGAGCCGGTGCCCTTCCTGTCCATCTACCGGGTGTCCAGCAGCCGCAGCTCCGACCTGGAGGAGGACGGCTGGCTGGTGCTCCGGGAGGAGGAAAATATCATCTACGCCGCCCGCTTCCAGCAGAACAGCTGGGACAGCGGCCTGGAGGAGATGGACCTGCTGGAGCGGTTCGACACCATCCGGCGCAGCTGGTACAGTGAGTAACAGTTCTGTTCAGCCCGTTCCCGCCCCGCGGGAGCGGAGACAAATAGAAAAATTTCTGGAATGAAAGGGAAACGCCCATGAGAAAGGTTTTGGTCCTGGAGGACGAGGAGAATATCCGCAGCTTTGTGGTCATCAACCTGAAGCGGGCGGGCTATCAGACGGTGGAGGCGGGCACCGGCGAGGAGGCCCTGGAGGCCGTCCGGGACAACCCGGATATCAAGGTGGCCCTCCTTGACATTATGCTGCCCGGCATCGACGGCTTTGAGGTCTGCCGCCGCCTGCGGGCCATGGACAACAAGATCGGCATCATCATGCTCACCGCCCGGACCCAGGAGATGGATAAGGTCACCGGCCTGATGACCGGGGCGGACGACTATGTGACCAAGCCCTTCTCCCCGGCGGAGCTCACCGCCCGGGTGGACGCCCTCTTTCGCCGCACCGGCGGGGACGAGGCTTCCATCTCCCCCGACGAGATCAGCGACCCGCCCTTTTTGCTCAACACCCGCAACCGCACCCTGGAAAAGAACGGCCAGCGAGTCAAGCTCACTCAGGTGGAGTACTCCATCGTCAAGCTGTTCATGGAGAACCCCGGCAAGGCCCTGTCCCGGGAGGAGATCCTGGACACCGTCTGGGGCAAGGACTACTTCGGCGAGCTGAAAATCGTGGATGTCAACATCCGCCGGCTGCGCATCAAAATCGAGGACAACGCCCAGAAGCCCACCTTCGTCAATACCGTGTGGGGGTATGGGTATAAGTGGGGGAGTTAGAACCTATGTAGGGGCGGACATTGTCCGCCCGCGGGCGCGCACTGCGCGCCCCTACAGTGCGGTGACGGGAGGTGAAGCGCGATGGCCAAGCCCACAAGATTACAGGACCAGGTGAAGATCCGGGGCATCCGGCGGCGGTGGCTGGTAAACAGCGTGGCCATTGTGCTGCTGATCCTGGCCCTGGCCGTGGGGGCCTTTGCCGCCATGCTGTGGAGCTACTACTACAGCGGCACGGCGGACGACCTGGTGCGCAAGGCCACCTCCTCGGCCAACGGCTTCCGGATGTACACCCGCTCCGACTACCGGGCGGCCGCCCAGCAGACGGTGAGCAGCTACGAGGACAAGAGCCGGCTGGAGCTTCAGTTTCTGGACACCACCGGGGCGGTGCTCTATTCGGGCAACGACCTCACCGCCGGCTCCACCCCCAGCACCCCGGACATCCAGAAGGCCCTGAACGAGCGGACCGCCAGCCCCTGGAGCGGGCGGGACCCGGACACCGGGGAGCGCATCCTGGCCGCCTCCAGCCCGGTGATCTACCAGGGGGAGGTGGTGGGAGTGATCCGCTATGTCACCTCCCTGTCGGGCATCGACCGGCAGTTCGTCTTTACCATGACGGTGATCGCCGCCATCGCCCTGGCCATCTTCGCCATGGTGTACTTCTCCAACCTCTACTTTGTCCGCTCCATCGTGGAGCCGCTGGCCGGCATCACCGAAATCGCCCGGGTCATCGCCGACGGCAGCTACGGAGTCCAGATCGAAAAAAAATTTGACGACGAGATCGGCGAGCTCACCGACGCCATCAACGACATGTCTATGAAGATCGCCCAGGCGGAGAAGACCCAGAGCGAGTTTATCTCCTCCGTCTCCCACGAGCTGCGCACCCCCCTCACCGCCATCACCGGCTGGGCGGAGACCATCCAGAACGGCGAGGCCCGGTCCGCCGCCGACATCCGCAAGGGTATGGGCATCATCGTGTCCGAGGGCAACCGGCTGAGTAGCATGGTGGAGGAGCTGCTGGAGTTTTCCCGCATCGAGGACGGCCGATTCACCCTGTCGGTGGAGCCCCTGGACCTGAAAGCGGAGCTGGAGGACGCCGTCTATACCTATACCGAGTTCTTCCGCAAGGAGGGCATCACCCTGGAGTATATGGACGGCCCGGAGGAGATGCTGCCCATCTCCGGCGACCCCCAGCGGCTGAGGCAGGTGTTCTGCAACCTGCTGGACAACGCCGCCAAGCACGGCGGGGCGGGCAAGCGCATCCTGGTCACCCTCTTTCTGGAGGGGAAGGAGGCCGTCATCCGCATCCGGGACTACGGCCCGGGCGCCCCGGAGGAGGAGCTGCCCTTCCTGAAAAACAAGTTCTACAAGGGCAGCTCCAAGGCCCGGGGCTCGGGCATCGGCCTGGCCGTGTGCGAGGAGATCGTCACCCGCCACGAGGGCCGGCTGGAGGTGGGCAACGCCGAGGGCGGCGGCTTCCAGGTGACCATCCGCCTGCCGGTTGAAAATTGACAGCGGGAATGATAGAATAAGATTTAGTCCTCCCTCAGAGGGGGAGGCACAGAGTTAAAAGACCAAAGGAGAACCCCAATGTCCAAGCAAAATTGCGAATGTCCCAAATTCAAGACCATGTGCGGCGGACAGGCCCTCATCGAGGGGATCATGATGCGCGGCCCCAAAAAGCAGGCCGTGGTGGTCCGTAAGCCCGACGGCGAGCTGGAGATCCAGGAGAAGGAACTCAAATTTATCAAGGACAAGCACCCCGTTCTGGGCTGGCCACTCATCCGTGGGGTGGTGAACTTCGCCGACTCCATGTACAACGGCGTCACCGCCCTGATGTTTTCCGCCGAGTTTTTCCCTGAGGACGGGGAGGAGGAGGAACCCTCCAGATTTGAGTCCTGGCTCAATGACAGGCTGGGCAGCGAGAAATTTACCGCCCTGATTACCACCCTGGCGGTGCTTTTGGGCGTGGCCATGTCCATCGGACTGTTTTTCCTCCTGCCCACCCTGCTGGGGACGGGGATCACCGTGCTCACCGACTCCATGCTGGCCCGGAATCTGGCGGAGAGCCTTTTGAAGATTTTGATTTTTGTGACCTACCTGGCCCTGTGCTCCCATATGGGAGAGATGAAGCGGGTCTTTTCCTACCACGGGGCGGAGCACAAGACCATCTTCTGCTACGAGGCCGGCCTGCCCCTCACGGTGGAGAATGTGCGTATCCAGCCCCGACACCATCCCCGGTGCGGGACAAGTTTTCTGTTCATGGTGATCGCCATTTCCATCCTGGTGTCCACCGTGGTCTTCGCGATTTGGCCGGTGTACAACGCCCTCCTGCGGTTCCTGGCCCATCTGGCTATGCTGCCCCTCATTGTGGGGATCAGCTATGAGATCAACCGCTGGGCCGGCCGCCACGACGGCCCTGTTACCCGGTTCTTTATCGCCCCGGGGCTCTGGCTGCAAAATTTTACCACCTTTGAGCCTGACGACTCCATGATCGAGGTGGGGATCAAGGCACTGGAACTGGTGCTGCCTGAGGAGAAGGGCACGGACGCGTGGTAAGGGGAGAGGGGAAAATGGGAATTTTAAACCTGTTTGGAAAGCAGCAAAGACAGCAGCCCACCGCCTCCACGCTGATGGAGGACATCCCCAAGGCTGCGGAGTGGTTCGTTCAGGCAATGGGCGGGTCGGGCTATGTGCTGGACGGGACGCTGGAGAGCTTTCGGGAGCTGGACCGCTTCATCGACGAGCAGAAGCGCCCCGGCGGCATCCTGGATGGCAGAGCTGGCAGCAAATTGTTTGCCATGGGAGCCTATGTGGGGCAGACGCTGATTGCCTGTCTGGGCGGCCGCTGGGAGACCGATGATGAGGACCCGGAAGGTGAAATCAATATTGCGGTCCGCATGAGGAGCGGAATGGTCTGGCCGGTTCAAAGGGTCATGAAGCGGTTTTCCAACGGTTCGGAGGACAGTCTCTACGCCTATGGGGCGGCATTGAAAGATATGGAAAAATGACAGGAAGGTGATTTGATGGCCACCACCTATAACAACCTATTCCTGGACGCCCGTGCCCGGCTGAAGAAGGCGGGGGTGGAGTCCGCCCAGCTGGAGGCCCGGGAGATCATCTGCTTCGCCGCCGACAAGAGCCGGGAGCAGTTCTACCGGGACATGTCCCTCTATGTCTCCGCGGAGATGGAGCGCCGGGTGGAGGAGCTGGTCCAGCGCCGTCTGGCAGGGGAGCCGGTGGCCTACATCATCGGGGAGTGGGAGTTCTACGGCCTGCCTTTGGACATCTCCCGGGATGTGCTCATCCCCCGGCTGGACACCGAGCTGCTGGCCGAGCGGGGCATTCTCAAGGCCCGGGAGGCGGGCGAGGGGGCCCGGGTGCTGGACCTGTGCGCTGGCAGCGGCTGCGTGGGGCTGGCGGTGGCCGCCAATGCCCCCGAGTGCCGGGTGGTGCTGGGGGAACTGTCCGAGGGGGCGCTGCGGGTGTGCAAGCAGAATGTCCGCCGCAACGAGCTGAACGCCCGGGTCACCTGCCTGTCGGTGAATGCTCTGGAGCCCCCCAGTTCCACCCTGTGGGATTTCGACGCCATCGTGTGCAATCCCCCTTACATACCGACAGTAGATATTGAGGCGCTGGATATCTCCGTGCGGGATTACGAGCCCCGCATCGCCCTGGACGGCGGTCCGGACGGCCTGGACTACTACCGGGCCATCGCCGCCAAGTGGAAGCCTGCCCTGCGGCTGGGGGGCGTCCTCATCTTTGAGGTGGGGATCGGCCAGGCGGCCGCCGTGGGGGACATCTTAGGGGAGAACGGCTACGAGGATATCAAGACCCTCACCGATACCCAGGGCATCCTCCGGGTGGTGGAGGGGACGGTCAATAATTAGAACGCCTCCTCTCAGAGCGAGCCAAATAAAAGTCCTTTTTATGGGACAGATAAAAGCGTAATATATGGGACAGTAAGAGGCCGGAGGCTCTGAGCCGCCGGCGGGAAAGGATGATCAACATGGCACAGAAGAAACCTATGATCGAATCGGCCGCGCCGGCCTCCGATAAGAAGAAAGCGCTGGAGACCGCCATGGCCCAGATTGAGCGGACCTACGGCAAGGGCTCCATTATGCGTCTGGGGGAGAACACCGGCGTGGTGGTGGACTCCATCCCCACCGGCTCCCTGTCCCTGGATATTGCCCTGGGCATCGGCGGCGTGCCCAAGGGCCGCATCATCGAGGTCTATGGCCCCGAATCCTCCGGCAAGACCACCCTGGCCCTGCACATCGTGGCCGAGGCCCAGAAGCGAGGGGGCGAGGTGGCCTTTATCGACGCCGAGCACGCCCTGGACCCCAGCTACGCCCGGGCTCTGGGGGTGGATATCGACTCCATGCTCATCTCCCAGCCCGACACCGGCGAGCAGGGGCTGGAGATCTGCGAGGCCCTGGTCCGCTCCGGGGCCATCGACGTGGTGGTGGTGGACTCCGTCGCCGCGCTGACCCCCCGGGCCGAGATCGAGGGGGACATGGGGGACAGCCATGTGGGCCTGTTGGCCCGGCTGATGAGCCAGGCCCTGCGCAAGCTGGCCGGTTCCATCGCCAAAACCAACTGCATCGTCATCTTCATCAACCAGCTTCGGGAGAAGGTGGGCGTCATGTACGGCAATCCGGAGGTGACCACCGGGGGCCGGGCGCTGAAGTTTTACGCCTCCGTCCGCATTGACGTGCGGAAGATCGAAGCCATTAAGGTGGGCACCGAGCTCGTTGGCAACCGGA
Source organism: uncultured Bacillota bacterium (assembly GCA_947649625.1). Classification (GTDB taxonomy): domain Bacteria; phylum Bacillota; class Clostridia; order Oscillospirales; family Oscillospiraceae; genus Lawsonibacter. The sequence continues at coordinate 11,121 of CANSSJ010000018.1, read as the reverse complement.
CCCGGGCCAAAATCGTGAAAAACAAGGTTGCCCCCCCCTTCCGGGAGGCGGAATTTGAAATTCTCTACGGTGAGGGCATCTCCAAGTGGGGCGAGATGGTGGATCTGGCGGTCAAGCTGGACATTATCCAGAAGTCGGGCTCCTGGTTCTCCATGGGGGAGACCCGCATCGGCCAGGGCCGGGACGCCGCCAAGCAGTTTTTGAAGGACAATCCCGATGTGGCCGCCGATGTGGAGGCCCAGGTCCGGGCCAACTCCTTTAAGCTGATGAGCAAGCAGTCCCAGAATGCGGCTAAGGCTGCCGGCCGGGCGGTGGACGTGTCCGCCGACGACTTCGACGATGGCGCGCCGGCAGAATAAAATGTAGGGGCCGCCCAAGGCGGCCCCACAGCATGAGGACAACTGCATGGTTATTGAAGAATTAAAGCCCTCCAAGCGGGTCCGGGACCGCTGGCTGGCGGTGCTGGAGGATGGGTCCATTTTGCGGCTGAGCAGAAATCAGATCGCAGATTTCGCCCTCTATGCCGGCCGGGAGCTGTCGGACGAGGAGGCGGACCGGCTTTTGCGGGCCATTGAGAACGAGAATTTCCGCTCCTACGCTCTGCGGGTCGTGACAGACACCTCCAAATCCCGAAAAATGCTGCTGAAACTTCTGGAGGAGAAGGACTGTCAGCCGGAACAGGCAGAAGAAATTGCCGGCTGGCTGGAAGAGATGGGGCTGCTCAATGACAGGCAGTACGCTGCCGATGTGGTAGAGCTCTATGTCCGGAAGGGCTGCGGGAAGCGGAAAATCCGGGACGAGCTCTACCGCCGGGGGGTCCCCCGGGAACTGTGGGATGAGGCCCTGGAGCAGGTCGGGGAGGAGGACAGCGCCGCCGCCATCGACGCCTTTCTGGAGAAGAAGCTGAAGGGCAGCCACGACCCAAAGGACGTGAAGCGGGCTTCCGATGCCCTGGCCCGCCGGGGTTTCTCCTGGTCCGAGATCAGCAACGCCCTGCGGCGGTATGGGATGGAGGTCTGGGACTAATTTTTCAGGATTTCCAGCATAAATTGTGCGCCGAAGCGCAGACCGCAGGAAAAAATGGCGACATTTTCCCATCCGAAAGCGTTGTGCTGTGCGCGTTGGTACTGAGACAGCAGGTCCAGCCCAATTTTTTCCTTGACTTTTTCCTCCAGTTCCAGGTATGCTTGGACTGCCTGCTCGTGCTCCGGGTCCCCGAAAGGGACTTGGATTTCATCAAGAAGAGAGCGGTAGAGGTCGGTTATAAAGTCATTCATTTTTGTATCCTCCCAATAACGCAAGATTTAATCTGACATAATTATAGCAGAATAAATCTAGCGAGTCAAGAGGTAATTTGCATGTTTGATAGAAAATTGATGGGACAGCGACTGTCTGCAATCAGGGAATCAAAAGGAATATCCAGAAAAGAAGTAACAGAACTATTAAAGGTGACAAGGACGCAGGTTAGCGACATCGAAAACGGCAAAAGCGGTACAAATCTGGACCGCTTTTATCAGCTATGCGAATTTTATCAGGTCTCCGCAGACTACCTCCTGGGCATCACCGACGACCCCTCATGGCGGGGAAACTGACACATAATTAGGAGCGTTATCATGCCTTATAAAATCGCGTTTATCTCCCTGGGGTGCGCCAAGAACCTGGTGAACACCGAGCAGATGATGGCCCTGTGCCGGGCGGCGGGACACATGGTCACCGGCGACCCGGAGGGGGCCGATGTGGCGGTGCTGAACACCTGCGGGTTTATTGAGAGCGCCAAGAGCGAGGCCATCGGCAGCATTCTGGAGCTGGCCGAGCTGAAAAAGACCGGAAAGCTGAAAAAGCTGCTGGTGGCGGGCTGTCTCAGCCAGCGGTATCCGGACGATATCCGTGCCGAACTGCCCGAAGTGGACGGCCTGCTGGGCACGGGGAGCTACACCGACGTGGCGGCCGCCGTGGAGGCGTTGATGGCGGGGGAGAGGCCGGAATATTTTTCCGATATCCACCGTACCTATGAGGATGGGGAGCGGCTGGTGACCACCCCGCCCTGGACCGCCTATCTGAAAATCGCCGAGGGCTGCTCCAACGGCTGCGCCTTCTGCGTCATCCCCAAGCTCCGGGGCAGGTACCGCAGCCGGTCCATGGAGGCCCTGCTGGCCGAGGCGGAGAAGCTGGCCGCCGCCGGTGTGAAGGAGCTCATTGTCATCGCCCAGGATATCACCCGGTACGGCCTGGACCTGCCGGAACCCATCTCCCTTGCCCGGCTGGTGAAAGAGTTATGTAAACTTGATTTCCACTGGATCCGCCTCCACTACCTCTATCCGGAGGCTATTACAGATGAGCTGATTGGGGTAATTGCCAGCGAGCCCAAGGTGCTTCACTATCTGGATATCCCCATCCAGCACTGCAATGACGGCATTTTGAAGGCCATGCGCCGCCGGAACACCAGAGCGGAGCTGGAGGAGCTGTTTGCCAGACTGCGGGCGGCCATGCCCGACGTGGTGATCCGCACTTCTCTCATCTGCGGCCTGCCCGGCGAGGGGGAGGCGGAGTTTGAGGAGTTGTGCGAATTTTTGAAGGAACAGAAGCTCCAGCGGGTGGGGGTGTTCCAGTTCTCCCCGGAGGAGGGCACCCTGGCCGCCGACATGGAGGACCAGGTGGACCCGGACACCGCCGCCCGGCGGGTGGAGCTGGTGGTGGACCTCCAGTCCCGGATTATGGACGGGTACAACGAGGAGCGGCTGGGCACGGTGATGGAGGTCCTGTGCGAGGGCTTCGACGGTGAGGCGGGCTGCTATGCGGGCCGGACCTACGCCGACTCGGTGGACATCGACGGCCGGGTGCTGTTTACCGCCGCCGGGGTGGTCCCCGCGGGGGAGTTTGTCAACGTGAGGATCACCGGGGTCTCCGACGGGGATTTGACCGGAGAAATTGAGGAGTGATACCATGCCAATGAATACTGCCAACAAGCTGACCATCCTGCGGGTGATCATGATCCCCGCCTTTCTGCTGGTGCTGTACCTGGATGTGCCCTTTGCCAACTACTGGGCGCTGGCCATCTTCGCCGCCGCCAGCATTACTGACACCCTGGACGGCTACATCGCCCGGCACTACAACCAGATCACTGATTTCGGCAAGTTTATGGACCCTCTGGCCGACAAGTGTCTGGTGTTTGCCGCCATGCTGTGGTTCGTGGAGGTGGGCCAGATGCCCGCCTGGGCGCTGCTCATCGTGGCCGTCCGGGAGTTCGGTGTGTCCGGGCTGCGGATGGTGGCCGCCGACAAGGGCCGGGTGATCGCCGCCGGCTGGTCGGGCAAGGTGAAGACCGCCGCCACCATGGTTTGCGTCATCCTCATGCTGCTGCCCCTGCCCGGGGTCGTCGATCAGATCTGTACCGCTGTGATCGTGCTGACTACCATCTACTCCGGGGTGGAATACTTCATGAAGAACGCGGATATTCTGGCTGAGGCCAAGTGACAGGAGGCGTCCATGACAACTGACAACCAACAGGCCCGGCTGAAGGAGTTTATCATTCGGGTGGGGGTAATCACTCTGGCCTCCCTGATCGTGGCCGTCAACCTGAAGAGCTTTGTGGCGGCGGGAGACCTGTTCCCCGGCGGCTTTACCGGCATCACCCGGCTGATCCAGCGGTGTGCCCTGGAATTTGCCGGGGTGGAGCTGCCCTTCGGCCCTATCAATCTGGCCCTCAACGCCCTCCCGGCCCTGATCAGCTATAAACTGGTGGGCAAGCGGTTTACCCTCTATTCCTGCCTGTCCATCGTCCTTACCAGTGTCTTTACCGACATGGTGCCGGCGCTGGATATCACGGAGGACATCCTCCTGATCAGCATTTTCGGCGGGATGATCACTGGCTTTGCCTGCAGCCTGTACCTGGGAGTGCGGGTGACCAGCGGCGGTACGGATTTCATCGCGATCGCCCTCTCCGAGCGGAAGAATGTGGACGCCTGGAGCTATATCTTCTGCGGCAATGTGGTGCTGCTGTTTATCGCCGGGCTTCTCTTCGGCTGGGACAGGGCGCTGTATTCCATATTGTACCAGTACGCCTGCACCCAGGTCATCAAGACGCTGGACCCGGACGGCCGGCGGGCGACCCTGCTGATCATCACCGGCCGGGAGAGCGCCGGCGGCGTCTGCGCCCAGATTCAGGACACCAACCATACCGCCACCCTCATCGAGGGGGTGGGGCTGTACAACGGCGACCCCTGTGTGTTGATCTACTCGGTGGTATCCGACAGCGAGGTGCGGGTGCTGGCCCGGAAAATTCGTCACTCCGACCCCAAAGCCTTTGTCAACGTCCTGCGCACCGAGCGGGTGGTGGGCAAGTTCTACCGGCGGCCCAGAGATTAAATAAATACAGTATCTCCCCGCCCTTCGGGCGGGGAGATACTTAAAAATCAATCCCTCCGGCTCACACCGGAGGGATTTGTTATGTCATACGATGCGGCGGGCTCCCACAAAGCCGGTGGTGTAGTAGTAGTCGCTCATCTTGTTGATGATGACGCCCTTGGTGGGGGTGGAGGCGTGGATGAACTGGTTGTTGCCGATGTACAGACCCACATGGGTGGCCCGCTTGGAGGTGCTGCCCTTGCGGAAGATCACGATGTCGCCGGGCTGGAGCTCGTCCATGGAAACGGGGGTCCCGTTGTCCAGCTGGCCGGAGCAGGTGCGGTTCAGGCTGTAGCCGAACTGCTTGTATACATAGGTGGTGAAACCGGAGCAGTCAAAGCCCTTGGGGGAGGCGCCGCCGTGAACATAGCGGTAACCCAGGAACTGGAGGGCGTAGTCGGCGATCTCCTGGCCCTTGCTGATCTGGGAGGGGTCGGCCTGGACGGCGTACTCGGAGCTGATATAGCCTTCCTCGATCCTGTACCAGCCGTCCAGAACCTCCAGGACCTGGACGAGGCGGCCGGCGTGGAGGGAGCCCACCTTGTCGGTGTCGGTGCCGGGGCCGGAGCGGATGTTCAGCGTGCCGGTGGTGACCTTGACGTACAGCGCGTCCTCACCGGCGGCGGGAGCGGCCTCGTCGGCCTGGGCGCTGACGGGGGCGGCCTCTTCCGCCTGATTCTCTGTGGGAGCGGCCTCCTCAGAGATGGTCAGGTATTCGCCGGACACATAGCCGGTGACGCCGTCATAAGAGATCTGACACCAGCCGTTGTCCAGGACCTCCAGCACATCCACCAGAGTGTTGTGGGCCAGATTTTTCAGAACAGTGGACTTGGTGCTGGCTTCAGAGCGCAGGCGCAGATAGCTGCCCTCTGTGTTGACGGTGCCGGTGGCGGCCAGGGCGGGGGTGATCAGGGTACCGGCCACCAGCAGGCAGGCGGTCAGGCGGGAAGCGGCGCGCTTGAGATCCATATTGACGTCCTCCTATCTCTATACAGACGGCTTTTGTGAATGTGAAATTTATTTTCCGGCCAGAGCCCGGTCCAGCCAGACGGAGGCCACGTCCATGGCGGCGTAGAGGCTGTCTTTTTCGCTCTTCTTGACCACACGGTCCCGGCTTTTCAGGTCGGGGTCGGTGAGCTGAAGCTGGACGGAGACCTTGTCCGCCACGGCCAGTCCACCGTGATCCTTACTGGAGAGAACCTGGAGCATGATGATATATTTTTCGGCCATCGTGCCGTAGTAGATCAGGTTGTCCTTCCGGCGCAGCGGGTGCCCTTTATAGGTGAGGGGCAGATCATTGTTTGCCATAGTGCGGCTCCTTTCTGTCGGATTAAAAACTGTAACCGAATTGTAACACATTTGTTACTACTTGTCAAACCCTTTCCGAAAAATTTCCCGGGAAATTTTTCGGAGGGGCGGTCAGGGCGACTCCGGGTGCCGGCCCTCGGTGGCCAGGTAGGCGGGGCCGTTGTGCTGGACCCTGGCGAAAGCCCGCCTGCGGACCACCAGCATGAGGAACAGGAAGTGGAACAGGGCGGTGACCGTCCAGGTGACGGGGTAGGAGAGATAGAGGCAGACAGGGGTGCGCCAGTGGGGGAATACGGTGGCGACCCAGAGCAGCCGAAGGCCGCAGGCTCCCACGATGGAGGTGAACATGGGGATCACCGAGCTGCCCAGCCCCCGCAGCACCCCCACCAGGGTGTCCATGATGCCGCAGAGGAAGTAGAAGCAGCAGATCACCGACATGCGGACCACGGCCTGGTTTACCACGTCGGGCTCGCCGGGGGCGTAGATGCCCGCCAGAGGGGCGCCGAAGAGATAGGCCAGATTGCCCAGTACCAGCCCGGAGAGGACGGCAAAGCCGACGCACTGACGGGCCACCCTGTCCACCCGGTCGCATCTGGCGGCGCCGTAGTTCTGGCCCACAAAGGTGATGGCGGCCTGATAGAACGCGTTCATGGAGACATAGACGAAGCCCTCGATGTTGGCTCCGGCGGAGGAGCCGGCTACCAGCACCGCGTCGTCGAAGGAGTTGAGAGAGGACTGGATGACCACGTTGGACAGGGAGAAGACCACGCCCTGGAAACCGGCGGGCAGGCCTACCTGGATGATTTGGCGCACCACCCGGCCCTTCAGGCCCAGCTGTCTCAGGTCCAGGTGGAGCGGGCCCTGCTCCCGCATCATGCACCGTACCACCAGAATAGCGGATATGTACTGGGAAATGATGGTGGCCAGGGCCACGCCGGCCACAGCCATCTGGAGGGGGATGACGAAGATCAGGTTGAGGACTACGTTGACCGCGCCGGCGAAGGTGAGGAAATAGAGGGGGCGCTGGGTGTCCCCCTGGGCCCGGAGGATGGCCGCCCCGAAGTTGTAGACGAAGTTGGCGGGCAGGCCCAGACAGTAAATGCGCAGGTACACGCCGGCCAGGTCAATTACATCGGTGGGGGAGGACATCCACTCCAGCAGCTGCCGGGCCATGACCACGCCGAAGACCGACATGACGATCCCGCTGGCCAGGGCCAGCGTCATGGCGGTGTGTACGCTTCCTGACACCCGGTCGTGCCGGCCGGCGCCCAGGTCCCGGGCCACCACCACGTTGGTGCCCACCGACAGGCCGACGAACAGATTGATGAGCAGATTGATGAGGGAGGTGTTGGAGCCCACTGCGGCCAGGGCCTCCTTGCCGGCGAAACGGCCCACCACCACCACGTCGGCGGCGTTGAACAGCAGCTGGAGCAGGCTGGAGGCCATCAGAGGCAGGGCGAACAGAAGGATCTTATCCGCCAGCGATCCTTCGCACATGTTGATGCTGTGTTTCTCTCTCACGATTTGCGACTCTCCTTTAACCAAAACGCCGGTCTGCGGCCAGACCATCTTACTACAGGACAGCCCGGCGGGTCCAGTAGAAAAATAAACAAATTTCGGGGACATTTTTGCACGGAGCACCGGATTGAAGACAGAAATTGCCCTGCCTCCGGATTTTCGGAGACAGGGCAATGTAAAAGGGGCAGATGGTCGGGAGGATCAGTCTCCGGCGGGGGACATATCCTCCCGCAGCAGGGCATACATGCAGGAGTCACAGACCTCGCCCCAGATGAACACGTTCCTGCGCAGGATGCCCTCCAGGGTGAAGCCCGCCTTCTCCAAAACCCGGCGGGAACCGGCGTTGCGGGCATAGGGCTCGGCGTAGATACGGAGCAAGTCATCCCAGCGGGCAAAGCCCTCCTTGCAGATTCGCCTGACCGCCTCGGTCATGATGCCCTTTCCCCAAAAATCCTCCGCCAGCCAGTAGCCCAGTTCAGCCCGGGGGCGGTACATGCCGTCATCCCGGCACAGGGCGATACTGCCCACTGCGTGGCCGTCCACCTCGATGGCCCGGAACATGAGAAAATCGTCCTCCTCCAAACAGTCATCGATGAACTCCTTGGCGTCCTTCAGTGTGTAGGGATAAGGAAACACATCCCGCAGGTTGCGGGCAATCTTCTCGTTGTCGGCGTATTTGGCTACATCGGCGGCGTCCGACCGCCGCCATTCCCGTAAAATGAAATCCATCTGAGGCTTCTCCTTTCTGTGTAGGGGCGGACACTGTCCGCCCGTTATTGCTACATTTGCATTCAAGGCGGGCGCACAATGTGCGCCCCTACCAATTACGGCGCGCCGGGGTCGTCGCGCCCTACAGGCGGCGTAGGGCGTGACCACTGGGCACGCCGTTTTTGTCATTCCTCCCAAAACTCCTTGTGAGGCTTCCAGCCCTCCACCAGGGGGCCCAACTGGCCGATGACCTTGGGGGTGCAGGTGGCGACCACGTCGATGGTCTCGCCGTAGTCCACCTTCTCCACCTTGGCCTCCAGATAGAGCTTGTCCAGCAGGCCGCCCCTGTCGTAGGGCAGGTGGATGGTGACCTTTCGGGCCCCGTTGTCCAACACCTTGCCGATCGCCGCCAGCAGGTCGGGCACCCCCTCGCCGGTCTTGGCGGAGATGGACACCCGGCCCTCCCCGTGGGGGCGGATATCCCCCGTCCACAGGTCGCACTTGTTGAAGACCTCGATGCGGGGCGTCTGCTCCGCCCCCAGCTCGCGGATGAGCTGGTCCACCACCTCCGCCTGCTCCCGCCACTGGGGGCTGGAGGCGTCGATGACGTGGAGGAGCAGGTCGGCGTACTCCAGCTCCTCCAGGGTGGCCTTGAAGGCCTCCACCAGGTGGTGGGGCAGCTTGCGGATAAAGCCCACCGTGTCGGACAGCAGGACGGTGCAGGTGTCGGAGATCTCCAGCGTCCGGGTGGTGGTGTCCAGGGTGTCGAAGAGGCGGTCGTTGGCGGGGATCTCCGCCCCGGTCAGGTGGTTGAGCAGGGTGGATTTGCCCGCGTTGGTGTAGCCCACGATGGCCACCACCGGCACCTCGTTCTTGATCCGCCGCTCCCGCTGGGTGGCCCGCACCCGGCGCACGTCCTTCAGCTCGCTCTCCAGCTTGGCGATCTTCCGGCCCAAAATCCGCCGGTCGCTCTCCAGCTGGGTCTCGCCGGGGCCCCGGGTGCCGATGGCCCCCTCCTGGCGCTCCAGGTGCTTCCACATGCCCAGCAGACGGGGCAGCAGATACTTGTACTGGGCCAGCTCCACCTGGAGCCGGCCCTCTCTCGTCCGGGCCCGCTGGGCGAAGATGTCCAGAATCAGGGCGGACCGGTCCAGCACCCCTACCTTTAACTCCTCGGCCAGGTTGCGCTGCTGGGAGGGGGAGAGGGGGTTGTCGAAGATGACCATGTCGGCGTCCGTGGCCTGGACCAGTTCCTTCACCTCGGCCACCTTGCCCTCGCCGATGAAGGTGCGGGGGTCGGGACTGTCCTTGGACTGGGTCACCACCCCGGCGCACTCGCCCCCCGCCGTCTCCAGCAGGGCGGCCAGCTCCTCCATGGACTCCTCGTCAGCGTTCTCCTCCCGGCTGAGGCTGAAGGCGTTCAGCCCCACCAGGACCGCGCGGTCAAATCGGGTCTTTTCTTGAATGTTTGGCATATTAGGTCAAGTTTCCTCGTTTCAATATATTTTCTTGCTGTAAATGTTCAGCTGATAGGCACTTCCGTCTCTCTGGTCAGTTTTCTCCTCCGTACCTAGCAGAGCGAGACTACAGGAGGCGATCAGTGCCTTGGAAGCCGTGTTTTCCGACCGGGTGGAACAGCGAAACTCGGTTCCGCCCCGATTCAGGGCGATATCCATCAACAGCTCCAAAATCTGCCGGCCGTATCCCCGGCCCACAAAATCCGGCCCCAGGGCGATGCTGGTCTCCTGCCAGACGCCGGGGGACAGCTCCGCCAGCCCGGCCCAGCCGATGGACTGGCCGCTGGACTTCTCATACACCGTCCAGACGTCGTGGTCCCTCTGCCAGGCGATGGTCCGCTCCATCCGGGTCTTGGCCTCCTCCTCGCTGGTGGTGACCTGCCACAGCATATATCGGGCCGACTCAGGCCGGGACCACACATTGCGGTACATGTCCTCCCAGTCCTCAAAGCGGGCTTTGGACAGAATCAGGTCACGGGTTTCCAAAGCGGTATGCCTCCCAGGTCAGTCCTTTACCAGGACCTCCACGATTTCCCCAATATACATGACGTGATAGTCTTTCTGGGGATAAAACTTGTCCTTAATCTCCTGGGGCATGTTGTCCGGGTCCATGGGCTGGACGAACCGCTTGCGGCACACCAAAACCAGTTCGGCTTCCTCAAAGTAGGGGGCGCCGCAGTCCGCCGCGCGGACGGTGAAGCCGCACTCCTTCACCTTGTCCACCTCCCGGCCGCTCCTGGAGCCGCACAGCTGGAGGGACTTGCGGTGCTCCTCGCCGAAGAAGGAGAGGGTAAAATAGTCCTCCCGGTCCACAAACTCCTTGGTGTACCGCTGGGGACGGATGTAGCAGGTGGCCGAGGGGATATTCCAGATCACCCCCAGCCCGCCCCAGGAGGCGGTCATGGTGTTGCAGTGTTCAGGCGTTCCGGCGGTGATGAGCATCCACTGGTCACCGATGGCGGAAAAGACGTTTTTATCAAGCTGTTTGGGGTCGATACTGCGCATGGCGGGATTCCTCCTTTAAAATCAGTTCAAAAAATAGTATATGCGCAAAAAGCCGCACCGAATACACGGTGCGGCTTTTGTACACAGGGACTTACTTGTCGAAGCCGAACTTCTTGTTGAAGCGGCTGACACGGCCACCGGTGTCCACCATCTTCTGCTTGCCGGTGTAGAAGGGGTGACACTTGGAGCAAACTTCTACGCGGATGTCCTTCTTGGTGGAGCCGGTCTCGATCACATTGCCGCAGGCGCACCGGATGGTGGTCTGTTGATAGTTGGGGTGGAGGCCTTCCTTCATTTTATCTTCACCTCTTTCTCCATGAGGGTATTCTTGTAAACGCAACTGGTATCATAACACAGTTCCAGGGGAAAAGCAACTGTTTTTTCAAATTTTTTTGCCCTGTCCCCAGGAAATTTCCTCTTGACAAGCGGCCGGATTTCCGTTAAAATGCTGAACAAGCAAATGCGATGAAGGGGAAAAAGACAGCTTTTACCCACTCAGAGAGCCGGCGGGCGGTGCGAGCCGGTGTGGGATGCGCTGTGGATAACTGGCCCCCGAGCAGTCCGCCTGAACGGCAAGTAGGGCGGAACGTATGGCCCCGTTACCGGCCAAAGCCTTGTTGGAGGCTGTGAGGGCGGACAGGCGACTGTCCGTCGAACCAGG
>CANSSJ010000017.1 GCA_947649625.1 uncultured Bacillota bacterium | reverse complement strand
CGAAGTCCTTGGCGGAGAAGGGATGGACCGGCTGGACGGGGGCGGAGCCCAGCAGGCCGCCGAACTCCACCGTGTCCCCCACGGTGCAGCCGGGGGCGGGGATGACGCGCACGGCGGTGGTCTTGGAGTTGACCATGCCGATGGCCGCCTCGTCGGCAATGATGGCGGAGATGGTCTCAGCGGGGGTGTCGCCGGGGACGGCGATCATGTCCAGTCCCACCGAGCAGACGCAGGTCATGGCCTCCAGCTTGTCCAGGGTGAGGGCCCCGGAGGCGGCCGCGGCGATCATGCCCTCGTCCTCGCTGACGGGGATAAAGGCGCCCGACAGCCCGCCCACGTGGGAGGAGGCCATCACGCCCCCCTTCTTCACCGCGTCGTTGAGCAGGGCCAGGGCGGCGGTGGTGCCGTGGGTGCCGCAGGTCTCCAGCCCCATCTCCTCCAAAATCCGGGCCACGCTGTCCCCCACGGCGGGGGTGGGGGCCAGGGACAGGTCCACAATGCCGAAGGGGGTGTCCAGCCGGCGGCTGGCCTCCTGGGCCACCAGCTGGCCCATGCGGGTGATGCGGAAGGCGGTCTTCTTCACCGTCTCGGCCACCACGTCGAAGGGCTGGCCCTTCACGTCCTGGAGGGCGTGGTACACCACCCCGGGGCCCGAGACCCCAACGTTGATGACCTTTTCCGGCTCCCCCACCCCGTGGAAGGCCCCGGCCATAAAGGGGTTGTCCTCCACGGCGTTGCAGAAGACCACCAGCTTGGCACAGCCAAAGCCCCCCTTGTCGGCGGTTTTCTCGGCCAGGTCTTTAATGGTCCGGCCCATGAGGGCCACCGCGTCCATGTCGATGCCCGCCTTGGTAGAGCCCACGTTGACGCTGCCGCACACGATGTCGGTTGTAGCCAGGGCCTCAGGGATGGAACGGATCAAAATCCGGTCGGCATCCGTCATCCCCTTCTGCACCAGGGCGGAGAAGCCGCCGATGAAGTTGACCCCGGTGGTCTTGGCGGCACGGTCCAGGGCCCGGGCGAAGGGGACATAGCTGTCGGTCTCCGCCGCCGCCGCCACCAGCGCGATAGGGGTCACCGAGATGCGCTTGTTGACAATGGGGATGCCGAACTCCTTCTCAATGGCCTCGCCGGTGGCCACCAGCTTTTCCGCGTAGGCCGTGATCTTGTCGTAGACCTTGTCACAGGCGGTTTTCACGTCGCTGTGGGCACAGGACAGCAGGGAGATGCCCATGGTGATAGTGCGCACGTCCAGATGCTGCTGGTCGATCATTTGGATGGTCTGCATGATTTCATGTTGGTTGAGCATATTGATTTCTCCTCTTAATTGAGAGATTGTGGGGCCCGCCCCCCTGGGCGGGCCATATCAGGCGGGAAGGATGCCCCGCCCAGGGGGCGGGGCCCACAGACATATCAGATCCGGTGCATTGCGTTGAAGATGTCCTCCCGCTGAATCCGGATGGACAGCCCCTCCTCCTGGCCGGCCTGGGCCAGAATGTCGGTCAGGTCGCCGATGGATTTCTCGCAGGCGGTGGTGTCCACCAGCATGACCATGGTGAAGAACTCCTGCAAAACAGTCTGAGTGATGTCCAGAATGTTGATGTTGTGCCTGGCCAGCAGGGAACACACGGCGGCGGTGATGCCCACCCGGTCCTTGCCGATAACGGTAACGATAGCTTTCATGTGATACATTCCTTTCCTAATTTGCTCGGTGGATATATTGTAGGGGCCGCCGCCCTCGGCGGCCCCTACATTCAGTGGTTCCTCAATTCAATTCATCCAACGTCAATTCAAATCCCGCCAGGAAATTGTCCATAAAGTATTTCAGGGTGGGGCTAGGGTTTTGGCACAGGGCGGCGTAGGTCTGCTCCTTTGCCTTTTTAAACTCGGTGTTGCCCGCCTTCAGCTCCTCCACGCACTTGAGGTAGGCGGACAGCTTGTCCGCCGCCTTGACGATGGCGTGGACCTCGGGGTCGGGGATGGTGACCGCCTCCTCGAAATCGGGGCGCAGGTCGGGGGGGAGCATGGACAGCAGCCTGCGCTCCGCCACCGCCTCCACGTCCTTGTAGGCGCTCTGGATGTCCGGATTGTAATATTTGATGGGGGTGGGCATGTCGCCGGTGAGGATCTCGCTGGCGTCGTGGTACAGGGCCGCCACCGCCACCGCGCCCGGGTCGATCTGCCCACCGAAATACCGGTTCTCGATGACGGCCAGGGCGTGGGCCAGCACCGCCACCTGGTGGGAGTGCTCCTGGATGTTCTCCAGCCGGGTGTTGCGCATCAGGCCCCAGCGGTTGATATACCGCATCCGGGAGATCATGGGGAAAAAGTTGTAGGCCACAGCAAAAAACGCTCCTTTTGTAAAGTCCCCCTATTTTACCACAGCGGAGGGTGGTTGTAAACTAAAAAGGGCGGCTTTCAGCCGCCCTCTCTCCATTTTTTCCATGCCTCTTTCCACTCCCTGCCGCACACCCGCCAGGTGAAAAAGGCGAGCGCCAGGATCAGCAGTCCCCGGACGATCCCGACAATGCCGGCAAAGAGAATGCAGGAATTGTCCTGGCTGGCAAAATAGCTGGAGTAGCGGGGGTCCTGCAATTTGAAATAACGAAACAGGTAATACAAACCGTCGGGCAGCCACCATGCCGTCTGACGGGGGTCAAGGAATACGAAGCTCAAGGCCGTCAGGACCCAGCACAGGGTCAGCCAGGGGTGCTTTTTGGTAAAAAGAAGAGGCAGGCTGAGGAAAACCAGCGGCGCCATCTTATAAACCAGCGGCCAATCCTCGGCCAAAAGACCTATTATGATAAGTGCCGTGCCAGTTACTTCAAAAACAAATCCAATTTTTTGTACTGTCGTCAATTCGCGCGGCTCCCATTTCCGCTCCCGCTCCACATAGACTACCTGGGGCTGGGGCGGCTCCGGGGGCTGGGGGGCCTCCCCGTCCCGCACCAGTTCGTCCACCGTCACGCCGAACAGGTCGGCCAGCTTGATAATTTTATCCAGGTCGGGGGTGGACTGGGCCGTCTCCCACTTGCTCACGCTCTGCCGGGAGACCTCCAGCTTCTCCGCCAGATCGTCCTGGGACATGCCCTTCGCTGTGCGCAGGGACAGTATTTTTTCCGCCAACGTCATAGGCTTGACCTCCTTTCAGTTCTGCCTTGATTATAGCGAAAATGAACCAAAAAGCAATCAAGCGGACTTGGAACTTTCCGCAACTGTCAGTTGCAGAGGGTCAAAAGAGCATTTTTTTCACTCGAAAATCTTCTTCTTGACAAATCCGGCATATCCGCTATAATAGTCCACACAGGTGTCTTGACACCTGTGTGGACTATCCCTTTTCTCCTGTGCGTGTCCTGCCCCGCAGGGGGCAGGACGCCGCTTATCTCACTTGAAAAAGGTGATTCAAATGAAAGAATTTCTCCAGCGGAAAAACATCGTGATCTCGGCCAGGCGCTATGGCATCGACGCGCTGGGGGCTATGGCCCAGGGCCTGTTCTGCTCCCTGCTCATCGGCACCATTATCAAGACCCTGGGGCAGCAGCTGTCCGCCCAGTTCCTGGTGGACATCGGCCAGTTCGCCTTTGAGATGTCCGGCCCGGCCATGGCCGTGGCCATCGGCTACGCCCTGAAGGCCGACCCCATGGTGCTCTTCTCCCTGACCGGAGTGGGCTGGGCGGCCAACAAGCTGGGCGGCGCTGGCGGTCCGCTGGCCGTGCTGTTCATCGCCATCATCGCCGCTGAATGTGGGAAAGTGGTGTCCAAGGAGACCAAGGTGGACATCCTGGTCACCCCGGCCGTGACCGTGTTCGTGGGGGTGGGGCTGGCCGCCTGCATCGCGCCTCCCATCGCCGCCGGAGCCCACGCCTTCGGCCAGTTCATCAAGGACCTGACCATCCTCCAGCCCTTCTGGATGGGCATTGCCGTCTCCGTCCTGGTGGGCGTCGCCCTCACCCTGCCCATCTCCTCGGCGGCCATCTGCGCCTCCTTCACCCTCACCGGTCTGGCCGGCGGGGCGGCGGTGGCCGGCTGCTGCGCCCAGATGGTGGGCTTCGCCGTGATGTCCTTCCGGGAGAACCGCTGGGGCGGACTGGTGAGCCAGGGCATCGGCACGTCCATGCTGCAAATGCCCAATATTGTAAAAAATCCCCGGATCTGGATTCCCCCCACCCTGGCCTCCGCCATCACCGGCCCCATTGCCACCTGCCTCTTCCGGCTGGAGATGAACGACCCCGCCGGCGGCGTGGCCGCCGGCATGGGCACCTGCGGCTTTGTGGGCCAGATCGGCGTCTGGTCCGGCTGGGTCAACGACGTGGCCACCGGAGCCAAGGCGGCCGTCACCGGCTTTGACTGGCTGGGACTGGCACTGGTCTGCTTCGTCCTGCCCGCCGTGCTGTCGGTGATCTTCTGCGAGCTCCTGCGGAAAACCGGCTGGATCAAAGAAGGGGACCTGACGCTGCCTCAATAAAAGACTGACCCCCGGAGAGCGGCTGCTCTCCGGGGGTCATTTTTGCGTTTAACCCCTTGACGCTTTCCCCTGAAACGATGTAAAATACTTTGATTGCTCAGTTGTAAAGAGAGAAAGGGAGAAGAGACCATGGCCAAGCAAGGCTTCGACAACGAAAAATATCTGGCGACCCAGTCCCAGCACATCCGGGAGCGCATCGCCCAGTTCGGAGGCAAGCTCTACCTGGAGTTCGGGGGCAAACTCTTCGACGACTACCACGCCAGCCGGGTGCTCCCCGGCTTTGAGCCGGACAGCAAGCTGCGGATGCTGGAGCAGCTGCGGGACAAGGCGGAGATCATCGTCGCCATCAACGCCGGCGACATCGAGAAAAACAAGGTCCGGGGGGACCTGGGCATCACCTACGACAGCGACGTGCTCCGGCTCATCGACCAGTTCCGGGGCCGGGGGCTGTATGTGGGCAGCGTGGTGGTCACCCGCTACACCGGCCAGCCCGCCGCCGACGCCTTCCAGGCCCGGCTGGAGGGGCTGGGGCTGAAGGTCTACCGCCACTACCCCATCGAGGGCTACCCCCACAACATCGCCAAAATTGTCAGCGACGAGGGCTATGGCCGAAACGACTTCATCGAGACCAGCCACCCCCTGGTGGTGGTCACCGCCCCCGGCCCGGGCAGCGGCAAGATGGCCACCTGCCTTTCCCAGCTCTACCACGAGCACAAGCGGGGGGTAGTGGCCGGGTACGCCAAGTTCGAGACCTTCCCCATCTGGAACCTGCCCCTGAAGCACCCGGTCAACCTGGCCTATGAGGCGGCCACCGCCGACCTGGACGACGTGAACATGATCGACCCCTTCCACCTCCAGGCCTACGGCGAGACCACCGTCAACTACAACCGGGACGTGGAGGTCTTCCCCGTGCTGGCCGCCATGTTTGAGAAGATCACCGGCAAGTGCCCCTATCAGTCCCCAACCGACATGGGGGTGAACATGGTGGGGAACTGCATCGTTGACGACGGCGCCTGTCAGGAGGCGGCCAGGCAGGAGATCGTCCGCCGGTACTACGACGCCCTGTGCGAGCGCCGCCAGGGCAAGGGCTCCGACAGCGCGGTGTACAAGCTGGAGCTGCTGATGCAGCAGGCGGGGATCACCACGGATATCCGCCCGGCGGCGGCCAGGGCCAATGAGCTGGCCGAGGCCACCGGCGAGCCCGCTATGGCTATTCAGCTGGCCGACGGCACCATTGTGGACGGCAAGACCTCCGAGCTGATGGGCTGCTCCGCCGCCGCCCTGCTCAACGCCCTGAAAAAGCTGTCCGGGGCGGGGGGACACGGCGTCCACCTCATCGCCCAGAGCGCCATCGAGCCCATCCAGACCGTCAAGGTGGCCTACCTGGGCTCGGCCAACCCCCGGCTGCACAGCGACGAGGTGCTCATCGCCCTGGCCTCCTCCGCCAGCGCCGAGCCCAAGGCCGCAAGGGCCCTGGAGCAGCTGGCCGCCCTCAAGGGCTGTCAGGCCCACTGCTCGGTCATCCTCTCCCCGGCGGACGAGGGAACCTATAAAAAGCTGGGCCTCCAGCTCACATGCGAGCCCAAATACCAGACCAACAAGCTGTTTCACCGGTAAAGGAGAGGATCTTATGGAACTGCAAAGGAACGCCGGCCTGGGGGACCGGCGCTGGGTCACCCCCACCGTTATGGCCGTTATGCTGGCCTTCTACCTGTTTCTCGCCTGGAGCACCCCATACAGCGCCATCGACGACCTGGAGTGGGGCCTGGACGTGGGCGTCCACTGGCTGCGGGACGGCAGCCTGAACAGCCGGTACGTGGGGAATTTTTTTGCCGTCATCATGTGCCGGTCCCCCCTGGTCAAGACTTTGATCCTGGGGTTATCCACATTTTTCATCCCAGTGTTGACAGCTAAGCTGACACCCCTCGGGGGGGGGGGGGCAGAACACCCTTCCCCGTTCCTTCCGGCCTACCTGGCCTGTAACGCCGGCCTGCTCCTCGTCCCCTCCCCCATGTGGAGGGAGACCCTCGCCTGGGTGTGCGGCTTCGGCAACTACGGGATATCCATTGTGCTGTTTCTGCTCTGGCTGGTGATCCTGCGGCACGTGGAGCAGAAGCGGACCCGCCTGTGGGCCTGGGCCGCGGGACTGTTTTTCCTCACCCTGTCCATGTCCCTGTTCCTGGAGAACCAGACCGTGCTCCAGCTGGGCGGCGCGGTGCTGCTGGCCCTGTACGCCTTTTGGGACAAGGAGCTCCGCCCGCCCTTCTGGGCCTGTCTGGCCGGGTCGCTGCTGGGTTGTTTCCTCATGTTTTTCAACGGTATCTACTCCGATCTGGTCAACACCGGCGGCGCCATCGGCCTGCGGGAGCTGACCTTCTCCCTGTCCGACGGCCCGGCCGCCGTCCTCTACGCCATCCTGCGGCAGTATCTGGGCTTCCTGCTCCCCCAGGGCTTCACCCACGGCGGATATCTGGGGCTGCCCATGGCCGTTATCGTCTTCTGCGGCTTCTGGAAAAGTCCCCTGCGCCCCCTGTGCGTTTCGGCGCTGTGGCCTCTGTATTACAACTGGATGATGCTCCTCCGTCCGGGCTTCTTTACCGGCCGGGCGGTCTGGCTGGGCAGCACCCTGGCCTGGGGCCTGCCTTTCCTGGCCCTGCTGGTCCAGCGGGGAGAGTGGCCGCAGCGGCTCAGCCGGCTGTTGCTCTATCTGGCCGCCGCCCTGGTGCTGCTGCCCATGGCCGCCATCAATACCCGGGGGCCCCGGCTCTATCTGTTTTCCTTCGTCCTGCTGATCCTTCTGGCTGTCCATGCTGTTGGCGACTGGCTGAACTTTCTGCCCCTCACCGCTTTGACCGCCGCGGGCCTGATCTGCCTGATGCTCCTCTGGGGAAGCCGGTACGCCGTCGTCCTGTCCTGCAATCAGCTGCGAAGCAGCCTGATCGCCCAGGCCGTGGAGGAGGAGGCCGACACCCTGATCCTTCCCGCCGACCGCTTTCAGTTCGTCGTCTGGTGGATGCGGGACCCGGAGAGCGTGCCCTACGGCGCTTATTTCCGCCAGTTCTACCACATTCCGGAACATATTACCCTGATCTTTCTCCCCTCCGGCTCTTATGAACACTGGCCCGACATCCCGCCGGAGATCTGGGAGGCCCGCATCGAGCTGCCCCCCGCCGGGGACTTTGTCCCCTACCTGCCCTGAATCTTTTCATTGAGGAGATGGCGTTATGCTGAAAAACCGACGCAGGCTGACTCTGGCCGTCCTGCTGATCGTCTTCGCTTTCTGGTTCATGACCGGCCTCACCGCCCACTACAGCCTGACCGACGACAGACAGTGGGGGATCGACATCGGAATTTACTGGTGGCTGAGCGGCGTGCTGAACAGCCGGTACGTGGGCAACTTCTTCGCGGTGATCATGTGCCGCTCCTCTGTGGTCAAAACGGCCATCATGGCCGGGGCCATGTTCGCCATCCCCTGCCTCATGGCCCGGCTGGCGGTGCGGGACGGCCAGGGGACCGACTCCCCCGTCTTTCTCCCCGCCTTTCTGATGAGCAACGCGGTCATCCTGGCCATGCCCATGGCCCTCTGGCGGGACGTGTACGGCTGGGTGTCCGGCTTTGGCAACTACGCCCTGTCGGTGCTGTTTTTCCTGATCTGGCTCCTCATCCTGCGCCATGTGGAGAGATCCAGGCAGCGGCTGGGGCTGTGGTCCGCTGTCCTGTTCCTCCTGTCACTGGCCATGGGGCTGTTTATCGAGAATCTCTCCCTGCTGTTTCTGGGCGCCAGCCTGATTCTGGCCGCCTGGGGCGTCCATGACCGCTCCCTGCGCCTGCCCTTCTGGGCCTGTCTGGCCGGGTCGCTGCTGGCCTTCTATTTCATGTTCTGCAACAGCTTTGTGCTGGAGCTGTTCCAGACCGGCTTCTCCCTGGGGGGACGGCGGGGGCTGGCCTTCAGCCCGGACGCCGGGCCCCTGGGGGCGGTATACGCCATCCTGCGCCGCTATCTGGGTCACATTCTGCCCCGGACCTTCCTCTTCTGCCCCCTGTTCGCCTTGCCCATGGCCCTCCTCACCGCCTGCGCCTTCTGGAGCGGGCCCCTGCGCCCCATGGCCGCCCTGGCCCTGATCCCCCTGGGCTACGGCTGGTACGTCTGGAAGGGCCACCCCTTCAATACCCTGCCCAGCGTGTTCGTGTGCTGCCTGTGCTGGGGGCTCCCCCTGCTGGCCCTGCTCCTCCAGAGGGACAGCTGGCGGGACAGGATCGGCCGCTGCCTCATCTACCTGTCCGCCCCCCTGTCCCTGGCCCCCGTGGCAGCCACCAGCATGTGGGGAGAGCGGTTTTACTACTTCCCCCTGGTCATGATCACCCTGCTGGCCGCCGAGGCGGCCGCCCCCTTCCTTCACCGGCTGCCCGGTCTGGGGGTGGCGGCGGCGCTGACCGCCGCCCTGATGGTTCCCTGGGTCTGGCGCAGCGCCGACGTGCTGGGGTGCAGCTGGACCAACTGGCAGCTGATGCGCCAGGCGGTAAAGGAGGGCAGCGACACCCTCATTATCCTCAACGACCGCTATAATTTTACCTGGTGGTACCCCCGCAACCCGGTGAGCAACGAGGGGGCCAACTACTACGCCAAGCGGTACGGCCTGCCCATGGATATGACGCTGATCGTGCTGGAGCCCGGCTCCTATGAGGTCTGGCCCGAGATTCCGCCGGAGATGTGGGAAAAACGGATCGAGATCCGCCCCGACGGCCCCTTCACGCCCGACCTGCCCGCCCCGCCCAGTTATTTCACCCAGTGAGGAGTGTGCGCAGTGACCGCTTTAAAAATTTGCGGCCGGATCGCCTGGGCTGTGCTGCCGCCCTCTGACGGCTTCGTTTCCCATCTGCCCACACCATCGGTCAAGTAATCACCGCAAGGAGGATATTCTATGCTGCTGAACGTGCTAGCTGTAGGCGACGTCGTAGGCGAGGGGGGCCAGGACATCCTGTCCCGCCGCCTGCCCGGCCTGCGGGACAGACTGGGGGCTCACTTCTGCGTGGTCAACGGGGAGAACGCCTCCGGAGTGGGCATCACCCCCGCCCAGGCCCGGCGCATCCTGGAGGCCGGGGCCGACGTAATCACCCTGGGCAACCACACCTGGAACCGCATCCAGATCGGGGCCTATCTGGATAAGGAGGACCGCATCCTCCGCCCCGCCAACTACGCCGGCCGGGTTCCGGGCCGGGGCTTCGGGGTGTATCAGTGCCAGGGACTGCGGCTGGGGGTGCTGAACATCATGGGCCGGGTGGACCTGAACTCCAACCTGGATAACCCCTTTAAGTCCGCCAACTACTTCTGGAACCGGGGGGGCTTCGATCTGCTGCTGGTGGACTTCCACGCTGAGGCCACCAGTGAGAAGGGGGCCATGGGCTGGCACCTGGACGGCCGGGCGGCGGCCGTGTGGGGCACCCACACCCATGTGCCCACGGCGGACTGCCGGGTGCTCCCCCAGGGCACCGGTTTCGTCTCCGACCTGGGCATGACCGGCCCCGTCAACTCGGTGCTGGGCATCAAGGTGGAGAACTCCCTGAACCTCTTCCTGGGAGGCCTGCCCCGGCGGTATGAGGAGGCGGAGGGGAACTGCAAGCTCAACGCCTGCCTGTTTGTCATCGACACCGACAAAAAGAAGTGCGTCAGCGTGACGCGGACGGATATTGTGGAGTAGGGGCCGCCGCCCTCGGCGGCCCATCTCCAATAAGCCCTACCGTTTCCGGGCCGGCGAGGGCGCCGGTCCCTACAAAAGACCAAAGAGGTATCACCATGTTAAAGATCATCCATGGGGCCGATTTTCACCTGGACAGCCCCTTTTCCGGCCTGACCCCCGACCGGGCCGCCCGGCGGCGGCGGGAGCAGCGGGAGCTGCTGGACCGTCTGGCCGCCCTGACCCGGGAGAAACACGCCGATCTGGTGCTGCTGGCCGGCGACCTCCTGGATTCGGAGCATGTCTACCGGGAGACCGCTCAGGCCCTGCGGGAGGCCCTGGCCTCCATCCCCTGCCCGGTGTTCATTGCCCCGGGCAACCACGACTTCTGCGGCCCCCGGTCCATCTGGACCAGTCTGGACTGGCCGGACAACGTACATATTTTTACCTCCGATGCCCTTGAGGCGGCGGAGCTGCCCGGCTGCACCCTGTGGGGACGGGCCTTCATCAGTCCCCACCAGGATACCTGTCCTCTGGAGGGGCTGACCGTCTCTGACGACGGGAACGTACATATCGCCGTCCTCCACGGCGACGTGGACGGGGTGGAGGGTTACGGTCCCATCCCCCGGGCCGCCATCGCCGCCAGCGGACTGGACTATCTGGCCCTGGGCCACGTCCACCAGGGCAGCGGTCTGCAAAAGGAGGGGAACACCTTCTGGGCCTGCCCTGGCTGCCCTGAGGGCCGGGGCTTTGACGAGCAGGGGGACAAAGGGGTCCTCTATGTGGAAGCCGAGCCTGGAAATGTGACCGCTCAGTTCGTTTCCCTGGCAAAATACCGCTATGAGATCATTTCGGCAGACGTCACCGGGGCGGCTGATGTGCTGTCCACGGTGCGCGCAGCCCTGCCGGAGGATACCCGGAATCTTATCTGCCGGGTAATTCTTACCGGGGAGGGCCAGCCTCCCGACCTGGCCGCCCTGGACCGGGAATTGTCCCCTGCCTTCTATGGCCTTACCCTGATCGACCGCACCCGTCTGCCCCGGAATCTGTGGGCCCGGCGGGGGGAGGACACCTTGACGGGGCTGTTTCTGCGGACCATGTGGGGCAGGTGCCAGGCCGAGCCGGACAACCCGGTCTGTCAGCTGGCCGCCCGGTACGGGCTGGCCGCTCTGGAGGGAGGGGAGGAGCCGTGAGGATCAAATCCATGACCGCCACCTTCGGCCGGCTGAACAGGGCCCGGCTGGAACCGGGACCGGGGCTCACCCTGATCCACGCCCCCAACGAGGGGGGCAAATCCACCTGGGCCGCCTTCTGGCGGGCCATGCTCTACGGCATCGACACCCGGGACCGGGACAAGAAGGGCTATCTGGCCGACAAAAACCGCTACCAGCCCTGGTCGGGCACCCCCATGGAGGGGGAAATCACCTTGGAAGTGGAGGGGCGGGACATCACCATCCGCCGGGGGCCCAAGGGAAGCACCCCCTTTGGGACCTTCTCCGCCGTCTACGCCGGCACCCAGGAGCCGGTGCCCGGCCTTACCGCCGCCAACTGCGGCGAACTGCTCGTCGGAGTGGGAGCGGAGGTGTTCACCCGCTCCGCTTTCCTGGGGAACGGGGAGTTGTCCCTCACCACTGCCCCGGAGCTGGAGCGGCGTATCGCCGCCCTGGTGTCCTCGGGCCAGGAGGACGTGTCCTTCTCCCAGGCCATGGAACGGCTGAAAAACTGGAAAAACCGGCGGCAGGTCAACCGCAGCGTGGGAGAAATCCCAAAATTGGAGTCGGAACTGGGGCAAGTGCGGGAAAACCTGTCCCAGCTGGAGGAGACGGCCGCCCTGGCCGCCCGGCTGGAGGGGGAGCGGGCCGCCCTGGCCCGGACTCGGGACGGTCTGGCCCAACAGGCGGAGGCCCACCGCCTTCTGGCCCAGCGGAAGCTGGCCGACCGCTACGCCCAGGCCGAGGAGGAGTACCAGGCCGCCCGGAAGCAGCTGAACAACCTGGAGACCGAGCTGTCCACCCGGCCTATCCCCGGCCGGGAGGAACTGAAACGGGCCCAGGGGGAACTGCAGTACCTCAAGGCCCTGGACGAGGAGATCAAGCAGGGAGAGCCCGCCCTGAAAGAGGCGGAGGAGGCCTCCGCCGGGACCCAAGAGGCCGCCAGGGACGAGCACTTCCCCGATATGACCGGGGAGGCGGCGGTAGCAAAAGCGGCGGAGATCACTGCCGCCGTCCAGTCGGACGCCGAAAAGCGGGACAAACGGAAGCGGTTATCTCCCAAGCTGGCCGTGATCGGCCTTGTTTTTGCCGCCCTCTTCGGAGCAGGCGGCTGGCTGGCCAGCCAAAATGTCATATTTTCCGCCGGACTGGCCCTGGTTATCTGCGTCGGCGTAATCGCCAATCTCATTTGGACTCGCCTCCTTACCCGGAAATCTGAGAAGCGCATCGCCGCCCTGCTGTCCCCCTTTGGCGTTCAGACCCAGGAGGAGCTCACCGCCCTGGCACAGGATTACCGGGAGCGGTGTCAGGCTGCGGAGAAGGCCGCCCATGAGGCGGAGGTCATCCGGAACGCCGTCACCGAACGGCAGAACAAGCGGGACGAGACCAAGGCCAATCTGCTGGACTTCGTCCACGCCTTTGCTCCGGAAGTAAAAGATATGTTCGGCTGCTCGGCGGCACTGAGCCGGGCTCTGGGCATAGACCACGATCTGGCCCTGGCCCGGGAGCGGACAGAGGAGCGCCGCCGCCGGCTGGACGATCTGGCCGCCCAGGGGGCGGGACGTCAGGCGGGTCCCGCTCCGGAGCTGCCCGTCCCGGAGCTGGGTCCTGAGGAGACCGACCGGGCCCTGTCCCAGGCGGCCGGCCGGCTGGAGCAGGTGAGCGCCCAGCTCAACCAGGCCCGGGGGACCCTCCAGGCCATGGGCGACCCCGCCGCCCTGTCCGCCCGGGCGGAGGAGCTGGAGGAGCGTCTGTCCCGGCGCAGGCTGGAGCTGGACGCCCTGAACCTGGCCATGGATTCCCTTACCCAGGCCAACACCCGGCTCCAGGAGCGGTTCTCCCCCGAGCTGAACCGGCTGGCCAGCCAGTACATGGCCCGGCTCACCGGAGACAAATACGGGGCGGTCTCCCTCACCCGGGAGCTGGAGGGCTTCGTCCGGACGGGCGGAGACGTGCTGCCCCGGTCCGCCCTGTACCTGTCCCGGGGGACGGCCGACCAGCTCTATCTGGCGGTGCGGCTGGCGGTGTGCCGGCTGTGCCTGCCCGAAAAGCCCCCCATCATGCTGGACGACGCCCTGTCCGCCTTTGATGACGCCCGGCTGGAGGCGGCCCTGGAACTGCTGTGGGAGCTGTCCGGGGAGCAGCAGCTTCTCCTCTTCTCCTGCCAAAAGCGGGAGAGCACAGTGCTGGCCAATACGCCGGGGGTAACGAAGATAGAATTGTAGGGGCGCACATTGTCCGCCCCTACAGCCTTGCAATTTCCCCCCAAACCGGGTATAATACCACTCACGACGCATAGAAACGAGGTGCCCCAATGGAAGACTACAACCAGTTCCCCCAGGACGGAGAGGAGATCTCCGCCGTTCCGGAGGAGGTCGAGGAACAGGAGGCCCCCCGCCGGCCGGGCGCGGAGCTGTACGAATGGCTCCAGTTGTTTCTGGGCTGCGTGGTGGCGGCGGTGGTGCTGTTCAACTGCGTGGCCCGGCTCACCAGGGTGGACGGCGGTTCCATGGACTATACCCTCCAGCACGGCGAGATCATGCTCATCTGGTCGCTGGGCTACACCCCAAAGCAGGGGGATGTCGTGGTGCTGAACAAGACCTCCGTCCTGCTGCCTGACTGGGACCAGCCCAGGGCCATCGTCAAGCGGGTCATCGCCACCGGCGGACAGACGGTGGACGTGGATTACACCACCGGCGCCGTCTATGTGGACGGGCAGCCCCTGGACGAGCCCTACCTCCATGAGGAGATGCGCCGCCCCGGCGCTCCCTCCATGCAGCAGACCCACTGGGAGGTCCCCGAGGGCTCTATCTTCGTCATGGGGGACAATCGGAACTACTCCACCGACAGCCGTGACAGCCTGGTGGGCACCATCGACACCGACTATATCCTGGGCAAGGCCATCCTTGCCCTGTGGCCCCTGGACCGCTTCGGCCTTATATAGACAGATGACCGCCCCCGGCCGGGAATTCCGGCCGAGGGCGGTATGTTTTTAATCCAGGCCTTCCAGCCCGAAGAGCCGGGCGGGCAGCAGATCAGACAGTTCCATCAGCACCGGGTCCAGGCCGCCGTCCCGCTGAAGATCAGGGGCCCGAACTGAGGTTTGGCCGTTCAGGGGGCCTGTGGGCAGGGACACTACCGCGGCAGGGGCAGACTGCCCCCACTCCATCAACAGCGAACCCCCATGCAGGGACACGGC
Organism: uncultured Bacillota bacterium; assembly: GCA_947649625.1. Classification (GTDB taxonomy): domain Bacteria; phylum Bacillota; class Clostridia; order Oscillospirales; family Oscillospiraceae; genus Lawsonibacter. The sequence goes on along the minus strand of CANSSJ010000017.1, from coordinate 23,134 downwards.
GCGCCGGGCCACGCTCAGGCCCAGCCCCGCCCCCTGGCCCGGCAGAGGGGGCTCATCCCCCACGCCCGGCTGGAGCAGGCTGTCCAGCCGCCGCCCGTTCGCAGGCGGGCCGCTGTGGGATACGGTGAGTACCGCCCGCTCTCCCTGCCGCCGCAGGCTGAGGACGACGCCCCCTCCCTCCGCCGCCCGTGCGGCGTTGGCGATCAGCTCCAGCAGGAGCTTCTGAAGCAGGGCGGGGTCGCCGGGGATGAGCAGCCCGGACTCCCGGCTGCGGTATTCCAGCGTGACGCCCACCTCACGCAGCAGCGGGGCGGCCAGCCGTTCCACGTACCGGCACAGGCCGGCCAGGTCCATGACCTCCGGCCGGAAGGAGACCGTCCCCTGGAGCAGCTCCAGATTGTTCAGCAGGCGGAACAGACGGTGAAACGTCTTTCCGAAGGCGGCGGCCGGCACCGGCCGGCCGCCCTCCGCCGTGGCGGGGCCCACCTCGGCCAGAATGTCGCCCAGCAGCGCACGCAGCTGGCAGGCCACCCCCTCCAGCTGCCGTCCGGTAAGCGCGCACTCAGAGGCAGGGCGGAAGAGCAGGATCAGCTCCCCGCCGGCGGCGGAGCAGCTGAACGCGTAGGCGGTCCCATCCTGGGAAAATTCCCCCGTCCCGCCGCCGTCCTCTTCGGGCAGAGTCAGCGCAGCGGGGACAGGCGCTCCCACGGCGAGCTGCGGCAGATACTGGCGGGCTCTCTCGCTGCAGGCCTGCACAAGGCCCCCGCGAATCTGGACCACGCCCTCAGGAAAGGCGTCCAACAGGGACTGGATCAAATCTAGCATAAATACCCCTTTTATAAACTGGAGCCTTCCGGGCGCGGCCGCAATTTTATCTGGTTGTAGCATGTGCCGGAGCTTTTCCGGCTATAACCTGTTTAGTATATCAAAATTTTCCACCTACGACAAGAGAAAAAGTCGAAAACTGTCGAAAAAATTCGACGGCAGCCAGCTCCGACCGCCGCAATCCGCCTCTATGGCAAAATTTTGGTTGTTTTTTTCCCGAAAACTATGAAAAAAAACACTAGGAAAATGGATATTTCCGGGGTATAATATGTACGCTTTCAAAGCCGCGGGCCGCCGCGGGTAAATTGATAAAAAAGGAGTCGTTCAACATGAGCATCAAAGTTGGCATCAATGGTTTTGGCCGGATCGGCCGCATGGTGTTCCGCGCCAGTCTGAATCACCCCGAGATCGAGATTGTGGGCATCAACGATCTGTGCCCCGCCGACTACCTGGCTTATATGCTGAAGTATGATACCATGCATGGCAAGTGCGAGGCTGAGGTCGGCCACACCGAGAACGCCATCATTGTCAACGGCAAGGAGATCCCCATCTTCGCCGAGCGCGACCCCAAGAACATCCCCTGGGGCAAGCTGGAGGCTGAGTACGTGGTGGAGTCCACCGGCCTGTTCCTGACCCAGGAGAAGTCCCAGGCTCACATCGACGCCGGCGCCAAGAAGGTCGTCATGTCCGCCCCCTCCAAGGACGCCACCCCCATGTTCGTGTGCGGCGTGAACCTGGACGCCTACACCCCCGACATGACCTTCGTGTCCAACGCCTCCTGCACCACCAACTGCCTGGCCCCCATCGCCAAGGTCCTCAACGACAAGTGGGGCATCACCGACGGCCTGATGACCACCGTCCACTCCACCACCGCCACCCAGAAGACCGTTGACGGCCCCTCCCTGAAGGACTGGCGCGGCGGCCGCGCCGCCACCGGCAACATCATCCCCTCCTCCACCGGCGCCGCCAAGGCCGTGGGCAAGGTCATCCCCGAGCTCAACGGCAAGCTGACCGGTATGTCCATGCGCGTGCCCACCCTGGACGTGTCCGTGGTGGACCTGACCGTCAACCTGGCCAAGCCCGCCAAGTACGAGGAGATCTGCGCCGCCATGAAGGAGGCCTCCGAGGGCGAGCTGAAGGGTATCTTGGGCTACACCGACGAGGACGTGGTCTCCTCCGACTTCCTGGGCGACGCCCGCACCTCCATTTTCGACGCCAAGGCCGGCATTGCCCTGACCGATACCTTCGTCAAGGTCGTGTCCTGGTACGACAACGAGTGGGGTTACTCCAACAAGGTCCTGGAGCTCATCAAGCACATGTACTCCGTGGATCACAAGTAATCTGTTCCCCTTCGAGCGCCGCATAAGCGGCGCTCTTTTTGTAGAACGAAAACACCCCCGGAACCGAAGTTCCGGGGGGTTGCCTTTTGTCTTCTCCTGTGTTATGGTAGCTGTGGTGCTGCCGATAAACGGCAAGCGGTTGGTTCCCCTGCGTGTCAGGGGACACTTCTGAAAGCCCCCTGATTCTGTGAAAGGGGGGCTGTCTAATGGTTACATATTCTGATCTGATTCAGACTGGAATCCTAATCGTTGGCATCATTGCCCTGTTCATGCAGGCCAATAAAAAGAAGTAACCGCTCTGCTTTCCCGGCCGGCGGTTACTTCATGTAAATCCGCAGGGGACTGACCGTTTGTCCGGCAGCACCCTTTTTCTGTATTCAGTATAGTTCACATGCGGCAAAATGTCAACCTGTTTTTCGCCGGACAGCTCAAAAACGCGGGAATCCCCAGACGACAGGGGTCCCCGCGTTTTGTGCGCTCAGACCTCCATGATAACAGGCAGGATCATGGGGGAGCGTTTGGTTTTCTTGTACAGGTAGCCGGACAGATCGCCCTTGATGGCCCCCTTGATGGCGGACCAGTCGGTAGAGTAGCGCATATCCACATGCTGGAGGGCCTCCAGCGCCACCTGGCGCAGTTCCTCCAGCAGGCCTTCGGACTCCTTCACATAGACGAAACCCCTTGTGATGATATCCGGGCCGGAGACCAGGGCGCCGTCCTCGCCCGACATGGACAGGGCCACCACGATCATGCCGTCCTCAGCCAGGTGCTTCCGGTCCCGGAGCACCACGCTGCCCACGTCGCCCACGCCGTAGCCATCCACAAAGACCTGCCCGGCGGTGACGGTACCGGTGAGCTTGGCGGAGTTGGGGGTGAACTCCATCACCCGGCCGATGTCGCTGATGAGGATGTGGTTGGGGTCCATCCCCATCTGCCGGGCCAGCTTGCCATGAATTTGCAGCATCCGCTGCTCCCCGTGGACGGGGACGAAAAATTTGGGCTTCACCAGGGCGTGGACAATCTTCAGCTCCTCCTGGCAGGCGTGGCCCGACACGTGGAGGGCCAGGTCCCGCTCGTTCATCACCTCCACGCCCTTGCGGTACAACTCGTTGACCACGCTGCCGATGGCGTTCTCGTTGCCCGGGATGGCGGAGGCGGAGATGATCACCCGGTCGCCGGGGAACAGGTCCACCTGCCGGTGGGTGTTGAAGGCCATGCGGGTAAGGGCGGACATGGTCTCGCCCTGGCTGCCGGTGGTGATGATGCAGACCTTGTGCTTAGGCAGGGATTTGATGTGGTTCAGGTCCATGAGGATGCCGTCTGGGATGTTCATATAGCCCAGCTCGGAGGACACCCGCATCACGTTCTCCATGGACCGGCCGGTGACGGCCACCTTCCGCCCGTACCGGGCGGCCACGTCGATGACCTGCTGGATGCGGTCCACGTTGGAGGCGAAGGTGGTGACGATGATCCGCTCCTCACAGCCCCGGAACAGGCCGTCGAAGGAGGCACCCACGCTACGCTCCGACCGGGTGTAACCCGAGCGCTCCACGTTGGTGGAGTCGGCCAGCAGGGCCAGGACCCCCTCCCTGCCCAGCTCGCCCAGCCGGGCCAGGTCCATCATCCCCCCCTGGATGGGGGTGGCGTCGATCTTGAAGTCGCCGGTGTGGACGCAGGTGCCCACCGGACACTTGATGGCGAAGGCCACCGCGTCGGCGATGGAGTGGTTCACATGGATAAACTCCACCGTGAACCGCCCCGCCTTGACGATCTGGCCCGCCTCGCAGGTGATCAGCTTGGTCCGGTCCAGCAGGCGGTGCTCCTCCAGCTTCAGCTTGATGAGCCCCGCCGACATGCGGGTGGCGTAGATGGGGGCGTTGATGGACCGCAGCACGTAGGGCAGGGCCCCGATGTGGTCCTCGTGTCCGTGGGTGATGAAGATGCCCCGGATTTTATTCTGGTTCTTGATGAGGTAGGACACGTCGGGAATGACCACGTCGATGCCGTACATGTCGTCGTCAGGGAAGCCCATGCCGCAGTCCACCACAATGATGTCGCCGCCGTACTCGTAGACGGTGAGGTTCTTGCCGATCTCGTTGAGACCGCCAAGGGAAATGATTTTCAGTTTTTCTGCCATAATAACTCCTTTATAAAATGCTATGTAGGGGCCTCTGTCCTCAGCGGCCCATCCGGTAGTCAGACAGCACAGCATACAGACGAAGGACTGCCCCGCTCCGGCCCTGCCTCGCCGGTTGGGGTGCGCGGTCCCTTCGTCTCCTGGTGTCTCTGTCTGTTTGACCCGCAGTCCGTCCCCGCCTGTCCTACGGTTCGGGAACTGCGGAATATATTTAGACGCCAGGGGCGGGAGGTCTCTCCCGCCCCCCTCGGCGTTTAAATCATGACCAAAATACATGCCTGTAGGGCGCGACGACCTCGGCGCGCCGCCCGCGATACAGAACATCTCCGGAAAAGGGCGGGCCGAGGTCGTCCCGCCCTACAGTATCGTGGGGCACATAATGTTCACTTGTATTTTACCACACTTTTCCTGAAAAGTATACTATGCGTTTGTGAAAAACAAAATTACTGCTGTTTGTCCTCTTGTTGGGCACATTGCTCAGAAATCGCCCGATCCAGCTCCGCCGCCCGGCCGGCGTAGAAGTCGCACAGCTCGGCGGCCAGCTCCAGGTCAGGGCCCTCCGCCACAATGCGCAGGGCGGACCGGCGGGCCATGGGGGTGAGGTAGACCCAGCCGCTTCCGGTACGCATCCGCAGGCCCTCTCCGGTGGGGGTGCGGGCCTGTTCCCGGGCCAGGGCCTGCATCACCCGGCCCCGGTCGGAGCTGAGAGACACCTCCCGCCGCCAGGCGGAAAACCGGGGTGTCTTGGCCGCCAGCGCCTCCAGCTTCTGGCCCGAGACCGCCATCCGGGAGCAGATACGCACGGCGGCAGCTGGGGCCTGCCGCAGCCAGGGCTGGGCGGCGTACAATTCCCGGGCCTGGTCCCCGTCCCGGTCCAGCCGCAGGACGGTTCCGCCATACCCGGCAGCCACCAGTTCCACCGCCGCGCTGGCCCCGGCGGGGACGGCCACTTTTCCCCCGCCGTTCTCCATCTCCACAAGGGCCAGAAGGGTGAGCAGCTGGCCCCCGTCCAATACGCTCCCCCGCTCGTCCTGGGCGGTGAGGGTAAATCCTCCCCGCCCGGCGTGGAAGGCCGCGATCCCCGGACGCCACTCCCGCTCCAGCTTGCAGCCCAGGGCGGACAGAGCGGCCCGGAGGGCCCGGTCCTCCGGGGCGGTCTCCCCCACCGCCACGGTGAGACGGCGCAGGGCGGGGCGGTGGAGCCTGGCCCCCTCCGCCGTCCGTCTGGCCCAGTCCGCCTCCGTCAGCTCCAGCTGCCGCATCCGGCCCACCTGGCCGCCCCGGACCCGGCGCAGCTCCCCCTGAAGGAGGGCATGCTCCAGCTTCCGCTCCCGGGCCCGGCCCAGCGGCAGGCCGTCCCTGTCAAAGAAGTGGAGGTAGACCGTCCCGCCGCTCTCCTCCACGAAGAGGGAGACGGGCAGCTGATGGAAAACGGCCGCTCCCGCCCCCTGGACGGGGCTGCCCAGGGCGTGGATGAGCACCTCTCCCCCGGCGGCGGCCGCCCCCGCCGCCGCCGCCCGGGCCAGCATACCGGCTCCGGGGGTGGAGGAGCAGCCCAGCCCCACCCGGCCCTCCTGGCCCAGGATACTGCCCAGGGTGAGCAGGGCCTCGGGGCCCATGTCCTCCCCCAGCACACCCTGGATCACGCCGCTGTCCCCAAAGCGCAGGGCACCCTTCTGACTGCCGCTGGTCACCGATCGGGCCAGACGGCAGCCGGCGGGGGCGGTCTGGCCCGGCCAGAGGCGTACCCGCTCCAGGAGGATGGCCTCCTCCTCCGCCAGGGCGTTCTCTCCCAGCACCGCCCCCTCGTTGAGGACAGCCCCCTTCCGGGCGGAGGCGTCCTTGCACAAAATGGCCCCGTAGAGGGTGGCCCGGGAGCCGACGGCGGCGTTTTCCAGCAGGACGGACCGCTGGACCATGGACCGCTCCCCCACGGCGGCCCCCCGCTCCAGCACGGTATGGGGGCCGATGAGACAGCCCTGGCCCAGCTCCACTCCCTCCCCGATCCAGCAGGGGGGCACCAGATTCAGCCCCTCCGGAATGGGCCGGGCCGACCAGACCCCCGCCTCCCGGCGGGGCAGGCCCATCTCCAGGCGCACCTTGCCGGACAGAGCGTCGCAGACGCAGTCCAGATAGGCCTTGCAGTCCCCCATGTCGCACCAGTATCCCTCCAGAGGCAGGCCGAACAGGGGCTCCCCCTCCCGGAGCAGGGCGGGGAACAGGTCTTTGCCAAAGTCGAAGGCCTCCCCCTGGGGCACCCGCTTCATGGCGGCGGCGGACAGGACATAGATACCGGTGTTGATCTGGTCGGTGAACACCTGCCCCCAGCCCGGCTTCTCCACAAACCGCTCCACCCTTCCATCCTGTCCGGTGAGGACCAGGCCGTACTCCAAGGGGGTCTTATGGTGGTAGAGCCCCAGAGTGGCCCGGGCTCCCCGCTCCCGGTGGAAATCTGCCAGGGCGGTCAGGTCCAGGTCGCAGACGCAGTCGCCGCTGATGACCAGGAAGTCCTCGTCCCCAAGCCGGTCCATGCAGTTTTTTACGCTGCCCGCCGTCCCCAGAGGCTCGTCCTCCGTGAAATAGGTCAGCCGGACTCCCAGCCGGCCGCCGCCGCCGAAATAGTCCATGATCCCCTGGGGCTTGTAGCACAGGGTGACGCAGATATCGGTGATCCCGTGGCGCTTCAGCAGGTTGATAATGTGCTCCATCACCGGCCGGCCCAGCAGGGAGGTCATGGGCTTGGGGCTGCCCAGAGACAGGGGGCGCAGGCGGGTCCCCTCTCCGCCCGCCATAATGACAGCTTTCATACGCTTTGCCATCCTTCCGTCGTTCAGTGACAGTTAGTATGGCTCGCGCCAGCGCCTTTCACTCTTGCTCCGGCCGTCAAAATATGGTATGCTGAAAAAGTCCGGTTTATGGGACAGCCTGTCCGATATGCTGAGACGTGAAACCTGGAAAGGAGGATACGTCTATGCCTAAAAGTTCCAATCAGAAGACAAAACTGCTCCATCTGGCCCGGATGCTCCTGCGGCAGACCGACGAGGACCACCCCCTCACCGTGGCTCAGATCATCGAGGCGCTGGCCCGGCAGGATATCAAGGCCGAGCGGAAGAGCGTCTACGACGACCTGGAGGCCCTGCGCCTGTTCGGACTGGACGTCCAGTCCCGAAAGGGCAAGAGCCCGGGCTGGTTTATTGGCAGCCGGGAGTTTGAACTGCCCGAGGTCAAGCTGCTCATGGACGCCGTACAGTCCTCCCGCTTCATCACCCAGAAGAAAAGCGACGCCCTCATCCGCAAGCTGGAGGGGCTGGCCAGCGTTCACCAGGGGGGCCAGCTCCAGCGGCAGGTCTACGTCGCCGGCCGGATCAAGGTGATGAACGAGAGCATCTACTACAATGTGGACAAGCTCCACACCGCCATTGCCGGCCAGAAGGCCATCACCTTCAAATACTTCGACTATGACATCTCCCGGAAAAAAATATTCCGCCAGGAGGGGAAGCGGTATGTGGTCTCCCCCTACGGTCTGATCTGGAACAGCGAGAACTACTATCTGGTGGCCTTTGACCACGCCCACCGGGAGCTGCGCCACTACCGGGTGGACAAGATGACCGAGATCGTAGTCACCAGCCTGGACCGGGAAGGGCGGGACCAGTACCCCGCCTTCCAGCTGGCCGAGTACGGCCAGAAGCACTTCGGCATGTACAGCGGTCCGGAGGTGAAGGTCACCCTCCGGGGCCGGCGGGACAAGGCCCACCTGGTCTGGGACCGGTTCGGCCAGGATGTGATCCTGGTGCCTGACGGGGAGGAGCACTTTACTGTCACCCTGCCGGTGGTGATGAGCCCCCAGTTCTTCGGCTGGCTGCTGGGACTGGACGGCAGCGTCACCCTGGCGGGGCCCAGAGAGGCGGTGGCAGCCTACCGGCAGAGGCTCGCGGCAGCATTGGAAGAACTGCCATAGACTGCCGCGTTTTCCAATCATCCCTTCATTAAATTTCGTTAAAAAATTTGCCGGAACAGTGGTATTTCCTCCGACAGTATGATATGATAGAGATGGTTTCATATATCCATTGCCCTGAAAGGAGGCACTGTCGTGGGATTTAAGGTTTTCTGGCTGGCCGCCGTCATCGCCCTGTGCGCGGGGGAGGCGGCCACGGTGGGGCTGGTGTGCATCTGGTTCGCCGCGGGGGCGCTGGGCGCCTTTCTGGCGGCCTGCGCGGGCGTTCAGTTCTGGCTCCAGCTTGTCGTATTCGCGGTGGTCTCCGCTCTGGCCCTGGCTCTGATCCGTCCGGCGGCGGCGCGGCACATCAAGCCCCGGCGCTCTCCCACCAACGCCGACCGGGTGATCGACCAGACCGCCATGGTCACCGAGACGGTGGACAACGGCGCCGGGACCGGTCAGGTCAGCGTTCTGGGACAGTCCTGGACCGCCCGCAGCGAGCTGGGCGTGGTCATTCCCGCAGGAGCCCAGGTGAAAGTCCGGCGCATCGAGGGCGTAAAGGTCTTTGTAGAAACCGTATAATACCAGTTTCCCGCCCAAAGGGCGGAAAAGTAAAACAGAAAGGGAGAAAATTATGGAAATGCTAAAGGTTGTTCTGCCTGTTGTCGGTCTTGTCATCGTGCTGCTGATCATCTTCGGCTCCTGCGTGAAGATCGTACCCCAGTCCCGGGCCTACGTCATCACCCGTCTGGGCGTGTTTTACGCCGTGTGGAACGAGGGTCTGAAATTTAAGGTGCCCTTTATCGACCGGGTGGTCAAAAACGTGTCCCTGAAGGAGCAGGTGGTGGACTTCGCCCCCCAGCCCGTCATCACCAAGGACAACGTCACCATGCAGATCGACTCGGTGGTCTACTTCCAGATCACCGACCCCAAGCTCTATACCTACGGCATTGAGAACCCCATGTCCGCCATTGAGAACCTCACCGCCACCACCCTGCGGAACATCATCGGCGACCTGGAGCTGGACCAGACCCTCACCAGCCGGGACCACATCAACACCAAGATGCGCGCCCTCCTGGACGAGGCCACCGACCCCTGGGGCATCAAGGTCAACCGGGTGGAGCTGAAAAACATCATGCCCCCCAGAGACATCCAGGAATCTATGGAGAAGCAGATGCGGGCCGAGCGTGAGCGCCGTGAGGCCATCCTCCAGGCCGAGGGCCAGAAGCAGTCCCAGATCCTGGTGGCCGAGGGCGAGAAGCAGTCCGCCATCCTCCGGGCCGACGCCGCCAAGCAGGCGGCCATCCTCCAGGCCGAGGGCGCCAAGCAGGCCAAGATCCTGGAAGCCGAGGCCGAGGCTGAGGCCATTCTGAAGGTCCAGCAGGCCACCGCCGACGCCATCCGCCTCATCAACCAGGCCGCCCCCGGCCAGGGGGTGCTCACCATCAAGGCCCTGGAGGCCTTCACCGCCGCCGCCAACGGCAAGGCCACCAAGATCATCATTCCCTCCGAACTCCAGGGGATCGCCGGCCTGGCTGCCGCCGCCAAGACCGTGTTCGACACCGAGGACCCCAAGGCCGCCATTACCAAAACGGTGCCCAAGCAGTAAGAGACCAAACAACGCCCCGCCTGTTCAGACAGGCGGGGCGTTTTCTCCGCAAATCGGAATACTGCCCTTGATTTCCCCCTGCGGGCATGGTAAAATTTTGATACGGAACCGACAAAATTCGATAGTGGGAGAGATGACGTCCGATGAAACAGCGCTCTTCGTCAATCGTCAAACTGGTTATGTCCGCCGCCGTGCTGGCGGCCATGCTGGGCCTGTCCGGCCCGGTGGGTAATATCCTGGCCGCATACGGTGAGCCGGTCCCGTCGGTCTGGCAGATCGCCTCCCGGCTGATTATGCTGATTTCCGGGCTGATGCTAGCCTCCAGCCTGATTCAGCTGCTGCTGGACCGCTGGGCCCCGGCCAGCGGCCACGGCCGCACCGTCCGCACCCTGGCCGGCAGCGCCCTGCGCTACCTGGTGATGCTGGTGGGGCTGCTGTGGGGACTGAGCATCCTGGGGGTGGACGTGAAGGCCCTGCTGGCCGCCGCCGGGGTGATGGCGCTGATCATCGGCTTCGGCGCGGAGAGCCTGATCGCCGACGTGGTCACCGGCACCTTCATGCTCTTTGAACACCAATACGAGGTGGGCGACATCATCGTGGTGGACGACTTCCGGGGGACGGTCAGCCAGATTGGCATCCGGACCACCAGCATCACCGACACCGGCGGGAACGTGAAGATCATCAACAACTCCGACATCCGCAACCTGATCAACCGCTCCAGCGACAGCTCCTTCGCGGTGTGCGACATCGGTATCCCCTATCAGGGCCACTTGCTCCGGGCGGAGGCAAAGCTGGCGGAGGTTCTGCCCGCCCTGCACCAGGAGCAGCCCGAGCTGTTTCAGGACGTGCCCAGATACCTGGGCGTCCAGGCCCTGGACAACGAGAACGACGCGGTGATTCTCCGCATCTCCGCCAAGGTGGCCGAGCAGGACATCTACTCGGCCCAGCGGGTGCTGAACCGGACGCTGCTGCTGGCCTTTGAGGAGGCGGGCATCCCCAACCCCGTGGCCGAACTGAAGGTGGTCGAGGAGTAACCCCATGATAAACGACAGGGAATTTTCCTCCCCCGGGGAGGAGTTCAGCCCGCCCGCCCCCGAGTTCGCCCCGCCGGGCCGGGAACAGAACCGGACCGGCCGGGAGTTCGGCCAGCCGTCCGGCACGGCCGTCCCGCCCAAAAAGCGGCGGCGGGTCCCCGGATTCATGGTCGCCGCCGCGGCCGTGGTGACCGCCGCAGTGGCCCTCAGCGCCCCCGCCCCCGCCGCTGTGGAGTTCCCCCAGCCGGAGAACTTTACCGCCGAGTACCGGGCCTACCTGGACGAGATCATGGAGGCCTGCGAGGCGGAGGACCCGGTGGCTGTCCACCGGCTGGGCACCGACCCCATGGCGGACAAGTTCTGGTATGAGTGCCTGGAGCCCTATGGAGAGCTGCTGCATGAGCGGGGGTTCTCCCGGCGGGTCTATTATGACGGCTCCGCGATGACGCTGGAGCCTGGAGAGACCCCGGCGCTGTACTTCTGGCACCATGAATCTGCGCCGGAGGAGCGCACTGAGTGGGATACGCGGCAGTATGCTACACAACTGACCTACTACCGGGACGGCAGCCGGCGGACCCAGGCGACACGTGGAGTATACTATTCCGTAAACTACGGGACCATATCGAACGGCCAGGGGGACGTCTCCTTTAACCTATTCCGGGGCGAAATGACCCAGGCCGAGGACAGTCAGCTTTTGTACCGCCAGGGAACCTGGCAGGCCTATGAACCTTACGGTTATGGGTACGGCGGCGATCTCCCAGATACGCCTCAGCTTCAAAGTGAGCTGACCGGGACATTTTATAACGAAATGCGCATGTCTGAGAACGGGATCCTTTTCGGGGTAAACTACCTGGAAAACGGGACCTGGACCCAGCATTTCCACCGCGGAGCGGTGGAGACCCAGGTCGTGGATGGCAGCATTGTGCTCAACGAACACCTGGAGCCGGAGCCGGCGGAGCAGTCCGGCCTCTACAAGGGCATGACAATTTGGAGCCCGGACCGAATGGACGGAGGGAGCGGCTGGGTCAGCCCGGACAAGTCCCTTACCTTGGAAGAACTGCTCTATCATTATCCATACACCAGAGCATACTGAAAAACCGCCCGGAGCTTCAAACGCTCCGGGCGGTACACTTTTTATTCCGCTGCATCCCGCAGCCGGTCCAGGACCATCTGATAGCCCCCGGAGCCGTAGCGCAGCTCGGTATTCACCCGGGTGATGGTGGAACTGCTGGTGGAGATCTCGGCGCGGATGGTCTCGTAGGTCTTGCCCTCGGAGAGCATCCGGGCTACCTGGAGCCGCTGGGCAAAGGCGGACAGCTCCTGCACGGTGAGCAGGTCGCCAAAAAAGCAGTAACACTCATCCAGATCCTGGAGCGACAGAATGGCGCGGAACAGCGTGTCGATGGGCTCGCTGCGGTCGTTACGGATACGAGGCATAACCAAAGGTCCTCCTTATATCTCGATCTCCAAAGGCGGGTCCAGACGGACCGGGCCGCCGATCCAGGCGGAGACAATTCTGCCGCCCTCACGGGCGACGGCGGCCTCCACCACCCCGGCGGGCTGGACATACGCCCGGATAAAGGGGCCGTTGGGGCCGCTTTGACTCTGGGCCACGGCGGCCGCCAGCGAACCGGAGCCGCAGCTGCCCTCCCATACCAGGGTGCCGGCGGAGGGGACCTTCACCAGAGGGGTCATGGTCCCCCCTTCGCTTTCCAGAAAGATGACGCCGTAGGCCTCCAGCCCGGGGATTCCCTGAAGCAGTGGCTCGGCCTGATTGAAAAGTTCCAGGCTGGGCGGGACGTCCTCCACCACCAGGTGGGCGATGCCCCCCAGGTCCACCAGGGTTCCGGGATGGCCGTCTACCTCCGCCCGGCGCACACAGCGGGGCAGGGGCATTTGAGCTCGGGCGGTCCGGTTGGACCAGTCCACGTCCACTGCCACCGGCCCCTCACAGCCGCTGACCTCCACCAGCACCCGGGGCAGCTCGCCCATTTTTTTGGCGGTGAGCATCCCGAAGGCCCGGGTGGCGTTGCCGCAGAACTCGCCCCCGGCCATCTCCATCCGGCCGGCGCCGCCCATCACAGGCGGGCAGAGGTAGCCCACCTGCTCCACATCGGAGCCGGGCAGGGCCATGACCCGGGCGGCAATGCCGGCCCGGTCCCCAACGGGGACCGGGTCCAGCACAAAAAGGGTGATATTCCCCGCGGGGTTGGCCCGCAGAACGTTCAGCTTCACGGCTTACTGGAAATCGGGGATATATTCCTTCACGATGTCCAGCAGCTCGCCGCTGCGGATCATCTTCTCCACCTCCAGGATGTCGGGCCAGATCTCCCGGTCGATCTCGTAGAAGTCCACCTTCTCGCGGACGTGCTTGAGAATGGCCTCATGGACGGGGGCGATGCCCTGGCCGTGGGTGTTCAGCTGGCGGCGGATGTCGATGGCCTGACAGGCGGTGAGCAGCTCGTCGGCCAGCACGGAGAATGTGTTCTGGACGATCATACCCGCCTTGCGGCCGGCGGTGGTGCCCATGGACACGATGTCCTCCTGGTTGGCGGAGGAGGGGATGGAGTCCACGCTGGCGGGGTGGGCCAGCACCTTGTTCTCCGACACCATGGAGGCGGCGGCGTACTGCACGATCATGAAGCCGGAGTTGACGCCGGGCTTGGTGGTGAGGAAGGGGGTCAGGCCGTTGGACAGAGCGGCGTTGACCATCCGCTCGGTGCGGCGCTCGGAGGCGTTGGCGATCTCGGAGCAGGCGATGCCCAGGGTGTCGAAGGGGATGGCCATAGGCTCGCCGTGGAAGTTGCCGCCGGAGATAACCGCCTCGTCGTCCAGGAAAATCAGGGGGTTGTCGGTGACGGCGTTGAGCTCGATCTCCACCTTATCCCGGACATAATCCAAAGCGTCCCGCACGGCGCCGTGGAGCTGAGGGATGCACCGCAGGGCGTAGGCGTCCTGCACCCGGTCCTTCTGGCAGTTGTCCAGAATTTCGGAGCCGGCCAGCAGCTTGCGCATGTTCTCGGCCACCAGCATCTGGCCCTTCTGGCCGCGGACCTGATGGATGCGGGGGTCGAAGGCGTTGCGCAGGCCGGTGAGGCCCTCGAAGTCCAGGGAGCCGATGACGTCGCCCAGCTGGGCGGCGCAGATGGTGTCGTACAGGGCCAGGGAGCCCACGCTGGTCATGGCGCAGGTGCCGTTGGTCATGCCCAGGCCCTCCTTGCACACCAGGGTGTCCAGGGTCTGGATGCCCGCCTTGGCCATGGCCTCGGCGCCGGACATGAGCTCGCCCTTGTAGTAGGCCTGGCCCTTGCCCAGCATGGGCAGGGTCATGTGGGCCAGAGGAGCCAGGTCGCCGGAGGAGCCCAGAGAGCCCTTCTGGGGGACCCAGGGGTGGACGCCGGCGTTGAGCATCTGGATCATCATCTCCACCAGCAGGGGGCGCACGCCGGACACGCCGCCGCACAGGGCGTTGGCCCGGAGCAGGAGCATGCCGCGCACCACTTCCTCGGCGTAGGGCTCGCCGGCGCCGGTGCAGTGGCTGAGGATCAGGTTGGTGGACAGCTGGTTGCTCATCTCCTCGGGGACGGCCACCTTCTGGAAGTCGCCGAAGCCGGTGGTGATGCCGTAGGCCACCCGGCCCTCCTCGGCAATCTTCTCGGCCAGGGCCCGGGACTTCTTCATGGCCTCCAGGGCGCTGTCGGCCAGCTCCACTTTGGCGTTGTACCGGGCGACGGCGACAAAGCTCTCCAGGGTCAGGCTATGGCCGTCCAGGACCACGTTCTTGATGGCGGAAGGATTCATAATCATGGTATTTACCTCACTTTTATATATTTTCGGCAGCAGCCGATTATGGACAAATTAGGGCGCGGCCCCCAAAGGGCAGGGGGTCCCTCTGGGGGCCGCGGAGGTTAGATTCCCTTGCTCCGGCCGGAAAACTTGCCGGAGCGGGGGTTGTCAGTGGCTTGGCGCACCGGGACGCCGGGGTGCTTCTCCCGGGCCAGCACCAGGATTTTCTCGGTGTCCGGCCGGGTGAAGAAAAAGCGTTTGCTGGCGTTGCCGTGTCCGAAGTGGAGGGCAATCAGCTCGGGGTGGTTCCGGTCCTCCACCACGATGGCGTTAATCTCCGCCCAGGGCCAGAAGTTGTAGTTGGTGGTAATCTTCATCTGATAGAAGATCTCCAGCCCCCGCTCGGTCACCGCCACGTCCTTTTGGGACAGCAGCGTGAGCGCGTAGAGCACGCCAAAGATCAGGGCGATCTTGAACCGGGTGACGAGACCGCCCACCAGCAGAAGGATCACCATAGCCCAGCAGGCGTAGATGACGTAGGGCTTCCGGGGCTTCAGCTCCCGGGGGATGTAGATCGGGCCGGTCAGATCGGCCCAGGGGAGGGCTTGTTTGCTCACGGAATAAGTCCTTTCGTTCGGGAAAAATCAGGCGCTGATCTTGGGAGCCTTGCCAGCGGCGCGGCGGGCCTCCAGGTTCTTCACGGCCTTCTCGTGGGCCTCGGCGGGAGCGCCCGCGGGCTTGCCGGCCTTGGTCTTGCCCAGAATGTTGGTGTAGGAGCCGTCAGCCCAGAAGATGTTGCGGCCCAGGAAAGCGGTAATGGCGGCGTAGATGGGGTTGAGCAGGTTCACGAAGGCGAAGGGGAAGTAGGTGAAGGGGCTCATCCCGAACACGCCCTGCTGATAGGCGCCGCAGCCGGTCCAGGGGAACATGGCGGCCCACAGGGTGCCGCAGTCCTCCAGGGTGCGGGACATCATGTTGCGGCCCAGGCCCAGCTCGTCGTACTTGTCCACATACAGGGGGGCGGGAACGCCGATGCCCAGGAACTGGTCGCACATGGTGGCGTCGCAGAACAGGGAGGTGGCCATGGTGGCCAGGATCAGGCTGCCCACAGAGTTGATCTTGCTCTTCAGCTTGCCGAACAGGGCCTCGGTGCAGCCGCAGCGCTCCAGGGCGCCGCCGTAGGCCACGGCCAGCAGGATCAGGTTGATGGTCCCCATGGTGTGGTCCATGCCGCCCCGGTTGAGCAGGCTGGAAACCGTTTCATAGGCGTTCGTCATTTCGCCGCTGGGAGCAAGGTAAGAGGTCAGATTCATCGCGGCGACCTGAGCCTCCTCAAGCTCGAAACCGTAGCCATAGTGCAGCATGTCGAACAGGTCGGCCAGGCTGCCCACGCCCTGGAAGATGACGGCGAACAGGACGCCGGTGACCACCGAGATGGTGACGCCCACCAGGCCGGGCAGCTTCATCACGCAGGCAATGATGACCACCAGGATGGGGACCAGCAGGAAGGGGTTGATGTTGAAGCCGGAGGCGATGACCTTCTGGATGTCAGTGGCCACGGTGGGGTCGTAGTTGCCGTTGCTGATTACCACGCCCAGGATGGCGTAGGCAATGAGAGCCAGGACAAAGGTGGGAGCGGTGGTGGACACCATGGCGGTCACGTGGTCGAACAGGCCGGTCTCAGAGACGGCGGCGGCCAGGTTGGTGGTATCGGACAGGGGGGAGAACTTGTCGCCCACATAGGCGCCGGAGATGGCCATACCGGCGGTGATGGGGGCGGGGATGCCCAGGCCGGCGCCGATGCCCAGCATGGCGATACCCATGGTGGCGGTGGCGGTCCAGGAGGAGCCGCAGGCCAGGCCCACGATGGCGCACAGGAAGCAGCCCACAGGCAGGAACAGCTGAGGCGTCAGCAGGTTCAGCCCGTAGTAAATCAGGGCGGGAATGGTGCCCGACATGAGGAAGGACGCGACCAGCAGGCCGACCGTACACAGGATCAGGATGGCCTCCATGGTGGCGTTCAACCGGTCGATCATACCGGCCAGCATATCGGAGAAGCTGTGGCCGCAGAGGCAGCCGATGATGCAGGCCACCACGATGGACACGGCCAGCGGCATGTGGGCGTCTACATAGCCCCCGCCGCTGAAGTTCAGGCCGTAGATCATCAGACCCATCATGACCACGATGGGGATGAGCGCCTCAACTATGTTGGGCAGGCGCACGCTGCGGGTTTTTTCGTTACTTGCCATAGAAATGTACCCCTCTTTCTGAAATATGTTTCCTCTTCCGATTTTTCGCGGCCCGGCCAGATCTCCTTTTCCGGGAGGATGGTTTTCCTGGAAAAGGAGCCCCTCTCCAACAGGGCCCCGATACAAAAAGTATCATATCATATGAAGCCGTTAAAATCAACAAAAATGTTGCCGAAAAATAAATTTTGGTTGTGCATTATCATAGTCTACTGCTGATGTACTGGTGCATTAGCGTAATGAATCAAAGAAGAGCCCTTGCGGGACAGCCAGTAGCCGCTTCTCCGCACATGCTTTTTCGTAAAACCGGCCTTTTACTTTATGAAAAAAAGTAATTGTCCCCATGTGACAAAAAAATGTTATTTACGGAATATCCTTTGTGCGTTATAATGGGGACAGTCAAGCGCCGGACCCCCTTCGGTCCGGCAGAACTAAAATTTACAGAAAGCAGGAGGCCCACAGATATGAGCATCAAATCCGACATTGAGATCGCCCAGGAGCACACTCCCAAGCGCATCACGGAGATCGCGGCCGCGGCCGGCATCGACGAGAAGTATCTGGAGATGTATGGCAACTATAAGGCCAAAATCGACTACAAGCTGCTCAATGAGACCACCGCCCCCGACGGCAAGCTGATCCTGGTCACCGCCATCACCCCCACCCCCGCCGGCGAGGGCAAGACCACCACCTCTGTGGGCCTGGCCGACGGCCTGCGCAAGATCGGCAAGAAATCCGCCGTCGCCCTCCGGGAGCCCTCCCTGGGCCCCGTGTTCGGCGTGAAGGGCGGGGCCGCCGGCGGCGGCTACGCTCAGGTGGTGCCCATGGAGGACATCAACCTCCACTTCACCGGCGACTTCCACGCCATCGGCGCGGCCAACAACCTGATGGCCGCCATGCTGGACAACCACATTCAGCAGGGCAACGCCCTGGGCATCGACGTCAAGCAGATCACCTGGAAGCGGGCCGTGGACATGAACGACCGCCAGCTGCGCCACATCATCAACGGCCTGGGCGGCAAGATGCAGGGCGTCCCCCGTGAGGACGGCTTTGAGATCACCGTGGCCAGCGAGATTATGGCGGTGCTGTGCCTGTCTACCTCCATCTCCGACCTGAAGGAGCGGCTGGGCAAAATGATCGTGGCCTATACTTACGACGGCAAGCCCGTCACCGCCCACGACCTCCACGCCGAGGGCGCCATGGCCGCCCTGCTGAAGGACGCCGTCAAGCCCAACCTGGTCCAGACCCTGGAGGGCACCCCCGCTTTCATCCACGGCGGCCCCTTCGCTAACATCGCCCACGGCTGCAACTCCGTGATGGCCACCCGCATGGCCCTGAAGGTGGCCGACTACGCCGTCACCGAGGCCGGCTTCGCCGCCGACCTGGGCGCGGAGAAGTTCATCGACATCAAGTGCCGCAAGGCCGGCCTCAGCCCCTCCGCAGTGGTCATCGTGGCCACCGTCCGGGCGCTGAAGTACCACGGCGGCGTGCCCAAGCCCGAGCTGAACAATGAGAACCTGGAGGCCCTGGAGAAGGGCCTGCCCAACCTGCTCCAGCACGTGGACAACGTGAAGAACGTCTACGGCCTGCCCTGCGTGGTGGCCATCAACGCCTTCCCCACCGACACCAAGGCCGAGCTGGACCTGGTGGAGAAGAAGTGCAACGAGCTGGGCGTCAACGTGGCTCTGTCCGAGGTATGGGCCAAGGGCGGCGAAGGCGGCGTGGCTCTGGCTGAGGAGGTCGTCCGGCTGTGCGAGGAGCCCAATAACTTCTCCTTCGTCTACGACGGGAGCGCCTCCATCCAGGACAAGCTGAACACCATCGTCACCCGTGTGTACCACGGCGACAAGGTGGTCCTTACCCCCAACGCCAAGAAGCAGGCCCAGCAGCTCACCGACCTGGGCTTCGGCGATCTGCCCATCTGCATGGCCAAGACCCAGTACTCCTTCTCCGACAACCAGGCCCTGCTGGGCGCCCCCAAGGGCTTTGAGGTCACCGTCCGCAACCTGAAGGTGTGCGCCGGCGCCGGCTTCATCGTGGCCCTCACCGGCGATATCATGACCATGCCCGGCCTGCCCAAGGTACCCTCCGCCGAGAAGATCGACGTGGACGAGAACGGCAAAATCACTGGACTGTTCTAAGCTGCCCCGCCCCCCCGCAATACATCGCCCGCCCCCATCCGGAGGCGGGCTTTTTTTGTTGTTTATCTCCAGAAGTCCCCTTGCCAAAAGGAGCCCGATACTGTATAATTGCTCCATGAATATTTTTTACTGGGGGATTTGCTATGGACACCCAATTTGAGTGGCGGGACGAATACAACATCGGCGTGGATGCGATCGACCGGGAGCACCAGCGGCTGTTTAAGATCATCAACAAAATTTTTACCTTCCGGGAGGAGGAAAAGGACAGCCAGTGGACCTGTCAGGAGGGGATCAAGTACTTTAAGGGGCACGCGGTAAAACATTTTGCCGATGAAGAGGCGTACATGGAATCCATCGGATACGAGGGTCTGGAGCAGCACCGGCGCATCCACCGGGAATTTCGGGAGAACACCCTCCCCGCCCTGGAGCAGGAACTGGAACATACCGGATACGCTCCGGACGCGGTGGACCATTTTCTGGGTGTCTGCACCGGGTGGCTCATCGGCCACACCCTGACGGAGGATCAGGCCATTACCGGCGACCGCATCAGCATCTGGGGCCATCTTCTGCCCGGCGAGGAACTGGCCGCCGTAAAAAAGGTGATTGTCCAGCTGCTGTTCGACATGTTCCACCTGGAGTCCCAGGTCATCAGCGAGGTTTACGGCGGAGAGAAGTTCGGAAAGGGCGTCTATTACCGCCTGGTCTATGGGACAAATCAGGGCGAAAAAAAGCAGGAGGTCATTCTGGTCTTTGAGGAGAAGCTGCTGATCAACACCGTGGGAAAGATCATGGGACTCCAGACCGGCAAGCTGGACTCCATGCTCATCAACGCCGCCCGATATACGGCGCGGCAGTTTGTGGGCCGGGTCATGGAGCATCTGCCCGACGTGAAGGCCTACGAGCTGAAAGAGGAAAATCTTCTGTCCTACGAGCAGTTCCGAAAAATATTTGAGCGGGAGCATCCTCAGATCAGCCTGCTGTTCAACACGGGCGGCGCGGGCTACTTCGCCTACTGCGCCATCGCCCCCCACATGCTGGAGGACGGCGTCGGCACCCCCATCGAGCGGCAAAACGCCCTGAGCGAGGTGGAAAAATACCTGGCCAAGCGGGAGGAAGAGGTCAAGGTGGAGGAGGCCGACACCCGGCCGAAGGTTCTGGTGGTGGACGACTCCATGACGATTCGGGAGGGCATCAAAAATCTGCTGGCCGAGGACTATCAGGTGGTCCCGGCTGAATCCGGCGTGGCCGCCATCCGAATCATTACCCTGGACCGCCCCGACCTGATTCTGCTGGACTACGAGATGCCGGTGTGCAACGGAAAGCAGACCATGGAGATGCTCCGCTCCGCCAAGGAGTTTGCACAAATCCCGGTGATCTTCCTCACCGGGCGCGATGATCCGGAGCTTGTACGGGAGCTGCTCTCCCTGAACCCGGCGGGCTATCTGGTAAAAACCTTGGCGCCCGATGAGATCAAGCGGAAGGTGGACACCTTCTTCGCGGCCCCCCAACTGCTGAAGGGGGATATGAGCGCCCTTCTGAAGCAGAAAAACGCCCTGGCCGAGATGGAAAAGTGCCTGGCCGAGGCGGAGGAGAAGATCAAGGCGGAGCAGCGGGCTAAGGCAGAGCAGAAGTCCGACACCCGGCCGAAGGTTCTGGTGGTGGATGACTCGCCCACCGTGCGGATGAGCCTGAAACTCCTGCTGGAAAACGACTACCGGCTACTACTGGCCGAGTCTGGGGTGGAGGCCCTCCAGACCGTGGCCGTGGACCGGCCCGACCTGATTCTGCTGGACTATGAGATGCCTACGTGCAACGGGAGGCAGACCCTGGAAATGCTCCGCTCCACACCCAAGTTCGCCAGCATCCCGGTGATTTTCCTCACTGGGCGCAGCGACCAGGAGACGGTACATGAGCTGCTGTCCCTGAAACCGGCAGGTTACCTGCTGAAGCATTTGAAATCAGAGGAAATCAAGGGGAAGATCGACGCCTTCTGCGCAAAGACGATGTCCCGAAGATAACAGACGGCCGGCCGGAGTACTCCGGCCGGCCGCTTTTTTATTTGGGGAGCGGGATGTCCTTCCGCTCGAAATACGCCCCCAGCTCCACCGAGGTCTGGGAGTCGCCGTACTGCTTGATGGCAGCCAGGAGTCCGTCCAGCTGGCGGGTGTCCTTGACCGCGAAGCGCAGCAGGGCGTTGAGCTTGCCCACCAGGTGGTGGTGGGCGGTGATGGAGGGGGTCTCCTCACAGAACCGGCAGAACAGATTGTACTTGTCCGGGAAGACCGCCACCAGGATAAACCCGGTCAGGCTGCTGTCCAGCAGCGTGCGATCCACATTGATGGAGAAGCTCTTGATGGCCCCCTTGTCCTCCATGCGGCGGATGCGCTCCGACACGGCGGGGGCGGTGAGCCCCACCCGGTCCCCGATGGATTTCAGGGTGGTGCGGCTGTCCCCCTGGAGGAGATTCAAAATCTGATAGTCGGTGCGGTCCATCAGCCAACCACCACCGCACCCTTTTTGATGACGGTCTTCGCCAGATTACTCCCCATGCGGTAGCAGATGTAGTCCAGATCGGGGGCGTCCCAGATCACCAGGTCGCCCTGCTTGCCGGGCTCGGCGGAGCCCACTTTGCCCGCCATGTCGATGGCGGCGGCGGCGTTGAGGGTGACGGCGGTGAGGACCTCCTCCGGGGTGAGCTTATACTTGAGGCACCCCAGATTGATGACAAACTGGAGGTTGAGGCAGGGGCAGGAGCCGGGGTTGAAGTCGGTGGCCATGGCCACGGGGACGCCGGCGTTGACCATGTCCCGGGCGGGGGCGAAGACGGCCCCCAGATAGAAGCTGGTGGCGGGGAGCAGGCAGGCGATGGTGCCGCCCTTCGCCATGCTGGCGATGCCCTCCGGGGGGCAGACGATGAGGTGCTCGGCGGAGATGGCCCCGATCTCACCGGCCAGCTGGGAGCCGCCGATGGCCTCGATCTCGTCGGCGTGGATCTTGGGCCGCAGGCCGTATTTCAGACCGGCCTCCAGCACCTGCCGGGACTCCTCCACGGTGAAGGTGTCGGCCTCGCAGAAGACATCGCAGTATTTGGCAATGCCCTGCTCCTTCACCCTGGGCATCATCTCCTCGCAGACCAGCCGGATGTACTCCGCCCGGTTGGCCTTGTACTCGGCGGGGACCAGATGTGCCCCCATGAAGGTGGCGACGATGTCCATAGCGTGGCGGTCGTTCAGGTTTTTGATGACTTGCAGGGCTTTCAGCTCATGCTCGGTGGCAAGGCCGTAGCCGCTCTTGGCCTCGCAGGTGGTAACGCCGAAATGGAGCATCTCGTCCAGCGCCCGGGCAGCCTTTTCGGTCAGCTCCTCCTCGGTGGCCTGACGGGTGGCGTTGGTGGTGGACTGGATGCCGCCCCCGGCGTTCTGAATCTCCAGGTAGGTCTTGCCGTGGAGCTTTAAGCCCAGCTCGTTCTGCCGCCAGCCGCCGAAAATCAGGTGGGTGTGGGCGTCCACCAGACCGGGGGTGACCAGCCTGCCCTGGGCGTCGATCACGCTGTCCGCCGCCGGAGCAGGGCCGGTGCCCACCTGGGAGATCAGGCCGTCCTCCATGAGAACCCAGGCGTCCTTGAGGATTTGAATGTTCCCCTGCTCGGGGCCCTTCTTGGGGCCGGAGCCCTGAGGGGTGGCCAGCATACCGATGTTGGTGACAATGGTTTTCATATTGTCATTCCTTTCCAAAAGAGGGGACGTCTGGGACGCCCCCTCTTGAATCATTGGCTTATTCGTATGCAGGGGCGCTCTGTGAGCGCCCGCGGGCGGCCACAGGCCGCCCCTACGGACATTGACAATCAGCCCTGGATGCTCTTCAGTGCCTCAGCGATGACAGCATCGTCGGCGATGTAGGGCATGGTGATGTGGTCCTGGCCCTTGTACATCTCGTTGTACTCGGCCACGGTGGACATGGAGTTGGGGTTGCCCGCCCAGTTGCGGCGGGAGACGCCCACCATGGTGTCCCAGGGCATGGACATGCGCAGGATGGTGTCCACCCGCTCGGAGCCGTCCAGCACCATGCCGAAGCCGCCGTTG
>CANSSJ010000016.1 GCA_947649625.1 uncultured Bacillota bacterium | reverse complement strand
CGGACGAAACCCCCGGCTGGCTGCCAAGGGTTCCAACCAAATTATATTGTAATAGGAGGTATAAAGCATGGCATATTACTACGACAATCTGAAGCTGGACAAGGATGTACCGGGAGAGCGGGCGGTCCTTCAGCCAGGTACTGGAGAGTCAGGACCCCAGCGAGCGGTACAAGGGCACCAGCCTGGAGGGACTGGACGCCTTCCAGCGGCAGCTGAAGCGGTTCGGCATTAAAGTGAAAGGGGAGGCCAGCGACCCGGTGGAGGCTTTCTTCCGCACCTCGGACGCCGCTGTCCTCTTCCCCGAGTACATCGCCCGCACCGTCCGCCAGGGAATGGAGGAGGGGGACGTCCTGCCCCACATCACCGCCGCAATTACCAAGATCGACGGGATGGACTACCGCTCCATCACCTCTGAGTCTGGAGGTGAGGAGAAGAAACTGAAGCCGGTGAACGAGGGGGCGGCCATTCCCTCCACCACCATCAAGGTGCAGGCCAATCTGGTCAAACTGAAAAAGCGGGGCCGGATGCTGGTGGCCAGCTATGAGGCGGTGCGCTTCCAGAAGCTGGATCTGTTCTCCGTCACCCTGCGGCAGATCGGCGCACACATCGCCTGCACCCACTTGGAGGATGCGGTGGATGTGCTCATCAACGGGGACGGCAACCAGAATCCCGCCGCCGTGACCTCCATCGCCGCCGGCAAGGACCTGGACTACGGCGCCCTAGTGGACTTCTGGGCCAAGTTTGACCCCTACACCATGAACACTTTGCTGGTGTCCGGGGACGTGATGCTCCAGCTGCTCAAGCTGCCCGAGTTCCAGAACCCCCTCACCGGGCTGAACTTCCAGGGCACCGGCAAGCTGACCACTCCCCTGGGCGCCACCCTGCTGCGCACCTCCGTGCTGCCCGAGAAGACCGCCATCGGTCTGGACCGCCGCTTCGCTCTGGAGATGGTCCAGAGCGGCGGCGTGATGGTGGAGTATGACAAGTTGATCGACCGCCAGCTGGAGCGGGCCGCCATTACCACCATCAGCGGCTTTGCCAAGGTGTTCAACAAGGCCAGCCAGGTGCTGAAGACTGCCTGATATGACGGAGCAGATATTGGCCCTGTGCGGGGCGATGGGAGCGCCTCAGGACCAGGAGGAGCTGCTGCTTCCTCTGGTCCAGGCGGTGAGCGAATGGCTGTCCGGGCGGCTGCGGGCGGGCGTGGCTCCGGAGGACTGCGGGCCCGCCTTCTCACTGGCCGCGGCCATGCTGGTGATGGACTGGCTGTCCGGGATGACGGGCGGCAGGTCCGGCGAGGTGGCCTCCTTTACCGCCGGGGACCTGACCATCCGGAAGGAGAGCGGAAGCGGCGGGCTGGCTGGAAAGAGCCTGTCCGCTCAGGCCGAGGGGCTGCTGGCCCCCTGGCTGGGGGACACCGGATTTGTCTTTCAGGGGGTAGCGGGATGATGGAACGAATGTGGAGCGAAATTTTGGACCGCTTCGGGCAGGACGTGACACTGCGGGGAACGAAGACCGTGTCCTGCAAGGCCATGGTCCAGCCCCTTCTGGACCGGGGGGCAGAGCAGGAGACCGCCTCCCCCCTGGGGCTGGGCAGGCGGGACCGGTTCCGCTACCTGGGTCCCGCCGGACACCCCCTGGACCTGGACACCGTGGTGGAGTGGCGGGGCCGGGAGTACCGGGTGGGGTCGGCCCATCTGGTGGGGGAGGGCGTCTGCCCCCACTGGCGGGCGATCCTCTACCCCGGAGAGGAGGCTGCGCCGTGAGCGTGGGACTGGAAAAGGTCAGCCGTGAGCTGGCCGATCACCTCAGCAGGCGGGGCGTCCCCGCCGTGACCGCCTTCCCGGCCGCCCCCCGGAGAGAGGAGGCCCGGCCGGTGGCGGTGGTCTCCCTCCGGGGGTGCAGGGCGGTGAGCTCCGGGTTCCAGAACTACCTGGGGGAGCGGTTTCAGGAGGAGACGGGCCGGTGGGAGGAGCGGTACGGACACCGGGCCGAGCTCACCTTCGGGCTGGACCTCTACGCCCCGGAACGGGGGGACGGGGAGGTCTTGCAGGCCGCCTTTGACGCTTTGGCCGGAGCCCTGCTCCTCGAGGGCCCAGAGGGAATGGTGCTGAAGGAGCTGTCCTGCGGCGAAACGGTGCGGGATGGGGAGAGCCGGCGGCTGAAACGGCCGGTGACGGCGGTCTTTACCCTCTATCTCAGCGCCGCGGTGGACGCGGGCGGCGCGTTTACCGATTTTGAATTGAGAGGCGTGGTAAAAGAATGAGTATTACCGTACATCAGCGTCCGGGGGTGTATTCCTCCTACGACGCGTCCGGTCTGGTCAGCGGCAGCGGCGCCGGCCGGCTGGTGGGCCTGGCGGGCATCAACACCGCGGTCCAGGCGGGGACGGTCCAGACCGTGACCAGCTACGACCAGGCCCTGACCCTGTTCGGGGATCAGGGAAGCGAGGGCATGGCGGAGCTGATCCGGCTGGCCCTGAAAAACGGGGCCTCCGGCGTGGCGGCGGCGGCCGTCTCCTCTGCCGACGGCTATGAGGCGGCCTTTGCCGCCATCGCCGGACTGGAGGACATTGCCCTGGTCATCTGCGACAGCACCGACATCACGGTGCAGAAAAAGCTGCGCGACAGCGTGGCGGAGGCCTCCAGCCAGCGCAGGGAGCGCCTGTGCGTGGTAGCGGGAGCCAAGGACGAGACTGTGGAGCAGCTGATCGCCCGGGCAAAGGAGCTCAATCACGAGCGGGTGGTGCTGGCAGCCCCCGGCGGGGTGGACGGCCAGGGCGCGGCCCTCTCCGGACTGGGGCTGGCCGCCGCTGTGGCGGGGGTGATCGCCGGGGAGAACGACCCCGCCGTCCCCCTGGGAGGCGCGGAGCTGAAAGGGCTGAACGGCCTGTCCGCCCGGCTGGAGGACAACGACATCGACCTGCTGATCCTGGGCGGCGTCACCCCGGTGGAGAGCCTGGGCGGCGTGGTCAGCGTGGTCCGGGGGGTGACCACCCGCACCGTCTCCGGCGGCGCGGCGGACGCCACCTGGCGGGACCTGTCGGCCATCCGGGTGGTGGACGACGTGATCCCCGGCCTGCGCTCCACCCTGCGGACCAAGTTCCGCCGGGCCAAAAACACCCAGCAGAGCCGGGGGGCCATCCGGTCCCAGGTGGTGCTGGAGCTGGAGAACAAGCTGGCCCGGGAGATCATTACCGGCTACGACGGGGTGAACGTGTCCGCCGACAGTACCGACCCCTCCCGGTGCCTGGTGGACTTCTCCTTTGCCGTGGCCCACGGGCTGAACCAGATCTGGCTCACGGCGCACATCACTGTTTAAGGAGGCGGAAGAATGAGTATTCCTGGATTTCCCACCAGCAGCGACATCTACCTGGAGGCGGATGGCGTGCGGGTGGCGGTGGTGCAGAGCTACGCGGCCAGGACCACCAAGAGCAGCACGGCGGTGGAGGCCTTTGGGGAGTCGGAGCCGGTGGCCACCTCCCCCGGCCAGGCCGCCCATGTGATCGAGCTGAGCAGGCTCTACGCCACCGATCAGGCCATTCGGGACGGTCTGAACTTTTACGACATGAAGGACTTCTCCCTGGTGATCTGCAAGCCGGACCGGAAGGTGATCTACTCCGGATGCCAGTGGAGCGCCATTCAGGAGAGCGCCAGCATCGGGAGCATGGTGCTGGAGAAGGTCTCGCTGGTGGCCTCCCGGCGCATCGAGATCCAGTCGTGACCGGGGTATCCCTGGGCGGCGGCCGGACGCTGCGGCCGCTGACGGCGCTGGAGCTGCTCCAGGCCCGGAGAGAGGCGGCCGGGCTGGCAAAGGACAGGCGGGAGCGGGCGCTGTGTGACAACGCCTGTCTCCTGGCCCGGGCGCTGGAGGATGAGGAGAGCAAAACGCCTGTGTACCCCGACGGGACGGCGGTGCTGGCCGGGCTGACGGCGGGAGAGATCGGCGCGCTGGCCGCCCGGTGGAGCGCCTTCCGCCGGGCAAACGATCCGGGACTGGACCAGCTGTGTCCCGACTGCCGGAGCAGGGCGCTGGAGGAGCGCTGCCCGGCGTGCGGCCGGGAGCAGGCCGGCCGGGAGGCGGCCGCCAATCCCGCCTTTGACCCCGGACGGTTTTTGGAGATGAAGGGAGGCGGGAACCCTGACTGACTATCTGGAGGAGGCCCTGGAAGGGCTGGAGGTTCTGGCCCGGCGGCTGCGGCAGATGGGGACGTTTTCCGCCGGCGAAGAGAAAAACGCGGAAGCTGTCCCGAACATCCGCCGGAGGGAGAAAAATCCCTGGAGGAGGAGCCGGGTGACATCGGAGCTCGAGAGAGCGATCACCGAAGACGGATTTGATTCCCGGCAAAATGTGGATCGGGGCGGCAGTTTAGAGGTGGACGGGGGCGCGGAGCGCTCCCTCCAGTCCCTCCAGACGGCGGGCGCCGGGGACGGCGGCCGGGAAGGGTTTTTGCCGCCGCCGGAGCTTGAGGGGGTCCCGGCCAGGCGAGACGGACGGCGGAACAGCGGTTCCGTCCCCCCGCGCGGACCTGCTTCAGGGTGGATTTCCGGCGGCGTGCCGGAGGTTGAGGCGCCGGGGGGAGGACCTGTCCCCTCCGGCTCTCCCGCGTCGGGAGAGATGATATGGGCGGAACAGGCCGACCGGGCCTTCCGCCGGGACAGCCGCCGGTATGACGGGGGCTTCTATTTGTACTGAGGAGGAGAGCAGATGGATTTATCGCCCATGCGCTATAAAGGCTATACCTGGCCCCACAACCCCAGAATTTACTCCATCGACTTTCAGAGGGCTATGGCGGCCCACAAGATGCCCTTCGGGCGCTACCAGCTCCAGGATCTGGGGATGGGCCACCGGGTGATGAAGGGCTCGGGGGAGTTTGTGGGGCCGGGGGCCTATGAGGAGTTTCAGCGGCTGGCCTGCCTCTTCTACGAGGGGGGGACGGGGCTGCTGGTCCATCCCCTCTGGCAGGCGGCCGACGCCTATTTTGTGGCGCTGCGGCTGGAACAGACTCCCCGGCCCGACTATGTGCGCTACTCCTTCGAATTCTGGGAGGAGGTAGGCCGCTACCGGGGGGTGGCCGACCGGGCAGCGGAGCCCGCCCGGAGCCTGTCCGGGGCGGCGGTCCAGACGGCGGCACAGCCCGAGTACCACCGGGTGGTGAAGGGGGACACCCTGTGGGGGCTGGCCCGGCGGTACGGCGTGGACCTGAAGGAGCTGGTGGCCCTCAACCCCCAGATCAAAAATCCCAACCTGATCTATGTGGGGCAGGAGGTGCGGGTGCGGTGACCGCCTATATGACTGACGCGGCCGGGGGGAGCTGGGCCCTCCCCCCGCCTCTGGCCTGGCGGATGGAGTACACCGCCGGGGTGCCCTGCGACAGCTTCTGGATCCGGTGCGGCTGGGACGCGGGCAACGCGGTGAAGCCGGAGGCGTGGACGGGCTTCCGGGCGGAGCACCAGGGGGAGCGGGTGTTCACCGGAGTGGTGGACGAGTGCGAGGTGTCGGTAAATTCCTCCGGCCGCCTGCTGGAGGCGTCCGGGCGGGGGATGGCCGCCCTGCTGCTGGACAACGAGGCCCTGGGGGAGGACTACCAGCTTGCCACTCAGGCGGACATCCTCCGGGACCACGTGACGCCCTACGGGATCACAGCGGCGCCGGGGGCCTGGCTGCCCCCGGTGTCCCGCTTCTCGGTGGCGAGCGGGAGCAGTGAATGGTCGGTGGTCTACGACTTCGCCCGGTACTACGGCGGCGCGGCCCCCCGGTTTGACCGGCAGGGGCGGCTGGTGCTCTCCGGCTGGGACGACAGCCGGGAGCGGGTGGTGGACGACACCACCCCCGTGATCTCCATGGTGCGGCGGGACAGGCGCTACGGCGTGCTGTCCCAGGTGCTGGTGCGGGACCGCTGGAGCGGCAAGGTAGAGCGGGTGGAGAACGCGGCCTTCCGGCGGGCCGGGGGCCGGGCCCGCCGGGTGATCACCATGCCCTCCCGGAGCAGCTACAAGGCCATGCGCTACTCCGGCCAGTTTCAGCTGGACCGGTCCGCCTCCGAGCTGGAGCGGCTGGAGATCACCGTGGGAGAGGCCTTCTGCGTCTGGCCGGGGGAACTGGTGACCGTCCAGCGGAAGGGCTGGGACTGGAACGGCCGCTACCGGGCTGCCCAGGTGACCGTGGGGATGGACGGGAGCGGGTACTGGAGCCGCATGGAGCTGGCAAATCCCAATTTTACCGTTTGACTACAGAAATCAGCTGCGGCGCGCCGGGGTCGTCGCGCCCTACACAGAGAGAGCTTCTGATTGTAGGGCGGGACGACTCGGCCCGCCGCCTCTTATGAAAATGATTGTTGAGGTGAACGACCATGTGGACATCGGAACGGAATCGGAACCCGCGGTCGGGCGAGCCGGCGGCGGAGCTGGGCACCGTGACTCTGGGCGGCGACCCGGCCGGGGTGAGCCTGGGGGGCGAGCGGCGGTGGATCGGCGTATATGGGCCCGGGGGCTACAGCTGGCGGCCCACCGCCGGGGACAAGGTGCTGGTGCTCAAAGCGGGGGTGGAGGGGGAGGCCCCCTGCCTGCTTGGGGTGGCCCAGGAGGAGGCGGAGCTGGAGCCCGGGGAGGTGCGGCTGAAGGGCGGGGAGAGCTCCGTCTTTCTGGGCCAGGACCGGCTGGAGCTGACTGGGGACCTGTATCTCAACGGCCGGACACTGTACGACGTGGTGCGGGATATCGTGATCGACCTGCTGGGGTAAGGAGGAAGAAGCATGGAGTGGAAGCTGAGCCGGGGGGACTACGTCCCCGACGGCGCGGGCGGGCTGACCGCCCTGAACGGCGGCGAGGAGATGCTGGCCCGGGTGCTGTACCGCCTCACCGCCCGGCGGGGGGCCCTGCCCTTTATGCCCGAGCTGGGCAGCCGGCTGTACTGGCTGGGGCGGGAGAAGCCCTCCGCCCGGCAGGCCCTGGCCGCCCAGTATGTGACCGAGGCCCTCCGGGAGGAGCCTGACCTGTCGGTGCGGGGGGTGGAGCTGGCCCAGGAGGGGGAGACGGGGCGGCTCACCGTATATCTGGACTGGCAGGGAGAAGAGCTTGTGGCTCAGCTCCCGGTGTAAAGGAGGAGGGACAATGAAAACCGCTGACGAGATCTATCAGGAGCTGCTGGCCAGCTTCGGGGAGCGGACGGGGCTGGAGCCCCGGGAGGGGTGCGACCTGTCGGCCCGGCTGTACGCCGTGGCCGCCCAGGTGTGCGCGCTGTACATCCAGGCGGACTGGGTGGTCCGGCAGGCCTTTCCCCAAAGTGCGGAGGGGGAATATCTGGACGCCCACGCCCGGCTGCGGGGGCTGGAGCGCAAGCAGCCGGTGGCCGCCCGGGGGACGGTGCGCTTTACCGCCGGGGAGGCCGCCGGGACGCCCAGAAGCATCCCCAAGGGGACGGTGTGCATGACGGCGGGACTGGTCCGCTTTGAGACGGAGGAGGAGGGCGTCCTGGAGGCGGGTGCGCTGACGGCGGATGTGCCTGTCCGGGCGCTGGAGGCCGGGGCGGCGGGCAACATCTCCGCCGGGGCCATCGTGTCCATGGCGGTGGCCCCCATGGGGATCGCCGCCTGCGCCAACCCCCAGCCCTTCGCCGGAGGGGCGGACGGCGAGGGGGATGAGGCCCTGCGGGAGCGAGTGCTGGACACCTTCAAGCGGCTGCCCAACGGAGCCAACGCCGCCTTCTATGAGCAGGAGGCGCTGTCCTTCGACCAGGTGGCCGCTGCCGCGGTGGTCTCCAGGCCCCGGGGGGTGGGGTCGGTGGATATCGTGCCCGCCACCCTGGCCGGCGTGCCCGATGAGGCGCTGCTGGACACCCTCCTGGACTACTTTGAGGAGCGGCGGGAGATCGCCGTGGACCTGGAGGTCCGGGCGCCGGAGACGGTGACGGTAAATATCCAGGTCCAGGTGGAGCCGGAGGAGGGCCGGAACAAGGAGGAGGTGCTGGACCGGGTGGAGGCGGCCGTCCGGGGGTGGTTTACCGGAAAGCTGCTGGGACAGGACGTGCTCCGGGCCCGGCTGGGACACCTGATTTACAACTGTGGCGGGGTGGCCAACTATGTGATCGCCGCCCCGGCGGCCGATGTGCCGGTGGAGAAGGACCAGCTGCCCATACTGGGTACGCTGAGCGTGGAGGAGAAGTCATGAGCCACGCCCAATATCTGCGGGACCTGCTGCGTCCCCTGGGGGTCTATGATTTGACGGCCCCCTTCAACGGCGGCGAGCTGGACGCCCAGGGCGAGGCCCTGGATGGGGTGCTGGCCCGGCTGGAGGACATCCAGAAGGAGGCCTCGCTGACCACGGCGGAGGGCTGGGGGCTGGAGAAGATCGCCTCCCTCCTGGCCCGGAGGCCGGTG
Organism: uncultured Bacillota bacterium; assembly: GCA_947649625.1. Taxonomy (GTDB): domain Bacteria; phylum Bacillota; class Clostridia; order Oscillospirales; family Oscillospiraceae; genus Lawsonibacter. Next base: position 29,743 of record CANSSJ010000016.1, on the reverse strand, counting down.
GCCACAGACCCCCGGAAGCTGGCCGCCGCCCTGGCCGCCCTGCTGCGCATCGGCGGGGACAGCTTTACGCTGGCCGCCATCAATGACACCGTCGCCGGCTGCGGCGTTCCCGCCGTGGTGAGGGAACTGGGAAAGGGGCAGGCGTCCGTCTCCTTCCCCGGGGTGGCCGGGGTGCCCCAGGGGTTCGAGGAGCTGAAAAAAATCATCGAGGATATCCTCCCCGCCCACCTGGGCATCGAATACGACTTCTGGTTCCTCACCTGGCGGGAGCTGGAGGACAACTTCCCCAGCTGGCAGTCCATTGAGGACCTGGACCTGTCCTGGACACAGCTGGAGACCTTTGTGGAATATCTGTAAGAGAAGCGCCCTGTGGCCAAACAAGCCGCAGGGCGCTTTTATGTTATGTGAAAGTGTCCCAGGACAAGCTGTCTCTGTGGATCGGCTCAAGCGCAGGGACGGTGTAACTTTGGTTTTTATAGAAGGAGGCCCGTGCCCAGTAATCCTTATAGATTTGAAAGGTTACTGTGCCGTCAGGCTCCACTGCCACATCCCGGACGCTGTCAAAAAAGTACGCGTAAACCTGCCCTTCTTCCAGGCTGAGGACTGTGCAGAACGTATTGGTCCATTTTTCCTCCTCCTGCTCCAGCCATAGGAGACAGTCGGTCTGACCATCGCCGTTCACGTCGGCCCAGGCGGTTTTTTCGAGCTTCAGGGGCTGTTTTCCGTAAGGATAGGCCGCCTCGGGTTGGAGGTATTCCTCCAGGGTGACCGGACCGGTGTCCCCGTGGAAGCCGTCCCCGGACACGCCGAAGAAGGGGGCGTTTTCATACAGCACCTTGCCGATGGCCGCCCGCACCTCCGCCTCCTCCATGGGAGCGGGAAATTCCCGGCCCTGGTAATCGTAGATGGGCAGCAACAGGGCGGGGCTGTCCGCCGGGCGGAACTGGGTGCAGGTGTAGTGGGAGGGGATGAGCTGAGAGCCGGGAACCAGCGCGCCGGGGTCGGTGTAGCCGTCGCGGCGGGTATCCTCTTCGGTTTCGGTGAGCAGGGTCTCCCAGGGGCCGATGATTCCGCCGCCCGCCATGGAAAATTTTTCTATGCTCCCATAGCCCATGTGGCCCTCGTGGTAAATGATCCCGTCCTCCCCCGGGACGGTGTACAGAGAGGAGTGGCCCGACGGGAAAGAGCCCAAACTGGAGACCTGCCCGCCGCGGAAGGTGTAGCCAAACGTGTGATAGTCCGCCTCGCAGGTGCCGCACTTTAAGAAGAGCTCGGGGACGCCGTCCTTGTCCACGTCGTAGAGGGAGTAGGAATCGCTGGGCATATCGTCCCCAGGGAAGCCGAACTCCCCCAGCGTGTGCCGGTATTCCGACGAACGCAGGTTTGTTAAAAATCCGGCGTAGGCCTCCTGCCAGGGGGCGTAGTCTCCCGGGGGAATATCGGCCCTCTGGGGTTGGAAGGAGGCATGGCCGGTCAGGCACAGGGTCAGGAGCAGGTACAGGACGAATAATTTCATAACGGGCCTCCCTTTGTCGGCGGAATGGGATTTCTATGATATTCCGGACAGCCGGGAAAATCGTTACAGAGAATAGACAATTCAGTTACAAAAGGAAAACAGCGGAGGAGTTTTGCTCCTCCGCTGCTTTTTCATCCCTGATTCTGCGCCTCCACCAGGCGCACGCCGCAGTACTTCTCCCGCAGCTTGGGCTTTTCGATCTTGCCGGTGGGGTTTCGGGGGACGTCGGCGAAGATGATCTTCCGGGGGCGCTTATACCGGGGCAGGTCCATGCAGAACTGGTTGATCTCGCTCTCAGTGCAGGTCATGCCCTCCTTTACCTGGATGATGGCGGCGGCCATCTCCCCAAGCCGCTTGTCGGGCAGGCCGATCACCGCCACGTCGTGGACCTTGGGGTAGGCGGACAGGAAGTCCTCGATCTGCACGGGGTACAGGTTTTCGCCGCCGGAGATGATAACGTCCTTCTTCCGGTCCACCAGGAAGACAAAGCCGTCCTCATCCTGGCGGGCCATGTCGCCGGTGTGGAGCCAGCCGTTTTCCAGCACCTCGGCGGTGGCCTCCGGGTTGTGGTAGTAGCACACCATCACGCCCGGGCCCTTGACACACAGTTCGCCTACGTCGCCCTGCTTGACGGGCTGGTTCTGCTCGTCTACGATTTTGATCTTCCAGCCGTAGCCGGGGACCCCGATAGCCCCCACTTTATGGACGTTGTCCACCCCCAGGTGGACACAGCCCGGGCCGGTGGACTCGGACAGGCCGTAGTTGGTGTCGTACTTGTGGTGGGGAAAGTACTGCAGCCAGTGTCTGATGAGGGAGGGGGGCACCGGCTGGGCCCCGATGTGCATCAGCCGCCACTGGGACAGGTGAAAATTCTCAATTTTCAGCTCGCCCCGGTCCAGGGCCGCCAGGATGTCCTGGGCCCAGGGCACCAGCAGCCAGACGATGGTGCACCGCTCCTGACTGGCCGCCTCAAAGATGGCGGAGGGGGAGTTGCCCTTGAGCAGCACCGCCTTGCTTCCGGTGAACAGGGAGCCGAACCAGTGCATCTTGGCCCCGGTGTGGTACAGGGGCGGGATGCAGAGGAAGACGTCCTCGTGGGTGGTCTCGTGGTGGATGGCCTCCATCCGGGCCGACTGCATCAGGGCGGTGTGTTTCAGCAGAATGGCCTTGGGGAAGCCGGTGGTGCCCGAGGAGTAGTAGATGGCCGCCTCGTCCTCGTCGTCCACCAGAACCTTTGGGGGGCGGCTGGAGCAGTTGACGGTGGCCCGGAGATGGTTCTCGGCGAAGGAGGGGCAGTGCTCTCCCACGAAGAACAGCAGCATCTGCCGGTTGATCTTGGGCACGATGGGCTCCATCCGGCTGGTAAACTCCGGGCCGAAAAAGAGCACGTCGGCATCCGCCAGCTTGAGGCAGTAGTCGATCTCGTCGGAGGTGTAGCGGAAGTTGAGAGGGACGGCGATGGCCCCTGTCTTTAAAATGCCGAAGTAGATGGGCAGCCACTCCAGGCAGTTCATCAGCAGAATGGCCACCTTCTGGCCCTTGCGGATGCCCCGGCTGAGCAGCATGTTGGCCACCCGGTTGGCCTTCTCGTCAAAGACCGACCAGGTGATCTCCCGGCGGTAGGGGGCGTCGCCGGTGGGCTGGATCAGCTCATACTCCTGCCAGGAGACCCGCTGCTCCTCCCGGACCTCGGGGTTGATCTCCACCAGGGCGGGCTCGTCGCCGTACAGCTTGCTGTTGCGCTCCAACAGGTCGGTGATGGGCATATTACTCTTTCCTTTCCAAAACGGATATATTCCGCAGTACTTTATTGATTTTAACCGCTAAAGTAGTGTAGCGCATTTTTCCCCCTTTGTCAAGAAAATTCCAGCCTACCAAAAATTTTCGGGGGCCCGGTCTTTACTTCCACGCTTTCCTGTGCTACACTTTACACAAATAAATTTCCCCGGATGCTAAATTAAGTATAAGGAGTGTATTGCTATGGCAAAGGCGGAAAAGCGGGAGCGGAGCATGGCCCTGTATGAGACCATCCTGAAGCTGAAGGATCTGGACGAGTGCTGCCGGTTTTTCGACGATCTGTGCACCCCCACCGAGCTGCGCAGCCTGGAGCAGCGGTTTGATGTGGCGGTGTACTTACAGCAGGGGCTGGTCTATCTGGATATTCTGGACAGGACCGGGGCCTCCAGCGCCACCATCAGCCGGGTCCGGCGGTCCATGCTGGACAATGGGGCCGGAGGCGTAATGCGGGAGGTCATCGCCCGGGAGGGGCTGCACGAAAAAGACGAGCTGTAGGGGCGGCCTGTGGCCGCCGCCGGCTGTAGGGCGGGACGACTCGGCCCGCCATGTTGCACGATCCGGACGGGCCGCCGAGGTCGTCGGCCCCTACAGAACAAAACCAAACAGAAAGCAGGAAAACGACATGAAACAACTGATGCTGGGCAACGCCGCCGTTGCCCGTGGACTGTATGAGGCGGGGTGCTGCGTCATCTCCAGTTACCCCGGCACCCCCAGCACCGAGATCACCGAAGAGGCCGTGAAATACCCCGAGATTTACTGCGAGTGGGCCCCCAACGAGAAGGTGGCCATGGAGACCGCCTTCGGGGCCTGCCTGGCGGGGAAGCGGTCCTTCTGCGCCATGAAGCACGTGGGCCTTAACGTGGCCGCCGACCCCCTGTACACCATGAGCTACACCGGGGTCAACGCCGGGCTTGTTATCGGCGTGGCCGACGACCCGGGGATGCACTCCTCCCAGAACGAGCAGGACTCCCGCCACCACGCCATCGCCGCCAAGGTTCCCATGCTGGAGCCCTCCGACTCCGCCGAGGCCCTGGAGTTCGCCAAGCTGGCCTATGAGCTGTCCGAGGAGTTTGACACCCCGGTGCTGCTGAAGATGTGCACCCGGGTGGCCCACTCCCAGTCCCTGGTGGCGACCTCCCCCCGGTCGGAGCCCGAAATAAAGCCCTATGAGAAAAACATCGCCAAGTATGTGATGATGCCCGGCAACGCCATCCAGCGCCACCCCTTTGTGGAGGAGCGCACCCGGAAACTGGCCCAGTGGGCGGAGACCGCCCCCATCAACCGGGTGGAGATGGGGGGCACAAAAATCGGCGTTATCACCTCCTCCACCAGCTACCAGTATGTGAAGGAGGTCTTTGGAGATTCCGTCTCCGTGTTGAAGCTGGGGATGGCCAACCCTCTGCCTGTGAAGCTGATCCAGGACTTTGCCGGTAAAGTGGAGCGGCTTGTGGTCGTGGAGGAGATGGACCCCATTATAGAGAACCACTGTAAAGCCCTGGGCCTTGCTGTCTCCGGCAAGGATGTGCTGCCCATGGAGGGGGAATTCTCCCAGAATCTCATTGCCGCCAAGCTGGGCGGGGAGGTACATACCGGAAAATCCATCGACGACCCCATCCCCCCCCGGCCCCCCGTCATGTGCGCCGGCTGCCCCCACCGGGGACTGTTCTATATCCTGAGCAAGAACAAGGTCACCGTCCTTGGGGACATCGGCTGCTACACCCTGGGCGCTGTCGCCCCCCTGGCCGCTATGGATATGACCCTGTGCATGGGGGCCTCCATCTCCGCTATCCACGGCTTCAACAAGGCCCGTGGGGCCGAGTCCGAGAGCAGGACGGTGGCCGTCATCGGTGACTCCACCTTCATGCACTCAGGGATGACCGGGCTGGCCAACATCGCTTACAACCAGTCCAACTCCACGGTAATCATCCTGGACAACTCCATCACCGGCATGACCGGCCACCAGCAGAATCCCACCACCGGCTACAACATCAAGGGGGACCCCGCCGGCAAGATCGACCTGGAGGCTCTGTGTAAGGCCATGGGCTTCCATCGGGTGCGGGTGGTGGACCCCTACGATTTGAAGGCCACCGAGGCCGCCGTGAAGGAGGAGCTGGCCGCGGACGAGCCCTCGGTTATCATCAGCCGCCGGCCCTGCGCCCTGCTGAAGTATGTCAAGCATGAGGCTCCGCTTGCTGTGGACCCCGTGAAGTGCGTGGGCTGCCGCAGCTGCATGAAGATCGGCTGTCCCGCCATCTCCATCAGGGAGGGCAAGGCCCATGCGGACGCCACCCTCTGCGTGGGCTGCGGCGTGTGCGAGCAGCTGTGTCCCGTCCAGGCGTTCCAGAGCACCAGGAAGGAGGGTTGAGAGATGGAAACCAAAAATATCATGATCGTCGGCGTGGGGGGACAGGGCTCCCTCCTGGCCTCCAAGCTGCTGGGCCACCTTCTCATGGAACAGGGCCACGACGTGAAGGTATCCGAGGTCCACGGCATGTCCCAGCGGGGCGGGTCGGTGGTGACCTACGTCCGCTACGGCAGCAAGGTGAACTCCCCCGTCATCGACAAGGGGGAGGCGGACTACATCGTCTCCTTCGAGCTGCTGGAGGCCGCCCGGTGGCTGAGCTACCTCAAGCCCGACGGCCAGATCGTCACCTCCACCCAGCAGATCGACCCCATGCCCGTCATCACCGGCGCGGCCTCCTACCCGAACAATCTGGTGGAGAAGATGCGGGCCGCCGGGGCAAAGGTGGACGCTTTGGACTGCCTCAAGCTGGCCGAGGAGGCCGGGTCCGCCAAGGCGGTGAACATCGTCCTTATGGGCCGGCTGTCCCACTACTTCGACCTGCCCGACGAGGCCTGGCAGGAATCCCTGGAGGCCATGGTGCCCCCGAAGTTTTTGGAGCTGAATAAAAAGGCCTTTGAGTTGGGAAAGAGGGCATAAAACCACCCTTTAAACTATTTAAAACATGGAAAGGAACGATGAAACATGGGATTCTTATCAAACCTCTTTGGCGGCGGCAAGAAAGTGGAGGAGGTCAACGACGCCAACGCCCAGGCATTGAAGCAGTTCTTCAAGGAGAATCTGCCCAGCGAGTTTATCAATTCCGCCAAATACGCCATCTCCATCACCCAGGGGGACAAGGGCTACGAGGCCCGAATCAACATGGATATGACGGCGGACGGGTCTGCCTACGACGGCTTTGCCAAGGAAAACTTCGCGGAGCTGGCGGACTGGGAGTCCGAGCGGGTCTTTGACCTGCTGCCCGCCCCTCCGGTCACGGTGACCGTCATCTTTGACATGGACTTCGGCGGCAAGAACAAGGTTACCATGAACCGGGGCCGTCTGCTGGCGAAATGAACGTACTTCTGGCGGCCGCCGGCGGGGCGCTGGGGGCGGCGGGCCGGTGTGGGATCAGCCTGCTGCCCTGGCGGGGGGAGTTCCCCCTGCTCACCCTGTGCACTAATTTTCTGGGCGCGCTGCTCATCGGCTTTATTGTGGGCATGGCGGGCCAGGGGCGGCTGTCCCCCAATTGGACCCTGTTCTGGAAGACAGGGGTGTGCGGCGGCTTCACCACCTTTTCCACCTTCTCTCTGGAGAGCCTGACCCTCCTGGAGGAGAAAAAGTGGCTCCTGGGCGGGAGCTATATGGCCCTCAGCCTGGGGCTGTGCCTGGCCGGGGTGGCCCTGGGGCGGCGGCTGGCCGAATAAGGAGAAAAACGAAATTTTTCGTAAAGTTCTTTTTGGTTCTTTTTCTTACAAGAAAAAGAACATACACATAATCCGAGAGGAATGATTCCAGTGGAAAGATATTATCAGCCCGAAATCGAGACCGCGTCCCGGGAACAGATCAAGGCGTGGCAGGACGAGCGCCTGGTGAAGCAGGTGCGCCACGTCTGGGACAATGTGCCCTACTACCGCAAGAAGATGGAGGAGAAGGGCCTCACCCCTGACGACATCCGCTCCAGCGACGACCTGCACAAGCTGCCCTTCATCACCAAGGCCGACCTGCGGGAGGCCTACCCCTACGGGCTGGTAGCCAAGCCCCTGAAGGAGTGCGTGCGCATCCAGTCCACCTCGGGCACCACCGGCAAGCGGGTGGTGGCCTTCTACACCCAGCACGACATCGACCTGTGGGAGGACTGCTGCGCCCGGGCCATCATGGCCGCCGGCGGCACCGACGAGGACGTGTGCCAGGTGTCCTACGGCTACGGCCTGTTCACCGGCGGCCCCGGCCTGAACGGCGGCTCCCACAAGGTGGGCTGCCTCACCATCCCCACCTCCTCGGGCAACACCGAGCGGCAGATCATGTTCATCAAAGACCTGTCCGCCACCATCCTGTGCTGCACCCCCTCCTACGCCGCCTACATCGGCGAGACCATGAAGGAGATGGGCCTCACCCCCGACCAGATCCCCCTGAAGGCGGGCATCTTCGGCGCCGAGGCCTGGAGCGAGGAGATGCGCCAGGACATTCAGAATACGCTGGGTATTAAAGCCTATGATATTTACGGTTTGACCGAGCTGTCCGGCCCGGGTGTGTCCTTCGAGTGCTCCGCCCAGACGGGGATGCACATCAACGAGGACCACTTCATCGCTGAGATCATCGACCCCGACACCGGCGAGGTCCTCCCCGAGGGGAGCAAGGGGGAGCTGGTGTTCACCTCCATCACCAAGGAGGCCTTCCCCCTGCTGCGCTACCGCACCCGGGATATCTGTATGCTCACCCGGGAGAAGTGCTCCTGCGGCCGCACCCACGTGAAGATGTGCAAGCCAATGGGCCGCTCCGACGACATGCTCATCATCCGGGGCGTCAACGTGTTCCCGTCCCAGATCGAGACCGTCCTGCTCAACCACGGCTACCCCGCCAACTACCAGATCATCGTGGACCGGGTGAAATCCACCGACACGCTGGACGTCCAGGTGGAGATGACCCCCGAGATGTTCACCGACAACATGGGCGAGATCGCCAAGCGGCAGAAGGAGCTGGTGGACGGCCTGCGGTCCATGCTGGGTCTGGCCGCCAAGGTCACTCTCGTTGCCCCCAAGACCATCGTCCGCAGCGAGGGCAAGGCTGTCCGGGTGATCGACAAGCGGAAAATCTAATTTTTAATTATTCTTTTCTCCCTCGAAGGGGGAGAAAAGAATAATATGTCATTATATTTGGAGGAAAAACTATGAGCATCAAGCAGATTTCCGTTTTTTTGGAGAACAGGCCCGGCGCGCTCTACGCCATGACCGGAGTGCTGGCCCAGAATCAGATCGACATGCGGGCCTTTTCTCTGGCCGAGACCAGCGACTTCGGCATCGCCCGGATCATCGTGGACGACGTGTACAAGACCACAACTGTGCTGAAGGACGCGGGCTATGTCCACAATGTCACCCCCGTGCTGGGGGTGGCTATCCCCGACGTGCCCGGCGGGCTGAACAAGGTCCTCCAGGCCCTCACCGATGCCCAGGTGAACGTGGAGTATATGTACGCCTTCCTGGGCGGGAAGGACACCGGCCACGCCTATATGATCTTCCGGGTGGCGGACAACGCCGCCGCCGCTGCCGCCCTGGCCAAACGGGGCATCCAGGTGGTGGAGCAGGAGGAAATGGAGCAGCTGTAAGCCGGATGTCAGCGCCAAAAGCGCCCCGGTCCCACAGGGGATCGGGGCGCTTTCCTTTATTTGCGGCGTTTTACAACAAGGAGCAGCGCGACGCAGAGGACCAGGGCGCCGGCACTCACTGCCGCCATTCGGAACAGGGTACGCTGCCGGGTCTGCTCCCGCCGGAGGGCCTCTGCCAGCGCGGCCTCTTCTTCTGCCCTGGCCTCTTCCTCCGCTTTGGCCCGCACCTCGGCCTCCGCCTGACGGCGCGCTTCCGCCTCGGCGGCCTCCCGGGCCGCCCGCTCCTCCGCCTCCAGCCGGGCCCGGCGGGCGGCGTAGGTCTCCACGTGCTCAAAGAGGTCGCCGCCCGCCTCGTCGGGGCCCGCCGCGGTGTAGTACAGCCCGTACCGGCAGGGGGAGTAGGTTCTGATGTCGGCGGCCTTTGTGATGGGATTAGCCTTTGTACCATAGATCCACTTGTAGAACCAGGTCCAGTGCTGGCTTTTATGGCAGGCGAAGCCCTCCTGGGTCACCTGGAAGGGGGACTTGCCCCCCAGCCTGTCCGAAGGGGTGTCCAGGTCCAGAACTACGGGGTTCTCCTCATACAGGTGGAGGTACAATTTCTCCACCGCCCAAGGCTCTCCGGGGTATTGGCCGGGGCCGGCGGCGGCCTCCACCGCCCGGGTGAGGGCGTCGGCGCACAGCACATGGGCGCCGTGGCCGTACTCCCCGTCCAGATCGTGGCCGGCTACCACCAGGGGCCGGCACCGGCGGATGCAGGATACCAGATAGCCCACAAAGTCCTCGTCCTCCGCCCCCGCCCGGCGGAAGACCGCCTTCGCCCGGGACAGGGCCTCCGCCCGGTTTTTGGACTCGGCGTACAGGTCGGGAAAGTCGGAGATGATGGGGTAGTTCCGGATACCCACCGTCCACAGGCCGTCCAGCTGTTCGTGGGGGCGGCGGTGGTCCTGCTGGCCGTTGACCTCAAAGTGCTGGACGAAATAGACCACCTGGACGGCCAGCTCCCGCTCCACGGCGTAGTAGGGCAGGAGGCCGGCGAAGAAGAGCTGTTCGTCGTCAGAGTGGGTGGAGACCAGCATCAGGTCTGCCTCCTCCAGAGGGGGCTCCCACCGCTGGACCCAGCCGGGCAGGTCTCCGGGGGAGAAGGCATAAATTTCCGAGAGGGCGGTCCCCGCCGGGAAGTCCAACGTCAGCCCGGCCGGCGCGCCCCCCAGCAGGGCGGACACGTCCACGTACTGGTGGAGGAAGCCATCCTCCCCGCAGGCGACGGTCCCGTTCAGCGTCCAGGGCTGGGGCGGGCGGTCGAAGAGAAGATACAGCCCAGCGACCCCGTCCTCCCGGGAGACTGTTATCCTGCCCCCGTCTTTCGTGGCGGACCAGGTCGTCTGGCTGCCGTCCCACAGCTGTTTGGAGTTGGAAAAACCCTCCGCCCCGAAGGCGGCGCCGGTGTATACCGCCTCCTCTGCGCCGGCGGAGACGGTGAGCGCGGCGCAGAGGAGCAGAAACAGCCCAAAAGCACGGAATTTTCTCATGCCCTTTCCCCCTTTTGCTCCAATATACCACAGGACGGGGGGAAAGGCAATGTTACCCGGCCACCGGGAAGGTCACTGTGGCGGTGAAGAGGTCGGCCTGGGTGGTGACGGCCAGCGTCCCGCCGCAGGCTTTGGTGAAGGAGTCGGCGATGGACAGGCCCAGGCCGGAGCCGCCGTCGGTGCGGCTCTCGTCCCCCCGGACAAAGCGGGCGGTGTACTCGGTCCCCGGTTTCAGCTCGGCGGCGGAGGTATTCCGCACGCTGGCGGAGGCGGTCCCGCCCTCCACTGTCAGGGACAGATAGACCCGGGAGCCGGGCAGGGAGTATTTCAAGGCGTTGCCGATGAGGTTCTGGAACACCCGGTACAGCCGGTCGCTGTCGGCGGTGATGGGCACCTCTGTTTCCGGAATGGAGGTCCGCAAGATGAGGCCGCTGTCCTCGATGGCCTGAGCCATGTCGGCCAGGGTCTGGCGTAATAACCGGGCGTAATCAAGGCGCTCCAGATTTACCGGGAGTTGTCTCGAGGCCGCCTTGCTCACCTCAAATACGTCCTGCACCATGGCCTTCAGCCGCTGGGCCTTCTCCCCCATGATCTGGACATACTCGCTGGCGGGGGGGTCTAACGGCTCCTGAGCCAGCAGCTCGGTGTAGCTGATGATGGAAGTCAGGGGGGTTTTCAGGTCGTGGGAGACGTTGGTCACCAGCTCCACCTTCATCCGCTCGCTGCGGGTGCGCTCCTCCACCGCCTGGTGGAGGCCCTGGCCGATGTGGTTCAGGTCGTCGGCCAGGGCGGACAGGTCGCTGCCCTTCTGTAAGGTCAGTTCCCTTTCCAGCCTGCCCGCCCGAATGGCCGCGGCCTGGTCCGATACCGCGCCGAAGTCGGTCCACAGCCGGCGCAGCCGCCAGAGAAAGGCCACGGTTACCAGGAGCAGCAGGGCGGCGGGGGTGACGACGGCCCAGACGGCCTCCAGGGGCACGCCGCCGTTGTAGCTGCTCTCATAGACCAGCATGTTCAGGTTGACCGCCCCCAGAAGGAGGACCGCCAGAGCGGTGAGGCCGCACACCCGGCTCAGCCGCTTCTGGATGGGGAGGTCCAGCCCCCAGGCGGCCAGCATGGCGATTACACCCTGTCTCCAGGGGCGCTTGTTATACCGCCAGTCATTGAGAATCAGTAGGTACAGCCCCCAGAAGACCACCAGCAGGTTCAGGGGGTGGTCCGCCAGCTCGGACAGGTACTCCCGTAGCAGCCAGCCGCCGTTCTCGGTGAGAACGGTCACCGCCGTGGCAAAGTCGCTGGACTGCTCCACGGAGGCGATCTGGGCGTAGCCGTACTCCTGGAGGATGATGTCCCGCTCCTCGCCAGACAGCTGGTCCAGCATCTCCCAGTCAATAGAGATATCTCCGGGGACGGCCGCGCTGGAGGCCTGGGGCGTATCGCCGTAGGCAAAGGTCAGCTCCTGCCAAACGTCCCCCAGATACTCCATCCGGGGCATACAGAAGAACACCAGCAGCAGAGCGGCGAGGATTTTCACCTCAAACCAGATTTTTCCTGTGCCCCAGACCAGGGCCATGTCCGCCCGCTTCTTGTCCCTGCGCAGGAGGAAATAAACGGCCACCAGGGCCAGCCCCGCGCCCATGCGGACGGCGTGGCCCAGAATGCTCTCCCGGTAGGTGCTCAGGTTCTGTTTCAGATAGTACAGCTCGTTGTACTCGTTGGTCCCGGAGCTGCCGTAGCTGCCCTTGATGAAAATCTGCGGGTTGTCGATCACCGCCATGGTGACCTTTACCTTGCTGCCCGCCTCGTCCACGGTGAAATTCTTGTAGCCGGGGACGTACCACTGACAGGGCTCGTCGATGCGCTCAAAGCGGTAGTAGCCGTCGCCGTAGATGTCCAGCTCCTTTGCGTCCTGCCAGACCCTGACCTTTTCCCCATCAAATTGCAGGAGGAAATGGTAGCCCTCTGGGAGGCGGGATAAGGTCATGCCTGGGGAGAGAATGTCCGAGTTGCTGTAAAGGACTTTCCCCTCCTTCTCCACCCGGTAGAGGAGGTTTTTGTCCTCTTTCAGCGCGCTGTGGATAGCGTCGGCCCGGGTCTGCATCTGCGCCAGGCCGCCGGAGGAGCTGTTGTACCTGTAGACCTGCCCTCCGCCCCCGGCCCCCATCATAATAAGCCGCTCCAGTCGGTGGGAGACAAAGCCACGAAACTCCGTGGTATCCCGCCAGTCGGAGGCGAAGCTGTCGGAGATCCACCGGCGGCTCCCGGAGGAGGTCAACTTGGTGCCGAAGAACAGCGCCCCCTCCAGAAGCAGAGAAATGCCAAGCAGGAAGGCCACAAAGCCCAGAACCGCCTTACTTTTTTTCCATTTTGTATCCAATGCCCCACACCACCTTTAAATAGTCTGGCTCACGAGGGTTGAGCTCGATTTTTTCCCGGATGCGCCGGATATGCACCATCACCGTGCCCTCGGAGGAGAAGGCCTCCTCCCCCCACACCCGGCGGTAAATTTCCTCGGCGGGGAACACCCGGCCCAGGTTGCGCATGAGCAGGTCGATGATGCCCGTCTCGATGTTGGTGAGCTTGACGATCTCCCCGTCGGCGGACAGCTCCCGGGCGGCGGGGTCGTAGGCCAGGCGGCCGTTGAGGATCACCCCCGCAGGGGTGGCGTTCACGTCCCCCAGCCGGGTATACCGCCGGAGCTGGCTGCGCACCCGGGCGGTCAGCTCCTGCATACTGAACGGCTTGGTGACGTAGTCGTCCGCGCCCATGCTCAGGCCCAGCACCTTGTCGCTCTCCTCGCTCTTGGCGGACAGGACGATGATGGGCAGGTTGCGCCGCTCCCGGACGCGCAGGACCGCCGACAGCCCGTCCAGTTTGGGCATCATCACGTCCATCAGGATCAGCCGCAGGTTGGGGTCCAGGGCACGGTCCAGCGCCTCCATGCCGTCGTAGGCCCGGAGAACGGTGAATCCCTCCTTCTCCAGGGCCGCCGCGATGGCTCCCACGATCTCCTTGTCGTCGTCCACCACCAGGATGGTCTCTCGCTCGCTCATTGGGGTCGCTCCTTCCTCGTTCGCTGGGGTCAGTGTATCAGAAACTTCTTACAAATCAAGCGGGGTTTCTCTTACGGATTTCTTACATTTTACGCCCTTCCGGCCAGAAGCGCAAGAGCGCGGCTTTGCAAGTCCGGGCCGAGGATTATGCAGAATGTAAAATTTGAGCCTCCATATTTGTTAAATAAACCGAACGAAAATTCTTGACAGGAGCGCGTTAGTGTGGTAAATTATAGACAGAACAAGGAAGGGTGAGTCCAATGTACAGGTAGACGCCCCAGGAACTGAAATCGACTGTCCGGTCGAACTATTCTGTGGTAAACATCGGTTTCGGCCTTGAGAGGGAGCTAAGGAGAAACAAAACAGGAATCTGAGAAAAGAGTGTATCTCCGAGATTACGACCGGGAAGGGCAGAAGGTTTCAGTCAGCGCGAAGTCCAGACCCCAGCGGCAAGCAGGAAAGGGATTCGACCAAAGGGCCTCACATATGAGGAGTTAGGCCGTAATAACGGCAGCAAAAAGGATGGTCGTGGAAGAACTGGAGGATTGCGGCAGGGAATGCGGCGGCGCGTATCCAATAGAAACGGAGGTAGCCATATGATGTTAGATAATAAGACAGAACAGAAATGACCCTTGACTGTAACGGATTACGAAACGGACAGTCAAGGGTCATTTCTTTTTTACATGCGGGCGGCGTAAGACCGTCTTTTCTTTTTGTCAAATATTAGCACTCTAAATTTATGAGTGCTAATATTTACAGTTTGGACACATTGTTTGCAAGAATTGTTCATAAGTAGGTACTATACTAAGGTCAAATTTAAGGAGGGCCCCAAAGAGGTCCGAAAGGAGTTTTGACCTATGTATATGATCCCTTACACCAGCCGCAGTTCTTCCAGCCTGATGGACCTGTTCGACGAATTTGAGCGCAGCGTCTTCGGCGAGAACGGCCGCCGCACCCCCGCCTTCTCCACCGACATCCGGGACGAGGGCAGCCACTATCTGCTGGAGGCCGAGCTGCCCGGGTTCAGCAAGGAGGACATCGACCTGGACGTGAAGGACGGCTTCCTCACCATTTCCGCCAGCCATCAGGAGTCCAGCGAGACCAAGAGGGACAACTACCTGTGCCGGGAGCGCCGCAGCGGCAGCTTCAGCCGCTCCTTCAATCTGGACGGCATCCAGGAGGACGGCATCACCGCCTCCTACAACAACGGCGTGCTGGAGCTGACCCTGCCCAAGCGGCAGGAGGTCCTGCCCCAGAGCCGCAAAATTGCGATTCAGTAATAGAACAGCATATCGGGCGGGCCTTTGGGCCCGCCTTTTTGTTCTCCGAAATTAGCACTCTAAAATTATGAGTGCTAAAAATTCACGGATTGTTCATGAAATATTCGGCGGGCCGGCTTATACTACAACCATACCGCAGACTTATTCCTGAAAGGAGTGTTTTTATGAACATGAATCAGTTTACCCAAAAGTCTCTGGCCGCCATTCAAGGGGCCCAGGATATCGCGTTGGAGCATGGCAACCAGCAGATCGAGCAGCCCCATCTGCTGCTGGCCCTGGTGGGGGACGGGGAGGGCTTCATTCCCCAGCTGCTCACCGCCATGGACATGACCGTCCCCAGCTTTGAGGCGGCGGTGAGGGCAGAGGTGGACAAGCTGCCCAAGGTGTCCGGCTCGGGCCGGGAGAGCGGGAAAGTGTACGTCTCCCAGGACGTGGACCGGGCCCTCCAGGGGGCCGAGCGGGAGGCCCAGGCCATGAAGGACGAGTACATCTCGGTGGAGCACATCCTTTTAGGGCTCCTGGCCCACCCCAACGCCGCTTTAAAGGAGCTGTTCCGCACTTACAACCTGGACAAGGAGAAGGTCATGCAGGCTCTGGCCCAAGTGCGGGGGAGCCAGCGGGTTACCTCCGACAACCCGGAGGAGACCTACAACGCCCTGAAAAAGTACGGCTCCGACCTGGTGGAGCGGGCCCGGCAGAACAAGCTGGACCCGGTCATCGGCCGGGACGACGAGATCCGCAACGTCATCCGCATCCTGTCCCGGAAGACCAAAAACAACCCCGTCCTCATCGGCGAGCCCGGCGTGGGCAAGACAGCCATCGCCGAGGGGCTGGCCCAGCGGATCGTCAAGGGAGACGTGCCCGCCTCCCTGAAGGACAAGACCATTTTTTCTCTGGACATGGGAGCCCTCATCGCCGGGGCCAAGTACCGGGGGGAGTTTGAGGAGCGGCTGAAAGCCGTCCTCAACGAGGTAAAGAAGTCGGAGGGTCGGATCATCCTCTTCATCGACGAGCTCCACACCATCGTGGGCGCGGGCAAGACCGAGGGCTCCATGGATGCGGGCAACCTGTTAAAACCCCTGCTTGCCCGTGGAGAGCTGCACTGCATCGGGGCCACCACCCTCAACGAGTACCGGCAGTACATCGAGAAGGACGCCGCTCTGGAGCGCCGCTTCCAGCCCGTCATGGTGAACGAGCCCAGCGTGGAGGACGCCATCGCCATCCTCCGGGGGCTCAAGGAGCGGTATGAGGTGTACCACGGGGTGAAGATCACCGACGGGGCTATCATTGCCGCCGCCACCCTGTCCAACCGCTATATCTCTGACCGCTTCCTCCCCGACAAGGCCATCGACCTGGTGGACGAGGCCTGCGCCATGATCCGCACCGAGATGGACTCTATGCCCACCGAGCTGGACGTCATCCAACGAAAAATCATCCAGCACGAAATTGAGGAGGCCGCCCTGAAAAAGGAGACCGACAAGCTGTCTCAGGAGCACCTGGCGGAGATTCAGAGGGAGCTGTCCGACATGCGGGACGACTTCAACGCCAAGAAGGCCCAGTGGGACAACGAGAAGGGGGCCATCGGCAAGGTCCAGAAGCTGCGGGAGGACCTGGAGGCGGCCAACGCCGCCCTGGAGAAGGCCCAGCGGGAGTACGACCTGGAGAAGGCGGCCGAGCTGCAATATGGCCGCATCCCCGAGCTGCGCAAGGCTCTGGAGGCGGAGGAGTCCATCGCCAACGAGGGCAAGGCCCGCTCCCTCCTCCGGGACAAGGTGACCGAGGAGGAGATCGCCCGGATCATCGAGCGGTGGACGGGCATCCCGGTGGCCCGGCTGATGGAGGGGGAGCGGGAGAAGCTGCTCCACCTGGAGGACATCCTCCACAAGCGGGTGGTAGGCCAGGACGAGGCCGTCCGGCTGGTGAGCGAGGCCATTCTGAGAAGCCGCGCCGGTATCGCCGACCCGGACAAGCCCATCGGCTCCTTCCTCTTCCTGGGCCCCACCGGCGTGGGCAAGACCGAACTGGCCAAGACCCTGGCCGAGGCCCTGTTTGACAGCGAGAAGAACCTGGTGCGCATCGACATGTCCGAGTATATGGAAAAATTCTCCGTCTCCCGGCTCATCGGGGCTCCTCCGGGGTACGTGGGCTATGAGGAGGGAGGCCAGCTCACCGAGGCGGTGCGGAGAAAACCCTACTCCGTCGTCCTCTTTGACGAGGTAGAGAAGGCCCACCCCGACGTGTTCAATGTCCTCCTCCAGGTTCTGGATGACGGCCGGATCACCGACAGCCAGGGCCGGACGGTGGACTTCAAGAACACCATTCTGATCCTCACCTCCAACCTGGGCAGTCAGGCCCTCCTGGACGGCATCAACGAGGACGGTGAAATCAGCGAGACCGCCCGGAGCCAGGTAGGAGAACTGCTCAAGCGGTCCTTCCGGCCCGAGTTCCTCAACCGGCTGGACGAGATCGTCTTCTACAAGCCGCTGACCAAGGCGAACATCACCCACATCATCGACCTGCTGGTGGACGGCCTGAACAAGCGCCTGGCCGACAAGCAGCTCACCGTAACCCTCACTCCCGCCGCCAAGAGCGCCATCATCGACGCGGCCTACGACCCCATCTACGGGGCCCGGCCCCTGCGCCGCTACCTCCAGCACACGGTGGAGACCCTCATTGGCCGGAAAATCATCGCCGACCAGGTGGACTCCGGCGCATCCCTCACAGTGGATGTGGGGGACGGAGAACTGGTGGTCCTGTAAAGAGTATACCTTGGGCCGCCCCTGTGGGGGCGGCCCAAGCTCTGTCTGGACAAGCGGTCCAAAATCCGCTATAATGTTCAAAACGACTATTGCAACAGGAGGGGAACCATGCTGTACCGCCTGGTCTGGATCTTTTTTATTTACGCTTTTTTGGGCTGGTGCACCGAGGTGAGCTACGCCGCCCTGGTCACGGGAAAGTTTGTCAACCGGGGCTTTCTCAACGGGCCGGTGTGCCCGGTTTATGGCTTCGGGGTGGTGATCGTTCTCACCTGCCTCACCCCTCTGGAGGAGAACCTGCTTCTGCTGTTCCTGGGCTCGGTAGCCCTCACCTCCGCCCTGGAGTGGCTCACCGGCTTTGTGCTGGAGAAGCTGTTCCATCAGCGGTGGTGGGACTACTCGGAAGAACCCTTCAACCTCAGCGGCTATATCTGTCTGCGTTTCTCCATTGCCTGGGGCTTTGCCTGTCTGTTTGTGGTCAAGCTGCTCCACCCCACGGTGCTGCTGCTGATCCGGCTGATCCCCAAAACACTGGGCGTTGTCCTGCTGGCGCTGCTGGGGGCGGTGATGGCTGTCGATCTGGCCGCCACGGTGTCTTCCGTTATCAAATTGAACCGCCGTCTGGCCCAAATCGACGAGCTGGCCGCGAAAATCAAGGAGGCCTCCGACGAGTTCGGGGAAAATCTGGCCGAGCGGGTGCTGGACGCCGCCGAGCGTGGGGCCGACTGGAAAGAGGACCTGGACGAGCTGGCCTTCAAGCTGGCGGAGCGCCGGGCAGAGCTGGCCGACGAGCGGGAGGACTGGGAGCGCCGGCAGGAGGAGCGTCTGGCCCAGGCCCGCCGTCAGCTGGAGGAGTGGCGCATGTCTGTGCAGGAGCTGCGGGACGGGGAGTTTTTCGGCCGCCGCCGTCTGCTGAAGGCATTCCCACGCCTGCGGTCCATCGACCACGCCGGCGCGCTGGAGCGGCTGCACCGGTGGACGGGGACTCAGCGTGGCAGGCGCTGAAAAGCCCCTTTACAGTGCCTGATATTCTATGATATAATTACCGATATCACATTAAGAAAGAAGGTCCGCCCCCATGGACGAGCTGCAAGACCTGAAAAACCGGATGGAGCGGGAACGGCCCGCCCCCTGGGAGGACCTGCCTGATATCGCCCTGTATATGGATCAGCTCATCTCCTATATGCCCCGGCAGCTGATCCGGTTTGACGGCGGCCCCGCCCTCACTTCCGCCATGGTGAACAACTATATCAAGGACGGGCTGGTCCCCCGGGCGGAGGGCAAGCGCTACGGCCCTATCCACCTGGGATATCTCACGGCGGTGGTGGCCCTGAAGCAGGTGCTTTCCGTCCGGGACATTGGCGCGTTGATGGCGGCGGGCCGGGCTCTGGAAAAGACCCCGCCCCAGCAGTACGCCTACTTTCGGGACGCCCTGGACCGGGCTCTGAGCGACACTGCCCAGTCCATCGACCCGGAGGCGGACCAGTCCGATCTGGCCAAAATGGCTCTGGACTTTGCCGTGCGCAGCTACGCCAATCAGCTGGCCTGCCAGCGTGTTCTGAGTATCCTCCAGCCCCAGGAGGAGAAAAAGCAAAAAAACAAAAGGAGTGTTACGGATGCCTGATTTTGTGATCCTTACCGACTCTTCCGCCGACCTGTCCGCCGATATGGCGCAGAGGCTGAATGTGGAGGTCCTTCCTCTGGGCTTTGTGCTGGACAACCAGACCTATCGAAACTACCCGGACAACCGGGAAATGGACCCCCACGAGTTCTACGACCGCCTGCGGGCCGGCGACGTGGCCACTACCAACGCCGTCAACGTGGCTCAGTATGCGGAGGCCCTGGAGCCTCTGCTCCAGGCGGGGAAGGATGTGCTGGTCCTGGCTTTCTCCTCTGGACTGTCCACCACCTATAACTCATCCCGCCTGGCGGTGGAGGAGCTGAGCGCCAAATACCCTGAGCGAAAACTGTACACGGTGGATACCCTGTGCGCCTCTCTGGGCCAGGGCCTGCTGGTGTGGTACGCCGCCCGGGAGCGGGACCGGGGCCACTCCATCGAGGAGGTCCGGGACTGGATCGAGGAGCACAGGCTGAATATATGCCACCAATTTACTGTGGACGACCTGCATTTCCTCAAACGTGGAGGCCGGATCTCCGCCGCTACCGCGGTGGTGGGCTCCATGCTTCAGATCAAGCCTGTCCTCCATGTGGACGACGAGGGCCACCTGATCAACATCGGTAAGGTGCGGGGCCGTCAGGCTGCACTGAAGGCCCTGGTGGACCGGATGGAGGAGACCGCGCTGGATTCGGGCAGCCTCACCGTCTTTATCAGCCACGGCGACTGCCTGGAGGACGCCCAGACCGTGGCGGACATGGTAAAAAAACGCTTCGGGGTGGAAGAGGTCTATATCAACTATGTGGGCCCCGTCATCGGAGCCCACTCCGGTCCGGGCACCGTGGCGCTGTTCTACGCGGGGACAGAGAGGTAACGTATGGACGAGATCAAATGGCTGGAGGTGGCCGTCAACACCACCCCGGATCAATTGGACCAGGTATGCGCCAAGCTGGCCGCCGCCGGGATGGACAGTTTGGTCATCGAGGACGAGGGGGATTTCCTCACCTTTCTGGAGCAGAACCGGCAGTACTGGGATTATGTGGACCAGGAGCTGCTGGACCGGATGAAGGGGGTCACTCGGGTCAAATTCTACGTCACCGACGATGACGACGGGAAAAAGCAGCTGGAGCAGTATGTTCGGGGGCTGGACTGCGAGTACGCCGCTGCCCCCCTCACCGACAACGACTGGGCCTACAGCTGGCAGAAATATTACAAGCCTCTGGAAATCGGCTCCCGGCTCTACGTGGTCCCGGAGTGGCTGCGGGAGGAACCCGTCCCGGCGGGCCGGATGCCCTTCTACCTCAACCCCGGCCTCACCTTCGGCACCGGTTCCCACGCCTCCACCCAGCTGTGCCTGGAGGGGGTGGAGGAGCACACCGTCCCCGGCCGGGGCGTGCTGGACCTGGGCTGCGGCAGCGGCATTTTGTCCATCGCCGCCCTGTGCCTGGGCGCGCGGTCCGCCGTGGCGGTGGACATCGACCCCAAGGCGGTAGATGTGGCCTATGAGAACGCCGCCCTCAATGGCATCGGGAGAGACCGGTATACCGTCCGGGCGGGCAACGTGCTCTCCGACACCGCTCTGGCGGCGGAGCTGGCACAGAAAAGGTATCATCTGGTGCTGGCCAATATCGTGGCCGACGTGATCATCCCCCTGGCCCCCCAGGTCCCCGCTCTGCTGGAGGAGGACGGAGTGTTCCTCTGCTCCGGCATCATCGACACCCGAGCCCACGAGGTGGAGAGCGCCCTGAAAAGGGCGGGGCTGGTCCTGACCAGAAAGCGGGAGAAAAATGGATGGGTGGCCCTGGAGTGCGGACCGGCCGCTGCCGCAGGCCTCCAAAAAAATTAAAAAGAGTTGGACGGCATTCCAGACCTGGAGTGCCGTCCAATATATTTTTAGAAAGCGTTCAACAGCTCCTGGACCGCGGCGGCGGTGGCCAGGCCGTCGGAGAAGGCGGTGGCGGAGCCGGCGGCGGCCCCCATCCGGTGAGCGGCGGCGTAGTCGTGCTCCTTGAGCCACCCGGCCAAAAACCCGGCCACCATAGAGTCCCCCGCCCCCACCGAGTTACGCACCGTCCCTCTGGGGACGCCCAGCCGGTGGGCCTTTCCTGTCTCGTCCACCAGCAGGGACCCGGCCCCCGCCATAGACACCAGCACGTTCCGGGCCCCCTTGGCCTGGAGCTGCCGGGCGCAGTCCTCAATCTCCCCGTCGGAGGTGAGGGTCCTCCCGAAAATCTCCCCCAGCTCCCGGTCGTTGGGCTTGATGAGGAAGGGGCGGTAGGGCAGCACGGCGCACAGCAGGTCCCGGGTGGCATCCACCGCGGTGAGGATGCCCCGGCCCTCCAGCCGCTGCGAAATACGCTGATAGATATCGTCCGGAAGGGTCTTGGGAATGGAGCCCGCCAGCACCAGCACATCCCCCTCCCTCAGCTGGTCCAGCTTGCCAAAGAGCCGGTCCAGGGCTTCGGGGGAGATGTCGGGCCCCTGGCCGTTGATCTCGGTCTCCCGGCCCGCCTTGATCTTCACGTTGATCCGGGTCAGCCCCCGCTCCAGCCAGATAAAATCGGTGTGGATGCCGGTCTCCCGCAGCCCCTGCTCCAGCCCCCTGCCGGTAAACCCGGCCAGAAAGCCCAAAGCCACGTTGTCCACCCCCAGATTGCGCAGAACCGTGGACACATTGATGCCCTTGCCGCCGAACTGAACCTCGTCGCTGGCGGTCCGGTTGGTCTCGCCGGGCTGAAAATCCTCCACCCGGACCACATAGTCCAGCGCCGGGTTGAAGGTGACGGTATAAACCATAATTAAACCTCCTTGACCACTGTATAGTCCAAATATCGGGTATCCCGCAGGCGGTCGGTAACGATCTCCGCCCCCTCCAGGGGGAGGGTCACCGCCGCCGTCACAATGTCAAACTTGCTGGAGTCGGCCAGCACCCAGGTCCGCTGGGACCGGGCGGCGGCCAGCGCCTTGACCATGGCCTCCTCCGGGTCGGGGGTGGTGAAGCCCTGGCCCAGAGAGATACCGTTAGTGCCCAAAAACACCTTGGTAAAATTGTATTTTTTCAGCCCCTCCATGGCCTCCCCGCCGATAATGGCCAGGGTGCCCGGTTTGAGCACGCCCCCCAGCACATAGGTCCGCAGCCCCAGCCGGGGCAGGCGCTGGAGGCACTCCACGCTGTTGGTGACAAAGGTGGCCCTGGGTGCCCGGATGTAGTCGGCCATGTGCATGACGGTGGAGCCGGCGTCCAGAAAGACCACGTCGTCGTCCCGGATGAGCCCGGCGGCGTACTGGGCGATGCGCTTCTTCTCCGGGGTGTGGAGCTGGCGCTTCACCTCCATAGTGGGCTCCTCGCTGTAGAAGGTCTCCTTCACGGGGAGGGCCCCCCCGTGGACCTTGTTCAGCTTGCCCCGCTGGGCCAGCTCGGTCAGGTCCCGCCGGACGGTGGCCTCCGACACGCCGATCACCTGACTGAGATAGGCCACGCTCACCGACTCATGATGAGACAGCTCCTCCAGAATCCGGTCCATCCTCTGCTCCGCCAACAGTGCCATACGCTTGCCGCTCCTTCCAAATGTTCCGTTTTGGTTCCTGCCCCTCCGGGACGGGAACCATTTTTCTTCATCATATCATCACAAACGATCAGAAGCAAGCGGTTTTAATTATTTTTCCTCCGGATAAACCACGCCCCATTCCTTTCGCAGGCCGGTCATCAGCTCCATTACGTCCGCGGTATAGGGCAGCAGCATATCGCCCCCGGCGCGGACGGCCTCCTCCATGTCCTCCAGCTCATAGCGCAGGGCGTCGGCGGTCTTTCCGGCCCGGACGGCCTCCCGCTCCCCGGTCTCGGCGTCCACAATGACCGCCTCGTCGGCCCGGGGGTACTCCATGATCTCAATGTACCCCTTCTCGCAGGAGATCACCGCCCGCTTGGGCTGCTTGGAGTGGAGGGACAGGGTCGCGGTAACCAGCTGGCCCTCCCGGTTGGCCATGGCGATGGCGGCGCTCTCGTCAACTCCGGTGGGGGCCTTGCGGACGAAGGAGCTCACCTGATCCGGGTTGGACTCCAGGAACAGCCGGGCCAGGGAGAGGGCGTACACCCCGATGTCCAGCATAGCGCCCCCGGCCAGATTGGGATTGAAAAAGCGGTTGTTCATGTCGTAGACCTTATAGCTGCCAAAATTGAGCTGAATCAGGTTGACCTTCCCCAGCGCCCCGGAGGCCACCCGCTCCCGCAGCTCCCGGTAGAGGGGCATGTGGTAGATGGTCATAGCCTCGGCCAGCACCACGCCGTTCTCCTTCGCCAGCGCCTCAGCCCGGTCCAGCTCCTGGCTGTTCAGGGTGATGGACTTCTCACACAGCACATGCTTGCCGTGGGACAGGGCCTGCTCCAGAAAAGCCATATGGGTGTTGTGGGGGGTGGTGATGTAGATGATGTCGATGTCCGGGTCGGTGAACATCTCGTTATAGTCGGTGTAGACCTTGGGCACGCCGTATTTCCCGGCAAAGGCGACCGCCTTGTCATAGGTGCGGTTGCCCACGGCGTCCAGCGTGCGGCCCATGGACTGGAGGGCCTGGGCCATCTGATTGGCGATGACCCCCGTGCCCAGCACGGCCCAGCGCAGCTGTTTATTGTCACTCATATCATAATCCTGCCTTTCCAAAACTTTTCCCTGTTTCCCCGCTCGGAGGGCGGGAAAACCATGATATCACACTTTCTTCTTTTTCAGCAGCCCCAGCATAAACATACCGGCCACAGAGCCAACAGCGATGGCGGCGGCGTAGCCCAGGGGATTCTGCATGACGGGGAAGACGAACAGCCCGCCGTGGGGCGCGGGGGAGGCGCAGCCGAAGGCCATAGACAGTGCGCCGGCCACGGCGGAGCCTACAATGCAGGACGGAATTACATGCAGAGGGTCGGAAGCGGCATAGGGGATGGCCCCCTCGGTGATGAAGGACAGGCCCATGATGAAGTTCACCGGGCCGGACTTGCGCTCTTCCTCGGTAAAGCGGTTTTTAAAGAAGATGGTGGCCAGGGCGATGGCAATGGGGGGCACCATGCCGCCCGCCATCACGGCGGCCATCACCGGGGAGAAGCCCCCCGCCGCCATACCGATGGAGGCGGTGCCGAATACGTAAGCCGCCTTGTTGATGGGCCCGCCCATATCGGTGGCCTGCATCCCGGCCACCAGAGCGCCCAGAATGATTGCGGAGGAACCGGCCATGGAGTTCAGCCCGTTGGTCAGTGCGCTGTTGAGCATCCCCACAAAGGGGTTGACCAGGCACATGAAGGCCCCGATGAACAGCAGACCCGCCACGGGGTAGATGAGGATGGGCTTCAAGCCCTCCAGAGACTGGGGCAGCTTGTCACAGGCACGGCGCAGCCACTTCATGAACCAGCCGCCCACAAAACCGGCCAGCAGGCCGCCCAGGAAGCCGGCGGGGATGATGGGCACAGTGGGGTCGGCGAAGTAGGCGAAGGTAGCGCCGGTGGCCGCCAGGGAGCCCCCCACAAAGCCCACCATCAGGCCGGGCCGGTCGGCGATGGACTGGGCGATAAAGGCGGACAGGATGGGCACCATAAAGCTGAAGGCCAGATTGCCCACCTTGTTAAAGAAGGCAGGGAGGGCCCAGGAGGAGCCGAAGGCCGCCGTCCCCGCCGCCCCGCCGTCCAGCAGGAAGGACAGGGCCATGATGATGCCGCCGCCGATGACGAAGGGGAGCATGTGGGACACGCCGTTCATCAGGTGCTTGTACAGCTGCCGGCCCAGGCTCTCATTGCCGGTGTCCTCCTCCACGGCCCCGCTCTGGTGATGGTAGACGGGGGCCTGACCGTTGACGATCTTCTCAATCAGCTCCTGGGGCTTGTTGATGCCGTCGGACACGGGCACCCGCAGCAGGGGCTTGCCGTCGAACCGTGCCAGGTCCACGTTCTTGTCGGCGGCGATGATGATGCCGTCGCAGGCGGCGATCTCCTCCCGGGTGAGGATATTTTTGGCCCCGCCGGAGCCCTGGGTCTCGGCCTTGACGCCGATGTTCAGCTCCCGGCCCTTCTTCTCCAGTGCCTCGGCGGCCATATATGTATGGGCGATACCGGTGGGGCAGGCGGTGATGGCCAGCACCCGGAGCTTTCCGGCCTCCTCCGCGGGGGCGGTGGGGGCCTCGTCGGGGTACTTGGCCCGCTCCTGGGTGTCGATCAGCTCCAGGAAGGTCCGCACATCCCGGGTGTCCAGCAGCTTCTGGCAGAACTCCTCGTCCATGAGCATGACCATCAGGTGGGCCAGCATGTCCATGTGGATGTCGCCGCCGTTCTCCGGAGCCGCGATCATGAAGAACAGCCTGGAGGGCTCCCCATCGGGGGAGTCGTAATCCAGCCCGTCAGGGACGGTGACGGCGGCCAGGCTGGCCTGTTTCACGGCGGCGCAGCGGGCGTGAGGGACGGCCACACCGTCGCCCACGGCGGTGGAGTCCAACTCCTCCCGGGCCCAGATCTCCTTTTTGTAGGCCGCTTTGTCAGAGATATTCCCGGCTTTCTCGTGGAGGTCCACCAGCAGGTCGATGGCGGCAGCCTTGTCGGCGGGCGCGGCGTGGAGC
Source organism: uncultured Bacillota bacterium (assembly GCA_947649625.1). GTDB lineage: Bacteria > Bacillota > Clostridia > Oscillospirales > Oscillospiraceae > Lawsonibacter. The sequence continues at coordinate 4,003 of CANSSJ010000016.1, read as the reverse complement.
TGGATGGCTTCGGGCCGAAGCAGATCGGTAATGCGCATTGTGGATACTTCCTTTCTTGACCATTTAAGATTATATAGTTTTAATTGTTTTTGTATTGTGATTATATCAGCATATTTAAAGTAAGTCAATCAGATTTAATCAATTTTACTCACAAAAATTACATTTCGATTTTGGACATTATAAACAAAAAAGGGCGCAGTGCGCCCTCATTGCCAATAAATGTATGGAAACGTGCAATTTTTCCCCTTTCTCCTCCATTGGTGAAAGGAGGCATGAACATGCCAAGTAATCAAACACCCAACTACTCTCTCAGCCAGTGGTCGAGGGACGACCGCGTCCTGATGGAAGACTTCAACGCGGACAACGCCAAGATCGACGCCGCGCTGGGGGAGCACGCCGCCGCCCTGGCCGCGCTGACGGAAGCCTCGCCCAGGCACGGCAACTGCCAAATCTACATCACCAGCTACAAGGGGGACGGCACCAACTCCGAAAACTTCGGCGAGAGCCACCCCAACAGTCTGACCTTTCCGAAAAAGCCGGCGCTGGTCTTTATCTTTACCTCGACCGGCGGGTTGCAGATGACTATTCTCCCCTTCAACAGCACTCATACCGTCGGCTCAGGCAACCGGACCTTTACGATGCACATTACCTGGAACGGGAACACCGTCACATGGTATACGGACGATGTCTTTTTCCAGTCGAACTGGTTTAATTACACCTACCACGTATTCGCTTTCTGCCCGATGGACTGAGAGGCAAAGAGGACCCGCCCCTCCCGGGGCGGGTCCTTTTTCTCATTGCAAAGGTATCTTTCGCTGGTGCTTAACCGTCGATAGCAGTCAACTCAATCTCAACGTCAGTACCGGCGGCCACGTCATTGGCAACCAGAGAAACCGTCACGGTGGCAGTCTTGGCACCAGCCGCAAGGGAACCCGTAGTCGCAGATGTGGTCTGGTCACAGGTAAAGGCAATAGCGGCTGTAGCTTTGGAAGAGTCGCCACCCGCAACATCATAGGTCACAGTAATCTTTACGGTAGTGGCGGCGCCAATCTTGGCATAAGCGCCCTCAGTGGGTGCAGCTGTAGCGGTAATGCTCTTTGTCTTATCAGTAGCATTGGTCAAAGCGCCCATGCCTGCAACCGTGGTACTCGCGGTCACGGCGACATAGCCGGTCTCGTAGCTCTTGCCACTCTCAGGGGCAGCAGTTACAGCAACATAGCTGGTGCCGGTCTTGGCATATGTGCCGTGCTCAGCGGCATCATAATCAGCGCCCAGAATGTCATCAATACCGTCCGTAGCGGCAGCGTAGTACTTATCACCGTCAATGGTAACCTCGTTAATCAGGTCGATTGCGGAATCGGCCAGGGCTACCTTCATCTTGATGCCATCAGCGTTCTTGGCCTCAACCTCATAGCCATTGTTGCTGCTGTTCCGCGCAATATCGCCAATCTCGGTGAAGCCCTGGTTGGCCAGGTACTCAGTGAGCTGCGTGGGCAGGCTCTTGCCGGCAATCCGATTGAACTGGCTAATTACACCAGTATCAGTGTTCATGTCATAGGAGCCAGTTTCGCTGAAGTTAACCAGGTCTAAGGTATCTGCCACAGCAGTCTTGTCAACAAGGGAACCGAAATCACCAGTGGGAGTGGGGGTGGGGCCGGGATCAGGCTCAGCGCCCTCGTCCACGGTCTGGTCGACCAGGATGATGACCACAGCGTCGCCCTTGTCGAACACGACGTTCAGCTCGCCGGTGAAGTTGCTGTCCAGGTTACGGATGGCCTGGTCCAGAGCGGTGCGGCCGGTGTACTTGTCGTCGCAGTCGTCGAAGCAGCCGTCGCTGATGTGGTTGGCCTTGTGGGCGGTGCCGTCAGACAGGCAGAGAACGGTCTTCACGTCGGGGGAGATGGAGAAGCCCTTCTTGGCGGCGGTGTCGGTGTACAGGGTGCCTTCCTCAACGGTCAGCTTGACAGTGGCCTTGTCCATGCCTTCCACCTGGAGGATTACGGTATCTTCCTTATTGACAGCGGCCTCCACGTCGGCGACATCGTCAATCCACTGCTGGTTGGAACCGGGAGTGTAATCCTTGGTGTCCAGGAACTTGACGCTCTTGACATTGCCCTTGGAGTCGGACTTGACCTCATACCAGCTGCCCTGGGCCACGTCGTCCTTCAGCACGCTCAGAGCGGTGCCGCTGCCGACCTCGGTCAGCTCAACGATCTTGCCGTCCACAATGGCCTCGCGGACCCAGGTCCACTCGTCGTCGGCCTTGTTGTAGCGCTCGCGTATCACGCCGTCACTGTGGATGTAGGCGTAAGTCTTGCTCGCGCCGTCGTCCACGCCGATGGTCACGGCGGCGATGATGTAGCCGTCGTCATCGTACAGGGCGTAAATCTCAGAGTTGATGGCCTTGGCTTTGGCCTCAGTGGTGCCGTCGGTGCCGGCAGCGGTCTGGTCCACAACCTTCAGGCTGGTGTTGCGGACGCCCACGGTGACGGAATCCACGTCGTCAATAATAACGTGCCAGTAGTAGTTGATACCGGCGCTTGTGCTCGCGATAGTGGCGGCCTTGATAGCATCGGTCTCCACGTTGATGTAGACGGTCTTGTCATTGCCGTAGGCGTTGCCAGTGTTGGCGGGCAGGGAGACGTTCTTGTTGTCGATGGTTACGTCGTCGGTGCCCTTGTTGGTGAGGTTGGTATCCTTCTGGAACACATCCCAGTTGCTCACGTCGGCGTGGCCCACCTGCTTCAGGGTGTAGACGCCCTTGCTGTCCACGCTGTAGGTGCACCAGGTGTTCATCTGGGGGCCGCTGGTGGGCAGCTTGCTGTCCTTCACGGCCACAGTGACGGTCTCCATAGTGCCGTCCAGGAAGATGACGTTGGCGTCAGCGTTCTTGGTGGCCAGGTCGCTGCTGTTGCCGTCCATGCCGGTGAGGAACAGGTACTGGTCGGCGTCCTCATTCTGCTCGATGCCGATGAGGTAGCCGTACTTGTCCAGGATGATGTTGTAGGTGTTGTCCTTCAGGTTGGTGTTGGCGTAGCCCTTCAGAACGTCCACGTCGTACTTGGCGGTGTCGGCGTACTCATAGGTCTTGCCCTCGGACTCCACGTCCTTGCCCACCTTGAAGCTGTTGATCTCGCGGTCAGACAGCACCTCGGGGGCGGTCATGGTCTGGATCTTGCCGTCGGCCACGGTGACCAGGAACATGTCGCCGTCCTTCACGCCGGAGACGTCGATGTCCTCGTCCTCAACAGTGACAGAGGTCTTCTCATTGCCCTTGTTCTTGATATAGTCGGGGGCTTTGGAGGTCCAGTTGGCGCTCCGGTCCAGAGCGTAGACGTCCAGCTTGACCTCTTCGTTCTTGGAGTCATAGTCCTCGGTGGCGATGGCCAGGAAGGTGTTGATGACGGCGATGTAGACTTCCTTGTTGCCGGAGTCCACGAACACCTGGGTCAGCACGCCCTTGTCGGTCTTCAGCACGCCGTCGGTGTTGCTGCGGGTGATGTCAGCCTTGGACAGGGTGGTGTCGGGCTCGCCGTCGACAGAGACGATCAGGGTCCAGGCATTGTTGCCGGAGCCGCCGATGTTGTTCACGATGGAGGAGCCCAGCTGGTCGTACAGGTCGCGGCCGGTCACCTTGGCGGTGTACTCCCGGCGCAGCAGCTCGTCCTTGGCGTAGGTGCCGATCTCCTTGCCGTCATAGACCCACTCGCGGGCGGGACGGCCAAACACGTCGGTCTCGTCGTTCAGCTCCAGGTCGCCGTTGTACAGGTGCTCGCCCAGCTCCACGGTGGCGCCGCTGACGCCGGAGGCGGAGCTGCCCTCGCTCTCAGTGTCGTTGATGGCGTAGGCGTAGCTCTCGCGGCTGGACCGGACGATGTACTCACGGGAACCGCCGGTGATGACGACCTGGCCGTCACCGCTGGAGATGTCAAAGGTGCCGTCCTTCAAGTCCACCACGGGGGACTTGAGGGTGTTCAGGGCCAGCTGGGCCACCTGGTTACGG
>CANSSJ010000015.1 GCA_947649625.1 uncultured Bacillota bacterium | reverse complement strand
TTCCATGTTGACCCTTTGGCTCTGGCCTGGGGTGAGGACGGGGGAACCGTACCTGCTTTCTTGTGCATGGCGCATTATAGCACCCAAAGGGGCCGCTGTCAAGGGAAAAACCAGGGGTTTCTCAGAAAATTTTCCCGAAAGCTGTCGAATCGCTTTACATAATCATAAAACATAAAACCGCCGGGGAAAAGTTTTGCACATTTTCCACAGGTTTGTCCACAGCGGCGCGTGAAAAAACCTGTGACGCAAGGCCTGATGTAAGGGGAGTTTACCAAAACGGCCCATCAATAAAACGAACATGGATGACATAACGCAGGACACCTCGGCAGGAGCCCCTGCATATCACCCCAAGGCAATATCCCTCGTCGCGTATGCGTTCAGATCCCAGCCTGCGGTGTGCCCGGCCTGGAACTCGTAAAATCCCTGACAGCCGATCATGGCGGCGTTGTCGCCGCACCAGCGAAGCTCCGGCAGGAACAGCCGGTCGCCGCTGGCGGCGCAGGCGGCCTGGAGGTCGGCCCGGATGCGGCTGTTGGCGGCCACCCCCCCCGCCACGGCGATCTTTCCGTACCCCGCCATCCGCGCGGCGGCCATCACCCTGGGCACCAGGGAATCACTCACCGCCCTCCCGAAGCTGGCGGCAAAGGAGGGCAGATCCAGCGCCTCCCCTTTCTGCTGGGCGTTGTGGATGAGGTTCAGGCTGGCGGTTTTCAGCCCGGAGAAGGACATGTCCAGCTCCGCCCCGGACACATGCGCCACAGGCAGGACATACTTCCCGTCGTCTCCCCCCTGAGCCAGCCGGTCCATGGGCCCGCCCCCCGGGTAGCCGATGCCCAGCACCCGGGCCACCTTGTCGAAGCACTCCCCGGCGGCGTCGTCCCGGGTCCCGCCCAGCACAGCCATCTCGGTGTAGGACCGCACGTCCGCAATGGCGGTGGTCCCCCCGGAGACACACAGACACACGAAGGGCGGCTCCAGGTCGGGGTGGGTGATGTAGTTGGCGGCGATATGCCCCCGCACGTGGTGGACGGGCACCAGCGGCAGGCCCAGTCCCAGCGCCGCCCCCTTGGCGAAGTTGACCCCCACCAGCACCGCCCCGATGAGCCCCGGCGCGTAGGTGACGGCGACGGCGTCCAGCTCAGCCTTGCTCAGCCCCGCCTCTGCCACCGCCCTGTCCGCCAGCCCGGAGACGGCCTCGATGTGTTTCCGGGAGGCAATTTCGGGCACCACCCCGCCGTAGACGGTGTGCATCTCGATCTGGGAGGACACGCAGCTGGACAGCACCGTCCGCCCGTCTTTCACCACGGCGGCGGCGGTGTCGTCGCAGGAGGACTCGATAGCCAGAATATTCATCCCTCTTCCTCCTGTTCAAACTCCCGTGTCATGATGACGGCGTCCTCCCGGGGGTGCTGGTAGTACCCGGGGCGCAGCCCGGCCATATGGAAGCCATGCTTCTCATACAGAGCGATGGCGGCGGTGTTGGACTTGCGCACCTCCAGGGTGAGGAACGCCAGATTGACCGCCCCAAACCGGCAAAACACATCCAGCAGCGCGGAGGCCACCCCGTGCCGCCGGGCGTCCGGGGTGACCGCGATGTTGTCGATATACCCCTCGTCCAGCACGGCGTGGAGCCCGGCGTAGCCCAGCACATTTCCCTCCTCACCGTCCTCCGCCACAATAAAGCTGGCCTGGGGATCGAAGAGGGCGTCCTCCAGCAGATTCTCACTCCACGGGTCGGAAAAGCACTCCCGCTCCAGCGCGGCAATCTGCGGAATATGACTCCGGTCCATAGGCACGATCTCATAATACATAAGAAAGACTCCTTATAAAATTCCAAACAAAATAAACCCCACCGTATTTGTCCCCAAATTGGCCCCCATATGGACCAGCCAGGAGGGCAGCAGGGACCCCTCCCGGTCCAGCCAGTTGAAGAGCAGGCCTGCCGCCGTCAGCCCGGCCACCATGAGGACGATGAGGACAGGCGCGCCCCAGCTGCTGGTGATGGACACGTGATACAGGGCGAAGGCCAGGGCGGAAAAACCATAGGCCAGCCCTTTATTCCCCTCCCGATACAGGGTGAGAAAGGCGAACCCCCGGAAGAAAAACTCCTCCAGCAGGGAGTTGCACAGTGTAATATAGGCGGCGGCCAGGGGGAAGGTCTCCCGGGTGATCCCCTCCTTGCCGGCCAGATTTTCCGGAATAGCGGACAAATCCAGCCAGGGGGACAGCACCAGGTATCCCCCCAGCAGAAAGGCAAACACCCCCGCCGCCAGCAGGAGGGCCGGCTTGATCCGAGAGGGCCGCTGGAAGGCCCGAAAGGCCCCACGGTCCCGGCTGAGCAGGGTATACAGCCCGGCGCAGCCCAGAAAGACCGCCGCCTTCAGGGCGGACTTCACCGGGTAAATTGGCCGCAGCGCCCCCTCCACCCAGGCCATGACGAGGCAGCCCGCCGCCACCAGCCCAAGGGTGAGGGCGATCCGTTTTTTCGCGTCCATCAGGCGATCCCCTCCAGCACCCGCAGGGCCAGCCGCCCGAAGTGCCGGGCGGTGGTGTAGACGGCGTACCGGGTGGTAGTCTCCACCGGGTAAGTGTCCTCCCCCCAGTCCCCGGCGGCGGCGGGGGCGGGGCCCTCATAGATCACATAGGGGGCCAGCCGCCGCTCCAGCGAGCGGACGGTAGGCGGGTCGTTCTCCCCCACCCCGGCCAGCCCGTGCCGGGCCAGCAGCTCCTGGACGAAGGTGACGCAGGTGTAGGCCCGGGCGATGCTGGGCCGCAGGTGGACCAGGGAGGCCAGGGCGGCGGGGGTGTTGTAGATGTACTCCTCCCGCTCGTTCCACAGCCGTTCCAGGCAGTTGCGCAGATAGGTGAACTGGGGCTCCGGCGCCTCCACCCGGCAGATCTTCACCCGGGCCGCCCCGGCGAAGGACTGATACCGCAAAATGGACTCGGCCACGAAGCCGCCGTAGAGGGGGATGGTCCGGTGGAGCCGGGCGAAGGTGTACATCTTCCGGATATCCCGGCTGAGGGAGAGGGATACGTGGTTGTACCGGTTCCGGGTGGCCTTGCGGATGAGGGAGCCCATCCCGGTAGGGGTGGCGGAAAAGACGATGTAAACGGCGTTGTCCACGGTGCTCCCTCCCTACTCCAGTATCCCCAGCCGCCGGAGGACGGCCCAGGCGATCCAGCCCAGCACGGCGCCCTCCAGCGGAAGGGTGGTAAACGCGGTCAGAATGATGCCGGGAATACCCCCGGCGTCCGAGACGATAAAGATCCAGTACAACCCCAGCAGGTGGAATGGCGCCACCAGGATCAGGGGGAGCAGCCGCACCAGCCAGCTGAACCGGCCCCGGAAGTTGAAGCACAGCAGCAGCTGGAGGAAGGCGAAGGGCAGGGCGGGGTAGACATGTCCCAGAACGGGGGCGGCGGCAATGGCCATCCCCAGGTCAAAGCTCATAAACAGGTAGGACAGGGGCGGCAGGACCATCCCCGCCAGCAGGATCAGGTTGATCTTTGCTCTGTCAGACATGAGTATCCCCCCTCCGGCATATCCGCCCCAGGCCGTACACGATCCAGCCCAAGGCGCACCCCGCCGCCGGGGCGATGGACAGGAGCATCAGAACGCCCCAGAACAGGCTGTCCCAGCCGCGGGCAGTGAGATACCCGCAGGCAAAGAAGAGCGCCGCGCCGATTATGAACAGCGCGAGGCTGGCCGCCGCCCAGCGCCCCGTTCTCCGGCACATCAGAAGCTGGAGGCAGAACACCGGGACGGCGAGAAACCCGAGGGCCAGCCAGGTATAAAGGCTGTTCACCCAGGAGGGCCATTCCCAGTGGTCAACCATGGGAATGATCTCAAAATAGGTGAGCACGATAAAAGCATAGAGCGGCAGGGTCACGGCAAAGACGGCCAGCAGGGTCTTGTCGGTGCGGTTTTTCATAGGACGGCCTCCTCTCCTGTAGGGGCGCACAGTGTGCGCCCGCGTCACAAGGAACGGTGTGCAGGGGCGGCCTGTGGCCGCCCGGCTTCAAGGGTCATCCTCAGTGTATCAGAGAAAGCGCATCCTCGCAACCGGTTTGGGACAGTCGGTCATTTTTGGTGGATAAGTGGTTGATTGGTCAAAATAACCAATTCCCCGGGGAAGCGGGCGTTTTTCCGGAAAAACTGTCCGTGTCACACGGACGGTACGGTTTTACCCCGTTAAAACCCCGTTTTTACCCCGTAAAAGGCCGGTTTTACCCCTTTTATGGGTGTATTATTTTGCGGAAATAATACCGTCCGTTTTTGACGTCCGTGTGGGGCGGTCAGTGAGCCTCAGCCCAGGTCTTTCCGGCGTGGGTCTCGGCCAGGAGGGGGACGGACAGGGCAGCGATCCCTTCCATCTCCTCCTCCACCAGCTTACACACGGCCTCGGCCTCGCTCTCCGGGCACTCCACAATGAGCTCATCGTGGACCTGAAGCACCAGTTTCCCCTGAAAATGTTCGGATTTCAGCCGGTTTCTCACCCGAATCATGGCCAATTTGATAATATCGGCGGCAGTCCCCTGAATGGGGGCGTTGAGGGCCACCCGCTCCCCGAAGGACCGGGTGTTGAAGTTGGAGGACTTGATCTCGGGGATCCACCGCCTCCGTCCCCATAAAGTGGACACATACCCGGCCTGTTTGGCCTGCTCCACCACCCCGTCCATATAGGTCCGCACCCCGGCGTAGTGTACGAAATACCGGTCCATATACTCCTTGGCCTCCTGGACGGAAACTCCAATATCCTGAGACAGAGAATAGGGGGAAATGCCGTAAACAATGCCAAAATTGACAGCTTTCGCGCTTCTTCTCATCTGCGGCTCCACCTGGCCAGCCGGCACATTGAACACCTGGGAGGCGGTAATCGTGTGGATATCCTCGCCGCTTTTGAAGCCGTCGATCATGGCCTGATCCCCCGCCATATGGGCCAGCAGCCGCAGCTCGATCTGGGAGTAATCCGCGTCCACCAGCACCTTCCCGGCGGGCGCGGCAAACATTTTCCGCAATTCCGCCCCCAATTCGGTACGAACCGGGATATTTTGCAAATTTGGCTCGGTAGAACTGAGCCGCCCCGTGGCGGTGACGGTGTTCTGGAAGGAGGTGTGGATCCGCCCGTCCGGGCCGATCACCTTGCCCAGCCCGTCCGCGTAGGTGGACTTCAGCTTGGTCAGCTGCCGGTACTCCAGAATGCTGTCGATGATGGGGTGCTGGCCCCGGAGCTTGTCCAGCACGTCGGCGTTGGTGGAATAGCCCGTTTTGGTCTTTTTTACCGGGGGAAGGCCCAGTTTTTCAAACAAAATGTTGCCCAACTGCTGGGTGGAGTTGATGTTGAAGGTATCCTCCCCGGCCAGGGCATAGATGGTCTTCTGCACCTGGTCAATGCGTTCAGAAAGCATGGTTCCGAACTCCGCCAGCGCCCCCCGGTCAATGAGGAAGCCCTCGGTCTCCATCTCGGCCAGCACAGCGCACAGGGGGAGGTCCACTTTTTCGTACAGCTCCCACATCCCCAGCTCCCGCAGCCGCTTTTCCAGCACATCCCGTAGCGCGCCAATCCAGGCGCAGTGGGAGATGAGAGCCGCCATAGGGGCCGCCGGGTCGGACAGCGGCCCAAAGGCCCCCTCGTCCAGATAGACGGAGGCCGGGTCGGCCTGGGTCTTGAAGTAGGTCAGCGCCAGCTTTTCCAGCTCGTAGCTGCCGTCGGTAGGGGCCAGGAGGTAGGCGGCCACCTCGGTGTCGAAGACGAAGCCGGCGGGGGCGATCCCCTCAGCCAACAGGGCCCGACACAGGTTTTTCAGGCCATGGGCCGTCTTTTTGATGACCGGGTCGGAGAAAAAGCCCCGCAGAAAGTCGTTGTGGCAGTCCAGCCTGTCGGCAAAAAACAGGGCGGCATGGCTGTCTGACTCCCCCTCCTGCCACTCCACACACACGATATCCAAACCGGGCAGAGCCAGCACGTCCACGCAGTCTTTCCTTCGCCACAGCTCCAGCAGCTCCTCCATCCGGGTCCGGTTTTCCACCACCTCACTGGTGCAGGTACACTCGAATATGGGTGTCTCGGCGGCTTCCCCCTCCCCCTGGGGGGCGGTCAGGCCATACTTGTCAATGAGCTTGGCAAATTCCAGGTCCAGGAAGAGCTGGTACAACTTGCCGTTGTCCGGCGCCCGGCGCAGGTTGTCCTCCGGTTGGAAGGAGATGGGAGCGTCGGTGCGGATGGTGGCCAGGTCGTAGGACAAAAAGGCGCTGTCCTTTCCCTCCTCCAGCTTCTTCACCAGGCCGGGCTTGGCGGCCACGTTGGGGGCGGAGCAGATGTCGGGCATGTGGTCGTAGAGGTGGGCCACGGTGCGGTAGAGCTGGATGAGGGCCATGGCGGTCTTCTCCCCAACGCCCTTGACGCCGGGGTAGTTGTCGGAGGAGTCCCCCATGAGGGCCTTCAGGTCGATGATGTTGATAGGGTCGAAGCCGTACTCCTCCCGGAAGGATTCGGGGGTCACGTCCCGGGTGGTGGTCCTCCCCATGCGGGTAGACACCAGCTTGACGGTGGTGGCCCCGGTCACCAGCTGGAGGGCGTCCTTGTCCCCGGTGACGATGGCGGTGGACCAGCCGGCCGCCTCGTCCAGCCGGGCGATGGTGCCCAGCAGGTCGTCCGCCTCCCAGCCGTCCAGCTCGTACATGGGGACGTTCAGGGCGGCCAGCACCTCCTTTAAAAGGGGCATCTGGCTGGCCAGCTCGTCGGGCATCCCCTTCCGGTTGGCCTTGTAGCCCTCAAAAGCCTGGTGCCGGAAGGTGGGGGCGGCCCGGTCGAAGGTGACGCACAGGGCGTCGGGCTTCTCCTCGTCTAGCAGCTTGTTCAAAATGTTCAGAAAGCCGAAAATGGCGTTGGTGGGCTGGCCCTCCCGGGTGGTCAGGCTCTGGCTCACCCCGTAAAAGGCCCGGTTGACAATGGAATTGCCGTCGATGACCATCAGTTTTTTCATGGCGGAAGTCTCCCTCAGCTGTCGCAGATTTTCAATAAGATAGTATACCAGCTTTTGGGTGGATGGGCAAGAAAACATGGCTTTTTTTCTCTGGGATTTTGTGCTATACTGTTAGCAAAACCATTTCGCGCCTGTGGAGGAGCTTATGCTGTTTAATTCCATCGACTTTCTGCTGTTCTTTCCCCTGGTGACGGCGGTGTATTTTCTGCTGCCCCACCGGGCGCGGTGGGTGTGGCTGCTGGCGGCCAGCTATTACTTTTACATGTGCTGGAACGCCAGATACGCCCTGCTCATCGCCCTGTCCACCCTCATTACCTATCTCAGCGGGCTGCTGATCCACCGGGCGGAGGCCGTCCCCCACGAAAAACGCCGGAGGCGGCGGAAAAAGCTGTGGGTGTTCCTCAGCTTCGCGGCCAATCTGGCCATCCTCTTTTTCTTCAAATACTTCGACTTTTTCCTGGACAATCTGTCCGCGGCCCTGTCCGTGGCGGGGATCGCCCTGAAGCGGCCGGCCTTTGACGTGGTGCTCCCGGTGGGCATCTCCTTCTACACCTTCCAGGCCCTGTCCTACACGGTGGACGTCTACCGGGGGGAGGTGGAGCCGGAGCGCAACCCCTTCCGGTACGCCCTGTTCGTCTCTTTTTTCCCCCAGCTGGTGGCGGGCCCCATCGAGCGGTCCAAGAACCTGCTGGGACAGTTCTATGAGCGGCACGACTTCGACCCGGACCGGGTGCGGGACGGGCTGCTGCTCATGCTGTGGGGGATGTTTGAGAAGATCGTGGTGGCCGACCGGCTGGCCATGCTGGTGGACCATGTATATGACAATTACGCGGACCTGCCCGGGGCGGCCATCGCCCTGGCCACCGTGTTTTTCGCGTTTCAGATCTACGGGGATTTTGCCGGTTACTCCCATATCGCCATCGGGGCCGCCCAGGTGATGGGTTTTGCCCTGATGGAGAACTTCCGCCGGCCCTATCTGGCTACGTCGGCGGCCGAGTTCTGGCGGCGGTGGCACATCTCTCTGTCCACCTGGTTCCGGGACTATCTGTATATCCCCCTGGGGGGAAACCGGAAGGGGCGGGTGCGGAAGTATTTCAACACCATGGTCACCTTCCTGGTCAGCGGACTGTGGCACGGGGCCAACTGGAGCTTTGTGGTCTGGGGCGGGCTGAACGGGGCCTATCAGGTGACCGGCGAGCTGCTGGCTCCCGCCCGGGAGCGGGCCTGCCGGGCCCTGCGCATCGACCGGGAGAACCTTTTCTGGCGTTTCGTGCGGGCGGTGTTCACCTTCTGTCTGGTGGACTTTGCCTGGCTGTTTTTCCGGGCCCCCTCCTTCTCCGCCGCCCGGCGGATGCTGGTCCACATGTTCACCCAGCTCCACCCCTTCGTACTGATGGGGCAGCTCTTTCATTTGGAGCTGGACAAGCTCAATTTTCTGGCCGCTCTGTTTTTCCTCGGGGTGCTTCTGGCCGCCGACCTGCTCCAGGAGCGGTACGGCTCCCTGCGCCCCTATATCACCCGTCAGGCGCTGCCGGTGCGGTGGGCGGTCTATCTGGCGGGGGTGCTGGCGGTGCTGATCTTCGGCATCTACGGCCCGCAGTATGACGCCAGGGCTTTTACCTATTTCCAATTCTGAGGTGCGGCGATGAAGAATAAAAACGTAAGATTTTTCTGCTCCGCTCTGGCTTTTCTGGCGCTGCTCATCCTGCTCCTGATTCCCCTGAGCTGGCTGCTGGCCCGGAAGTCCCTGGCCCTGCCGTGGGATACCACCACCAAGATCAGCGGCTTCTACAACGAGGAGCGGGACCAGTTCGAGGTGATGTTTTTCGGCTCCAGCCACGCCTACGCCACCTTCAGCCCCCTGGAGCTGTGGGAGGAGACGGGAGTGAAGAGCTACGTCTTCGCCACCCAGCAGCAGCCCCTGTGGGCCACTTATACCTACATCAAAGAGGCCCTCAAGACCCAGGACCTCTCCCTGGTGGTGGTGGACTGCCGCATGGCCTTCGGCGAACAGGAGTACTATGACCAGGGGGTCACCTACTCCTATATGGACGACATCCCCCTGACCTGGAACAAGGTGGAACTGGCCCTCCAGTCCGCCCCAGACCTGGAGGGGCGGCTGTCCACCCTGTTCAACTTTATGATGTACCACGACCGCTGGAGCAAGCTGAACCGCCAGGACTTTACCTTCCGCCGGGACCAGGCCCGGGACCCGTATAAGGGTTATGTGATGCTCTCCCCACAGGAGAAGCCCATGCCCCGTCCCGCCATCGAGACCGTGACGGACCGGACCCCTCTGCTGGAGAAAAACCGGCGCTGGCTGGAGGAGATCGTCCGGCTGTGCCGGGAGGAGGGGGTGGACCTGTGGCTGGTAAAGACGCCCTCCAACCTGGAGCTGGAGGAGAAGGCCCTGCTCAACACGGTGGAGGACTTCGCCGCAGAGAACAGGATCCCTTTCCATGACTTCAACGAGGACTACGAGGCCATAGGCCTCAGCGAGGATATGTTCCACGACGAGCACCACCTGGATGTCTTCGGCGCCTCCCGGTTTACCCGGTTCTTTGCCAGGGCGCTGACAGAGAGCTGGCCGGAGCTGCGGACCGACTGGGAGGACCCGGCCTGGGCCGCCGACCTGGAGACCTACCGGGCGGAGGTGGAGGGGTACGGCGGACAGCCGTAGGAGCGGCCGCAGGCCGCCCCTGCAGTCTATCCAAAAAACGGCGGGAGACCTGGAGGTTTCCCGCCGTTTTGCCCATTGACTTCCCAAAATTGGATGCTATAATACAGGGACGCCCGGAAAACCGGGTTTTCTGTTTGGGAGGAAGAGAGATGGATTATACATATCTGCTGCTGCTGGCCGTCGTCCTGCTGTCTACCAAGGTGTTCGGCCTAGCCACCGAGCACGTCCACCTGCCCCAGGTGGTGGGGGCACTGCTGGCGGGCATTATCATGGGCCCCAGCGGCTTCGGCGTGCTCCAGAGCACCGATTTTCTGGTGAAAGCGGCGGAGATCGGCGTGATCATGCTCATGTTCACCGCCGGCATCGACACCGACATGCAGGAGCTGAAAGCGACCGGCGTGCAGGCCAGCGTCATCGCCGTGCTGGGGGTGTTTGTCCCCCTGTTCCTGTGCGGCGGGCTGTACTTCGCCTTCTTCTGCGGGGGCGTGTTTACCCCCTATAACCTGCTCAGGTCCGCCTTCATGGGCTCGGTGTTCTCCGCCACCTCCGTATCCATCACGGTGGAGACCCTGAACGAGATGGGCAAGCTGAAGACCCGGACGGGGACCACCCTGCTCAGCGCCGCCCTCATCGACGACATCATCGGCATCGTGGTGCTGTCCGTCCTCAGCGCTTTCAGCTCCGGGGACTCCGATCCGGTGCGGGTGCTGGTGCGGATCGTCCTGTTTTTCGGTTTTGTGCTGTTGGTGGGCCTGGTGGTCCGCCGGATCTTCACCTATGTGGCCGAGGAGCATTGGCACAGCCGCCGGGTGGCGGTGTGGGCGCTGGCCTTCTGCCTGCTGATGGCCTACTGTGCCGAGGCGTGGTTCGGCGTGGCCGACATCACCGGCGCCTATTTTGCCGGCCTGATCCTGTGCAACGTGACCAAGGCCCGGAAATTCGTGGCCAAAAAATTCACCGTCACGTCCTACATGGTGTTCACTCCGGTGTTCTTCGCCGGGGTGGGGATGAAAACCAATCTGCGGGATATGAATTCCGATATTCTGGTATTCGCCCTGCTGCTGGTGCTGGCCGCCGTGCTGTCCAAGATGATCGGCTGCGGCCTGGGCGGCCTGGCCTGCCGCATGAGCCGCCACCAGTCCCTGGTGGTGGGCATTGGCATGGTGGCCCGGAGCGAGGTGGCCCTGATGGTGGCCCAGCGGGGCATCGGAGCCGGGATGATCGACCCCTCCATCCTGCCCGCCATCGTGCTGGCGGTGATCGCCTCCGCCCTGCTCACGCCGGTGCTGCTGAAAACGGCCATCTCAAAGGGGCCGGAATTGGCCTGACCCGTAAAAAACGCCCATCCGCCGCTGAGGCGGGTGGGCGTTTTTCAGTTCAGTCCGGCCGCCTGCTCCTCCAGCCAGGCGGTGGTCTGGGCCAGGCCCGCCTCTGTGACCGGGAAAGCGGCTTCCGCGATGACCTCGCTCAGATCTATGGCCAGCGGGCCCTTCCACAGGCGAACCGTCAGCTGTTTTTCCTCTGACCCTTCGGGGGCCTCCGGTTTGATGAAGAACCGGGCATTGCCCAGGCTTCCATACCAGCTGTTGCCATTCTCCCAGAAGAGCAGGGTGGGGATCTCGATGGTGTTCAATGGGGACGCCTCCTTTGCCCCTATTATAGGGGAAACCGGCCGGCCTGTAAAGCCCCCGCGCACCAAAGGGGACGGCGGTCATAGTATGGTGTGTGGCATAGCCACATCCATTACTTGAAATCAAAGGAGCGCGTTATGAAACGATACTATGCTTCTGATTGGGAGCAGAGCAGCCGGGACGGCGTTGTGGCCCATCTGACCGGGTGCGGCTGCAACACCGGGTGCGGCTGCAACACCGGGTGCGGCTGCAACACCGGGTGCGGCTGCGGCACCGGGTGCGGCTGCGATACCGGGTGCGGCTGCGATACCGGGTGCGGCTGTCCCGGACCTCTGCCCCCGGTGCCTCCCTGCCCGGGGCCGGGCCCCTTCCCCCCCTGCCCGGGAGTAGGTCCCACCGGCCCTATGGGCCCAACCGGGCCTCAGGGATATCCGGGTCCTGCCGGCGCGACAGGTCCTACCGGCCCCCAGGGGATCCCCGGCCCTGCCGGCGCGACAGGCGCCACCGGAGCCACGGGAGCTACCGGCGCCACGGGTGCGACTGGCGCCACGGGCGCTCAGGGTCCTGCCGGTCCTGCGGGTCCCACCGGCCCTGCCGGAGCCACAGGTGCGACTGGCGCCACGGGTGCTCAGGGCCCCGCCGGTCCTGCGGGCCCCACCGGCCCTGCCGGCGCCGCGGGTGCTACGGGCGCCACAGGCGCTCAGGGTCCTGCCGGTCCTGCGGGTCCCACCGGCCCTGCCGGTGCCACGGGCGCGACTGGCGCCACAGGCGCTCAGGGTCCTGCCGGCCCTGCCGGTCCCACCGGCCCTGCCGGCGCCGCGGGTGCTACGGGCGCCACGGGCGCTCAGGGCCCTGCCGGTCCTGCGGGTCCCACCGGCCCTGCCGGCGCCGCGGGTGCTACGGGCGCCACAGGCGCTCAGGGCCCTGCCGGTCCTACTGGACCTACCGGCCCTACCGGCCCTGCCGGCGCCACAGGTGCGACGGGCGCGGCTGGTGCTGCGGGCGCTGAAGGCCCCGCCGGTCCTGCCGGACCTACCGGCCCCACCGGCCCTGCCGGCGGTTCAGGCCCTGTCGGACCGACCGGTCCTACTGGCCCTGCCGGCCCCGCCATCACGCCCGGTCCCGCGGTGGCGGATGAGGAGCCGGGCGCCGGGACCCCGGAGCTTGTGGACAAAATCAATGAACTGCTGGCCTCGTTGAGGACTGCCGGTGTCATCGCGACCTGATCCAAGCCAGCCGGCGCTCCCGTTTGGGGGCGCCGGCCTTTTATAAAGGAGGTTTTTATGGGGAAGTACAAGGTGTGTGTCTACGCGATCTGCAAAAATGAGGAGCAGTTTGTGGATCGCTGGATGGACTCCATGTCTGAAGCCGACCAGATAGTGGTGCTGGATACCGGCTCGGAGGACGCTACGGTGGAGAAACTGCGGGCCCGGGGGGCGGAGGTGACGGTGGAGACCGTCTCTCCCTGGCGTTTTGATACCGCCCGGAACCGCTCCCTGGAGCTGGCGCCCGAGGATGCGGACATCTGCGTCTGCACCGATCTGGACGAGGTGTTCCATCCCGGGTGGCGGAGGGAGCTGGAGAGAGTCTGGGTTCCGGGGGCGGGGCAGGCCTCCTACCGATACACCTGGTCCTTCAACGCCGACGGCTCCGAGGGGGTGGTCTTCTGGTATGAAAAGATCCACGCCCGCCGGGGCTACCGGTGGGTCCACCCCGTACACGAGGTGCTGAAGTGGGAGGGAGAGGGCAGCCCCGGCCCCATGGTCACGGCGGAGGGGGTGCAGCTGGACCACCACCCGGACCGGTCAAAGTCCCGGAGCCAGTATCTGCCCCTGCTGGAGCTGTCCGTCCGGGAGGAGCCGGGGGACGACCGCAACGTCCACTACCTGGGCAGGGAATATATGTATTGGGGCCGCTGGGACGACTGCATCCGCACCCTGAAGGGCCACCTGGCCATGCCCACCGCCCTCTGGCGGGACGAGCGGGCGGCCTCCATGCGGTACATTGCCCGGTCCTACTGGGAGAAGGGGGAGCCGGCGGCGGCGCGGGACTGGTATCTCCGGGCCATTACCGAGGCCCCCCACCTGCGGGAGCCCTACATGGACCTGGCCCTCATGCTCTACCGCCAGGGAGAGTGGGAGGGGGTGCTCTATTTTACCGCCTGCGCCCTGGCCATCACGGTCCGGCCCAGAAGCTACATCTGCGAGGCCGCCGCATGGGGCAGCCTGCCCCACGACCTGCGCTCCATGGCCTTCTACTATACCGGGGACCGCCAGGCGGCGGCGGAGGAGGCCAGAAAAGCGCTGGAGCTGGAGCCGGATAACCTGCGGATCAAAAGGAATGTGGAAATTTTTGGAGAAAAAGAAAAGACATAGAGACACGTCCCGCATTTTCGCCCCGGAAGTGGGCCTTATCTGTTGACAGAAAAGGCCGGGGGGATTATACTTAAAATGAAAAGCTGTGCCACGCAGGAGGAGACGAATTATGTACCGCTGTCATATGGAGTTTTACCTCATAAACTGTCAGCCAGAGGTGCTGGAGACGCTTGAAGGACTGCCGCCTCTGGAGGCCTTTAATCACTCTTTTCTGGACAGCCGTGAGCCTCGGGAGGTCCCGTTGGCCAGAGCTGATGTGATCCTGGCAGTTCCTCAGGCCGGTGTGGAGTCGGTGCGTGCGCTGGCAGAGGGGAAGAAGGACTCCGCCCAGCTGATCCTTCTCATGGATAAGGCGCAGACTGCGGAACTGGAGGACAGCCTGCCGCTGGCCGACGAGGTGTGGACGCTGCCCATGACACCTAAGGAACTGGCCTACCGGTTCCGGCGCTGGCAGGAGGAGCAGAAGCTGCGTCTGGACCTGTGGCAGACCAACCAGTTTCTGGAGGCCACCATCAACAGCACGCCAAGCCTGGTGTGGTACAAGGATAAAAACGGCATCCATGAAAAGGTGAACGATGCCTTCTGCGCCACGGTGAACAAGACCAAGGAGCAGGTGCAGGGCAGGGGCCACGCGTACATCTGGGATGTGGAGCAGGACGATCCCGCCTGTATTGAGTCTGAGCGGATCGTTATGGAGACGGAGCGGACCTGCGTCTCTGAGGAGACCGTTCAGAGCGGCGAGGGCATCCGGCTGCTGACCACCTACAAATCTCCCCTGTACGACTGCGACGGCAGCGTGATGGGCACGGTGGGCGTGGCCATTGACATAACTCAGGAACGGGCCTATGAGCAGGAGATCGTGAACAAAAACCGGGAGCTGGAGAACCTTTTTACCACCATGGACTGCGGCGTGATGTGCCACTCGCTGGACGGCTCCCGGATCATCAGCATCAACCGGGCGGCCCTCCAGATTTTGGGCTACGAGTCCCGGGAGGCCCTGCTGGACAGCGGCTTTAACATGGTCGCGCCCTCCGTGGTGATTGAGGATCAGCCCAGGCTCCGGGCCTGTATTGAGTCCCTGACCAAGGTGGGGGACAATGTCAACATCGAATACCGGGTCAGACACGCCAACGGGGATATCCTCCATGTGATGGGCAATATCAAACTGACGGAGGAGGACGGGGAGCCGTTCTACCAGCGCTTCCTGCTGGACTATACCACCCAGAAGCTCCGGGAGGAGCGGGAGCGGGCGGAGAATGAGCAGCGGCAGAAGGAACTGGTTCAGGCGCTGAGCGTGGACTACAATCTGGTGTGCCATTTCGACTTGGATACCGGCACGGGCGGGCCTCTGCGCATTCACGACTGCAAGTACGGCATCCTGGACGAGATCTTTGTGGAGGGGCGGCCCATTCAGGAGAGCCTGCTGCGCTACATTGACCGGTGCGTCTATGAAGAGGACAGGGCGCTGGTGTGCCGGGCGGTGTCGCCTGGGGAGCTGGCGGAGCGGCTGAGCCTCAAAAACACATATATTATTAACTACCGGGTGGTATGCGGAGGGGAGATCCGCTATTTCCAGATGAAAGCGGTCCGGGCGGGTCTGTGGGAAAACCGCCGTGAGGTGGTGCTGGGCTTCCGCAACGTGGACGACGACACCCGCCGGGAGATCGAGCGGATGGATCTGCTGGAGGACGCCCTGATGCAGGCCAACCGGGCAAGCAAGGCCAAGAGCGTGTTCCTGTCCAACATGTCCCACGACATCCGGACCCCCATGAACGCCATTATCGGCTTTACCGCCCTGGCCACCACCCATATCGACCAGCGGGATCAGGTGGAGGGCTATCTGAAAAAAATCATGACCTCCAGCAACCACCTGCTCAGCCTCATCAACGACGTGCTGGATATGAGCCGCATCGAGAGCGGCAAGATGTCGCTGGAGGAGAAGCCCTGTTCTCTGCCTGACATCCTCCACGGGCTGCGCAACATCGTTCAGGCGGACGTCCACAGCAAGCAGCTGGAGCTGTATATGGACGCGGTGGATGTGATGAATGAGGATATCTACTGTGACCGGCTGCGGCTGAACCAGATCCTGCTGAACCTGCTGAGCAACTCCATCAAATATACCCCGGCGGGGGGCGTGATCAGCATTCGGGTGACAGAGAGACCGGGCGCGCCGGAGGGACATGCCAGGTATGAATTCTGCGTGAAGGATACCGGGATCGGGATGAGCGAGGAATTTGTCGCCCACATCTTCGAGCCCTTTGAGCGGGAGCATAACTCCACCACCAGCGGCGTTCAGGGCACCGGCCTGGGTATGGCCATCACCAAAAACATTGTGGATATGATGAACGGGACCATCTCGGTGAAAAGCAGGCAGGGGGTGGGGACGGAGTTCACTGTGGGACTTACCCTCCGCCTGCAGGACGGGGAGGGGGTGCGGGAGCCCCAGACCATCCCGGAGCTGAAGGGGTGCCGGGCCCTGGTGGTGGACGACGACTTCAACACCTGCGACAGCGTGTCCTGTATGCTCCAGCAGATCGGGATGCGGGCGGAGTGGACCCTGTCCGGCAAGGAGGCGGTGCTGCGCACCCGCCAGGCCGTGATGCGGGATGACAACTACAGCGTGTATATTGTAGACTGGCTGCTGCCCGATATGAACGGTATCGAGGTGGCCCGCCGCATCCGTATGGAGATCGGCGATCAGGTGCCCATCATCGTTCTGACCGCCTATGACTGGTCGGATATTGAGGAGGAGGCCCGTGCAGCGGGAGTCACCGCCTTCTGCGGCAAACCGCTGTTCCTCTCCGAACTGCGCAGCTGCCTGATCTCTCTGCTGGGAGAGGAGGAGAAGACGGACGAGGACGCCCGGCCCGCAGTGGTGAACACAGGCCGTATCCTGCTGGTGGAGGACAACGAGCTGAATCAGGAGATCGCCACCGTTATTCTGAGAGAGGCCGGTTTCCAGGTGGAGACGGCGGAGAACGGCCGGCAGGCGGTAGAGATGGTGAGCCAGTCTGAGCCGGGCTGGTATCAGCTGGTGCTGATGGACGTGCAGATGCCTGTGATGAACGGATATGAGGCGACCATGAAGATCCGCCGGCTGGAAGATCAGAAGCTGGCGAACATTCCCATCCTCGCCATGACGGCCAACGCCTTCGAGGAGGATAAGCAGGAGGCCCTGCGCTCGGGGATGAATGGACATATCTCCAAGCCAATCAATATTGACAAGCTGCTGGAAACACTGAGCAACATACTGAGATAGAACCAAAATCCCCCGGCTTGCGCCGGGGGATTTTGCGGTTTCATCTTTTACCACAAAAACAAGACACAGCCCGAAAATTCGAGCCATGTCTAAAAAAGGGCTTGCGTTCTTCCTCAATCTACGCTACAATAGGGGCACAAGGCAAATTGAGGCAGGTTACAGGGCGCTGCGAACACCCTGTAACCCTATGCAGGAGAGGGTACCTCCTACACAACAGCATTGCTGCGCCAGCCCTCATTATATCGGAAACACCGCCATTTATCAAGAGGCGGTTTTTGGGGGTTTGTGTCTGTTCAGTTGCGGTGTGGGATTATTTATCCTGCGCCGCTTTCGTTTGCCTGGGCGGGTATACCCAGCGGGAGGAGGAAGCGGGAAATCCTGCTCCCCAGGGTACGCACCGTCGAGGAGACCTAGAAATCTAAAAGAAAGAGGTACAAACGATGAAAAAACTGAAAAAGACACTCTCCCTTACCCTTGCGTTCGCCCTGTCCCTGGCAATGGCCGTCCCGGCTATGGCGGCTGGAACCCCCAAGACCGTGGATGACCCGAAACGCGGCCTGTCTGTCACTTTCAACGGCTACCTGATGGACACTATTTTCGATTCAGGGGAAAGGGCTGAAGAATTTCATAGTTCAGACTATCATATCTATGTGGTCGAGGATAATTCCACCATTGATGTGGCGGCCCTCCCCGGATACGAGTATGCTGTCGGCGGTTCTCCGGACGGCAAACTTCCGGAAAGTAAGCCGGTGATTTCTGAGGGACACCAATACGCAGGTGTAAATACCTGGTGGGCTGTGTGGGACCTGGATGAAAAAATGACTCTCTGGGGCGGGCCCGGCACGCCCGATGAATTCTGTCCTTTGAGCGGACCCTACTCCCGCGCAGTCTTCCCTCAATCCGCGGATGAAAGCTCTCTGCCTTTCATCGATGAGTTCAACTTTGTCGTGATGTGCAAGAGCGATTACGACCGGTTAAAGGCCACCTTCTCCGAGCTGCCCGCCACCCCGGCCACGCCCACGACACCCAGCACTCCCGCCGCTTCTGGCAGTTACACCGTGAAAAAGGGCGACACCTGGAGCAGCATCTGCACCAACTTCTACGGCACCAACGCTCAGCGTTACGCCCTGATGAAAGCCAACAAGGGGGTCACTCTGAAAGAGGGAGCGGTTATCACCCTGCCCGAGAAGCTGGGGAGAGATACCCTGATCCCCGCCCCTGCTGCGGCCGCCGGTGAGAAGCTGTACACTGTCAAGGCCGGGGACACCCTGGGGAAGATCGCCGCGGCTGAGTATGGCAAGGTCAGCGAGTACAAGGCCATTTTTGAGCGCAACGCCGACCGGCTGAAAAACGCAAATACCATCTATGAGGGACAGGTCATCGTCCTGCCCGTGAAGAAGTAAGAACATATAAGCGGCGGGGGGATGCCTCCCGCCGTTTTTTCAGGCCTCCGGCTGAGCCGGGGGTCTTCTGCCGCGCGCGGCTCGGGCGGGGTCCGGACAATTTATGGGATAAAACTTTGAAGGGAGGGAAAGACTGAAAAGACGGGAGGCGATTTTTCGTGTTTACCGGCCTTATGCGGACCATGATTCTATACATTCTCATCATCGCCGGGGTGCGGCTGATGGGCAAGCGCCAGGTGGGGGAGCTGGAGCCCTCGGAGCTGGTGCTCTCCCTCATCATTGCCGACCTGGCCTCGGTGCCCATGCAGGACTACGGTATCCCCCTGCTTACTGGGATCGTGCCCATCCTGACCCTGATGTCGCTGACCATGATCCTGTCGGTGCTCACCATGAAGTCCGTCCGGTTTCGGGCGGTTCTGTGCGGACGGCCCAGTATCATCGTGCAGAACGGGACCCTGGACCAGAAGGAGATGGCCAAGACCAGGCTCACCCTGGACGAGCTGCTGGAGGAGCTGCGGTGCAAGGGCTACACTGACCTCAGTCAGATCAAATACGCCATCCTGGAGACCAACGGCCAGCTGTCCGTGCTGCCCTTCGCCAACCAGAAGCCCCCCACGGCCCGGGATCTGAAGGTAAGTGTGGAGGAGGGAGGGCTGCCCCGGGTGGTGGTCAGCGACGGCAGGCTGCTGGAGGGCAATTTAAAGCTGCTGGGCCACGACCGCCCCTGGCTGGACAGACAGCTGACCCAGCGGGGATGCCGGGATGTCTCCCAGGTGTTTCTGCTGCTGGTGGATGAGACCGACGCGGTCTACTTCGCCAAGAAGGAATCGTAGGGGGTGTCTTGCGTGAAACGGCTTTATATCGCGGCGGGCCTGCTGGTCCTGCTGCTGGCGGTCAGCCTGACCAACGCCTGGTACGCCCAGTCCATCACCGGAGATATGAGGGAGCAGCTGCGTCAGGCGCAGGAGCTGGCGGAGCGGGAGGACTGGAGCAGGGCGGAGGCCCTCACCCGGCAGGTGTATGAGGACTGGCAGGGGCATCATTTCTATTTTCACACGCTGATGCGCCACAGCGACACCGACCAGGTGCTGCGGGCCTTCCGGCAGGTGCTGGAGTACCTCCAGCTCCAGGAGCCCGACCAGTACAACGCGGCCAACGCCGACCTGATGGCCCAGCTGGAACTGCTGGCCGAGATGGAGCAGGCCACGGTAGTCAACGTGCTGTAGAAAAGTCCGCCCTCCCGCTGTACGGCGGGAGGGCGGCGTCTCTGCTTACAGATTTTTCTCCAGCACCTGGATAAAGGCGTCGGGGGGCATGACGCCCACCAGGCGGTCGATCTCCTTGCCGTCCTTGAAGAAGATGACGGTGGGGATGCCGGTGATCCCGAAGCCCATGGCCAGCTCCTGTTCCTCATCGGTGTTGATCTTGCCCACGACGGCTCTGCCCTCGTACTTCTCCGCCAGTGCCTCGATGACAGGGCCCAGCATCTGACAGGGACCGCACCACTCGGCCCAGAAGTCCACCATCATCAGCTTTCCCTCGCTGAGGGTCTTGTCAAAGGTCTCCTTGTTGAAATGGATCATGGGTTTCCTTCCTTTCTTTGGTTAATTGATGATCTAAATACTCGCAGGCGGACAGGGCGGCCACATGGCCCTCTCCCACCGCCTTGGACACCTGGAGAGGCCCGCCGGTGCAGTCTCCGGCGGCGAACACCCCGGGGATGTTGGTGGCCATCCGGCGGTCTACCCGGATGACCCCTTCCTCCGTCTCCAGCGCGGGCAGCAGATCGGTGGGGGCTACCGCCCGCCGCAGGATAAATACCCCGGCGCAGGGGAGAAGGGCGCCGTCAGCTTCCAGTCCGGTGACAGTCTGCCCGCCCTGGACGGCCAGCTTTCCCGCCTTCACATAGGGGATTCCGTCCTCCAGGCCCTGGGGCTGCCGGGGAGAGACGTAGACCACCTGACAGCCCAGACTGTGGAGGTAGTTGGCCTCCTGGGGGGAGTCGGGGGCCAGGCCTACCACGACCACCGGCCGGTTCCGGTAGAGCATCCCGTCACAGGTGGCGCAGTAGCTCACCCCACGGCCCAGGAACTCCGCCTCGCCGGGGTACTTGGCGGACCGCACCACCCCCGGGGCCAGGATCAGAGCGTTCCCCTGACAGACCTGGCTGCCCACCGTGACGGAAAACCCGTTCCAGGCCAGCAGGGACAGGGCCTTGCCCACCACGAACTCCGCGCCCGCGTTTTCGGCGTGGCGGTAAAACTCCTCCAGCAGTTCCATGCCCGTCCGGCCGGGGAGACCGGGGTAGTTGTCCACCTGCTCCGCCCGGGCAAGGGGGCTGTCCTGCCAGGGGTTTCCAATGACCAGGACGCTCTTGTCCCGGCTCCTGGCGGCCACCGCAGCCGCCAGGCCTGCCGGGCCGGAGCCCAGTACCATGATATCATAAGCCATAGCGATCACCTCTATACTTCTCTATTATACCCGCTTTTTCCGGTGGAGACAAGGGGAGGATGAGATTTTGGACAGAGCCGGGCCGGAAAAATAAAAGCTGACGCCGCGGTTCGGGCGGCGTCAGTTATCGGTAAATTATTGCCCCGGCGGCGTCCATGCGGCGCGGGACAGGCCGTCTGCGGCGGTCCGCAGGGGTTCACCGGCAGGTAAAGGTGACCCCCTGGCTGCCAAGGCAGAAGGGCCCGGTGACAGCCACCCATTGGTTGGGGGCGATCCGCTGGCCGGACTGCCAGAATGTTCCGTAAGAGGAGTTGTGATCCATGAGATAGACGCCCTCCGGGCGCAGCTCCAGGGTGCAGTGGCGCCGGCTGACGCCGGGGGTGCCCGATGGGAGGACGACATTGCACTGACCGGGGTCACAGCCGATGGTGACGGACTGCCGGAAGGGGAAGCTCCGCCCGGCCAGCGGGCCGGAGGAGGCGGAGAGCAGGGCCGGGGCTCCTGTCTGCCTCCGCTCCGGGCGCGGTACGGACCGGGCGCCGTCCGCCGCAAGCAGGACCTGAGCCACCGCCTTTTTCAGCAGGAGGAAGGACACATAGACGGCGGCAATGCACATGAGCAGGTGCTTCAGGGTGATGAAAACGGGAATTTCCATCAGGACGATGCCGCTGTTCCAGATAAAGTGCATCCCCATGGTGGCGGCCAAGTAGGGGAGGAACCGCATATCCACGAAGTGCCGGGGGGACAGCTTTTCGCCGCCCTTGGCCATGACCAGCGCCCCCCCCTCGATGGCCGCCCAGCTGACGTGCCCGCCGATGGCCAGCACGCTGCGCATGACGAGAATGTCAAAGCTCCCGTTCATCATCACGTAGGAGATGGTCTCCATTCCCGCGAAGCCCGCCCCCACGGCGGCGCCGATGAGCATCCCGCCAAAGATATATTTGGCGTCCAGATAGTAGACGAACACCGCCAGGGCCAGCAGCTTGGCCGGCTCCTCGGTAAAGGCGGCGAAGCTGGCCGAGGGCAGGTCCCCGTGCCCCAGAAAATCGGGGAAGATCAGCGACAGCATTCCGCCCAGCAGGAAGATGACCAGCACTGTGTACAGGGGGATATCCCGGGGTATGTTGACCTCCCAGTAGAAGATGAGGATGCTGACGGGGATGATGAGGCAGCCCAGGCTGAGCAGGGTGTAAACACCCGCGCCGTACCCCTGGACAAAGCCCTCAAAATAGCACATGGCGGCGAAAATCAGTCCCACCGCCAGCACCCGGACAAACAGCCAGGGCTTCTGCCACTCGAACAGCATCCGGTCCGGCGTGGGGGTGGACAGCGGCGTGCCCGCCATGAACATTCTGGCGCCCGCTCCCCTGGGGTGCTTCTGGAACATCCCGGAGAACAGATCGCCCACCGTCAGCCTGGAGCTGGCCGCCTTTCCGTAAAATTCCGTGTTGCCGCCGTAGTGGGCGGCGGAGCCGCAGTGGGGGCAGCTGCCCAGCCCGGCGGCGAAATCCCGGCCGCAGCGCGCGCATCGCATTCCTTCATTCCTCCTTGTGATCCGCCCCCCGCAGGGCCGGGGCGGCCGGATCGGCCTTCTTTCTCCATTATAGCGCGCCTTTCCGCCCTTTTGGTATGCAGGCTGCACACTTTCAGAAAGTTCCCGCCGCGGGCGGCGGAGGGGGCTTGTGTGTGTGAAAAGCCCGCCCCGTTAAGGGCGGGCCTGTCTAAGATCTTACAGAAGAGGCTCCTCCTCCAGGGAGCACAGCAGTTCGTTGGCGTCGAACAGGCTCATCCCCCGCTGGAGGGCGAAAATGAGCGCCGCGTCCCGCCGCACCCGGGGATACAGCGCCCCCCGGCAGGCGCTGCGCAGCAGCCGCTGGGTCTCTTCGGGGTCCAGCTTGAGGACCAGAGCCAGCCGGAGTACCACGTCCCGGCTGGGGGCGCGCACGCCGCTGCACAGCTGGTAGGTGAAGGAGCGGCTGAGCAGGGCCAGCTCGCCCAGTCTGGCGGGGGTGAGGCCGCGTTCCTCCATCAGAGCGGCCAGATGCCGGTCAAAGGTGGGCGGCCGCATATTGTCCGCCTGCTCCTCCAGAAACTGGGCCAGCTGGGGCGCGGTATCCAGAAGGTCCTGAAGCTCCACGGTGGTGCTCTCCCGCCGCTCTGCTTCCGGCGTGCCCATGGTCATCCCCCCTTATCCCTTCGGATTCTATCACAAAAAGCCTTCCTGTTCAATTGAATTTCGCAGAAATTACGGATTTTGCCCGCTGCATTCCGCTTTGTCCGGAACGGAGGCAAAAATACTTGCAAGGACGGCCGTTCTGGTGTAAAATAACCCCATTGACAAAGGAGGAGAGAAGCCCATGTCTGAGGAAATCAAAACTGCCGGTCTGGAAGAGCCTGAGAGCCAGAACTTTATTCACCAGTTTATCCAGGAGGACATCGCCGAGGGGGGCCGCTGCGCCGGGATGCAGGTACACACCCGTTTCCCCCCCGAGCCCAACGGCTACCTGCACATCGGCCACTGCAAGGCCCTGATCATCGACTTCGGCTCCGCCGAGAAGTTCGGCGGCATCTGCAACCTGCGCATGGACGACACCAACCCCGCCAAGGAGGACACCGAGTTTGTGGACGCCATCAAGGAGGACATCCACTGGCTGGGCTTCGACTGGGGGGACCGGTTCTTCTACGGCAGCGACTACTTTGAGAAGACCTACGAGCTGGCCATCGGCCTCATCAAAAAGGGGCTGGCCTATGTCTGCGAGCTCACCCCCGAGCAGTTCCGGGAGTACCGGGGGGACGTGAACACCCCCGCCCGCTCCCCCTGGCGGGACCGGCCCATTGAGGAGAGCCTGGACCTGTTCCAGCGGATGCGGGCCGGCGAGTTCCCCGAGGGCAAATACACCCTCCGGGCCAAGATCGACCTGGCCAGCGGCAACTTCAACATGCGGGACCCGGTGCTCTACCGCATCCGCTATATCGAGCACCACCGCCAGGGCACCAAGTGGTGCATCTTCCCCATGTACGACTTCGCCCACCCCATCCAGGACGCCCTGGAGGGCATCACCCACTCCCTGTGCTCCCTGGAGTATGAGGACCACCGGCCCCTGTACGACTGGGTCATCAACAACACCGACGTGCCCTCCAAGCCCCGGCAGATCGAGTTTGCCCGGCTGGGCATCAACTACACCGTCATGTCCAAGCGGAAGCTGCGCAAGCTGGTGGAGGAAAAGTATGTCTCCGGCTGGGACGATCCCCGTATGCCCACCCTGTGCGGCCTGCGCCGCCGGGGCTACACCCCCGCCTCCATCCGGAACTTCTGCGACCGCATCGGCGTGGCCAAGAACACCTCCACCGTGGAGTACGGCTTTTTGGAGCACTGCCTGCGGGAGGACCTGAACGACCACGCCAAACGGGTGATGGCCGTGCTGCGGCCCGTCAAGCTGGTGATTACCAACTACCCCGCCGGCCAGAGCGAGACCCTTACCGTGGAGAACAACCCCCTGGACCCCTCCGCCGGAACCCGAGAGGTCACCTTCTCCCGGGAGCTGTGGGTGGAGGCGGAGGACTTCCTCCCCGAGCCCGTGCCCAAGTACAAGCGGCTCTACCCCGGCGGGCCCGAGTGCCGGCTGAAGGGGGCCTACCTTATCAAGTGCGTGGGCTATGAGACCGACGAGGCGGGGAATGTCACCCAGATCGCCGCCGAGTACGACCCGGACAGCCGGGGGGGCGACCCCGCCGACGGCCGGAAGGTGAAGGGGGCCACCATCCACTGGGTGGACGCCGCCACCGCCGTGGACGCGGAGGTCCGGCTGTACGACAACCTGTTCTCCGACCCCGATCCCGACGGCGGCGACAAGGACTTTCTGGACTGCCTCAACCCCGGCTCCCTGGAGGTGCTCACCGGCTGCAAGCTGGAGGCCTCTCTGGCCGCCGCCCAGCCGGCCGACCGATTCCAGTTCCTGCGGCTGGGCTACTTCTGCGCCGACTCCAAGGATTCCAAACCCGGCGCTCTGGTGTTCAACCGGGCGGTCAGCCTGAAGGACAGCTACAGGCCCGGCAAATAAGTGAGATAAAAATTGACGGCCCCCACGGGGGCCGTCAATTTTTGTCTTATCGGAAGTATACCAGCGGGTCGTCGGGGGGGGCCGCCTTCTCCACGCTCCGGGCGTAGAGCACCACGCCCTCGTCTTCATAGACGTCGGCGTGCTCCCACCTGATCTCGGCGGTGACGGTGATCCACTCCCCCTTTTTCAGGGAGCGGGTCCTGTCGTACTTACACAGGAAACCGAAGAAGCGGATGTCCTCCACGCAGCAGGTCATGGCGTTGCGCCCCGGGACAAAGGACCCCTTGGGCAACTTCGCGCCGGTCATGGCCTGGGCCTTGTAGGTGATGGTCTTGCCCACATAGCGGTCGGGGTGCTCCTGGATGTCCAGATACCAGATGCCGTAGTCGGCGTCCTCCAGGTCGATATGGGATTCATCCAGAGAGTAGGGGAGGATGTCCTCCACTTCCAGCTCCTCGCCCATGACGTCCTCAAAGACGATCTCGCACATCCGGTTCACCGCCCGCACTGACCGCTTCCAGCCGGACAGGGGCATGTCGGGGGTGCAGCGGTTGAACAGCACCATGTCCGCGTTGGACACCATGTCGATGAACATGGACTGCATGTTTTTCAGATACATCTCAAAGGTGGAACCGTCCACCACATGGATGGCCTGATACAGCCCCCAGTTCCGGGGCAGCCGCAGGTTTACCAGCAGCTGGCCGGGCCACATGCCGTTGTACTCCAGCAGCACCCGCTCGGGCTGGTAGCGGCGGTCGATCTCTTTCAAAAACTCGGTGGTCAACTGCTCCTGGTCCTCCACGGGGATCAGGCGGCAGTTGCGTTTGGAGAGAAACTCCTGGTCGTACTCCTCCTCGCCGTCCTCGCACAGGAGGAGCACCGTGCGCTGGCCGTCGTTGAAGTAGTCCATATTCAGCGTGTCGGACAGCAGCGTGGTCTTGCCGGCGTCCAGAAAGCCGGTGATTAAATAGAGGGGAATTCGTGAATCGGGCATGTTATTTCACCTCTGGGGGGATATTTTGTAGGGGCGCGCAGTGCGCGCCCGCGGGCGGACAATGTCCGCCCCTACACAGTGCATCCGGTTTTATGCCAGCAAAAACAGCTTTTCCAGCTGGTCCTCTTTCAGCTCGGAGCCGATGACGCACAGACGGCCGGTATAGTCGGCGGAGCCCTCCCGGATCTCAAACTCCTCGGGGGTCAGGTCGAAGTGGAGCCAGGAAGTTCCGTCCTCGCAGGGGACCATCCCCTTGGCCCGGAGGATGATTCCATAGTCCTCGGTCATAGCCAGGGAGGCCAGGGCCTCCTGGAGCTCCTCCCGGCTGTACTTCCGGGGAGTCTCCCGGCCCCAGGAGGTGAACACCTCGTCGGCGTCGTGGTCGTGGTGATAGTGGTCGTGGCCGCAGCAGGCGGTGCAGGTGTCGCCATGCTCATGATGGTGCTCATGCTCATGGTCATGCTCATGGTCGTGGTGGTGGTGTTCGTGATCGTGTTCATGGTCATGCTCGTGGTCGTGGTCGTGGTGATGATGGTGGTGGTCCTCGTGCTCGATCTCCTCCATCAGCTCGTGGGCCAGGTCGCGGCCGCCCTCCATGGCAGAGAGGATCTGTGCCCCGGTGAGCTGGTCCCAGGGGGTGGTAAGGATGGCCGCCTTGGGATTTTTCTCCCGCAGGAGGGTCACCGCCCCGTCCAGCTTGTGCTGGTCGATCTTCTGGGTGCGGGACAGGATGATGGCGCAGGCGTGCTCCACCTGGTCGTTGAAGAACTCGCCGAAGTTCTTCATATACACCTTGGCCTTGGCGGCGTCCACCACGGTGACGAAGCTGTTCAGGTGCAGGTCAGGGGCTTCGGCCTGGACCCGCTCCACCGCGGCCACCACGTCGGACAGCTTGCCCACGCCGGAGGGCTCGATGACGATGCGGGCGGGGGCGTAGCCGGCCAGCACCTGCTTCAGGGCCGCGCCGAAGTCGCCCACCAGAGAGCAGCAGATACAGCCCGAGTTCATCTCAGTGATCTCCACCCCGGCGTCCTTCAAAAAGCCGCCGTCAATGCCGATCTCGCCGAACTCATTCTCGATGAGGACGATTTTCTCCCCCTTGAAGCTCTCGTCCAGCAGCTTCTTGATTAGAGTGGTCTTGCCGGCCCCTAAAAAGCCGGAGATAATGTCGATCTTGGTCAATTTTGTCAGGTCCTTTCCATATTTAATCCCAAATCAAATGGGTGCGTTCCATCAGCCGGCAGAGCATGGCGGCAGCCACCTCACGGGTGCCGGAGTCGGTGGGAGCCAGGTCGCCGGCCAGAGCGCCCAGCTCGTCCAGGTTTCGGGCAGCTGCCTGAGCCCAGGAGGCGTAATCGGAGTACTTCTCCACTTCCTCGGGCATGAGGAGCTGTCCGTCCAGGTCGTAGCCGTCCATGCTGATCCAGGCGGCCACCCGGGAGAGGATGGAGACCATCTCCTGGCAGGTGATGGTCTGCCCGGGGCAGAAGGTCCCGCCGCCGCGGCCCGAGACAAAGCCCATATCCGCCATGGCGTTCACCGCGCCGGCGTACCAGGCGCCCTCCTTCACGTCGGAGAATTTGGAGGCCTTTCCGTCAGGCAGGTCCAGGGCGGAGGCCACCATGGAGCAGAACTGAGCCCGGGTGACGGTCTCGCCGGGGCGGAAGGTCTTGTCGCCGAAGCCCTTCAGGATGCGGTAGGTGGCCAGGGTGTCGATCTCCCGGGCAAACTCGCTGTTCTCTGTGTCGGTGAAGGTGCGGGGCTTGAAGCTCAGGCCCAGCTCCCTGGCCGCCTGCTCGGGGGAGAGGAGGGTCCATGTGGCAAATCCGGAGCCCTTGTACAGGGCGGCGGACAGGGGCAGCGCCTCCAGCAGTTCGGTGAAGGCGGCCTTATATTCCTCTGTCCGGGCGTCGGAGGCTTTGAGGTAGAAGGTCTGTCCGGCCAGCACCAGCTTCCAATAGCCGTCGAGCCGCTGGGGCTCGGGTTGAGACAGGAGCATGGCCGCCGCCTCGGTATTCTCCGGGGAAATAAGCAAAGTGGGCAGTACGCCGGTGATATGGTTGGTGGCCCCGTCGGGGGCGAAAAAGCGGTAGGCGGTGATCTTCATGGCCTCGCCGCCCTCCATATACGGGCAGTTGCGTTCGTCCAGCACGATCTGGGCGATGCCCTTGCCGAAGGTGCGCTGGCCCAGGGCGATACCGGCGGTGTAGGTGCGGATATCCCCGGCGAAGAGCTCCGAGCCGCTGGCAGAGTGCTCACTGGTGAGGACGATCACCGGCTTGTCCGTCATGTCGGGGAAGGTGGGCAGGGTGTAGGTGTAATTATAGCTCCCGGAGCCGTCCCGGAAGTAGAGCATGGTGCCGCCGCCGGTAAAGAGGCTGGCGCTGGCGGCGGTGGAGCCGCTGTCTCCGCCGGGGTTGGCCCGCAGGTCCACGATCCAGACGGCGGTGTGGTCGTCCAGCTCCTGGATGGCCTCCTGGATGGATCGGGCGGTGGTGGTGCCGAAGCTGATACAGTCGATATAGCCGGCGGAGCCCCGCTGCTCATGGGTGACGATGGGGATGGGCACCGCCCGGCGGGTGAGTGTAAACTCCAGCGTCTGACCGTTGCGATTGATGGTGAGGGTCAGGCTGGTGCCCTCCTGTCCGGTCACGGGGATGCGGGGGTCCACCTCGGGGGACATGGGCACGCCGTCCACCGCCGTGAGGATATCGCCGGGCTGGATGCCCGCCTCCAGGGCGGGGGAGTCGGGCAGGACGGACATGATCCGGTAGCCGCCGTCATAGGCGGTCTCCACCGTGGCGCCGATGCCCACTACGGTCTGACCGTTGACCGACTTGTTGAAGGCGTCGTACTGCTCGGGGGTCATGTAAAAGGTATAGGGGTCGCCGATGGCCTCCAGAATGGCGTCCAGAGAGTCCAGCTCCAGCACCTTTGGAGGGACGCCGTCCACGTAATAGACGGCCAGCAGCTCCCGGGCCTCGTCCAGCTCCAGCGCAGAGGCGGGAAGGATGGCCAGAGACAGGCCCAGCGTCAGGGCCAGCAGTGAGGAAAGCAGTTTTTTCATGGTTTTCTCCTTTGCGTTGATGGGGCTTACATATGCTCCACACGCCGGGCGCTTGTCCGCGCCCGGCGTGGTGAAGTTATAGCTTGGGGGTGCGGTATGCCATCTCCTCCCGCTTGGGGCCGGTGGACACCATGGTGATAGGCGCGCCGATATGGGCCTCCAGGAAGTCCACATAGGCCCTGGCGTTGGCGGGGAGTGCGTCGTAGTCGGTGCAGCCCCGGATGTCGGTCTTCCAGCCGGGGAGGGTCTCAAAGACCGGCTTTGCCCGGAGCAGGGCGGGAGTGGTGGGGAAAGCGTCTGTCACCCGGCCGTCGATCTCGTAGCCGGTGCAGACGGGGATCTCATCCAGATAACCCAGCACGTCCAGGCAGGTGAGGGCGACTTGCGTGGCCCCCTGGACCGTGCAGCCGTACCTGGTGGCCACCGTGTCGAACCAGCCTACCCGGCGGGGCCGGCCTGTGGTGGCGCCGAACTCCCCATGGTCGCCGCCCCGGCGGCGCAGCTCGTCCCCGGAAGCTCCGGTGACCTCGCTGACAAAGGGCTCGGTCTGGGAGCCCACACAGGAGGAGTAGGCCTTGGTGACGCAGATCACGTCCTCAATGGAGGTGGGGGGCACGCTGGCCCCCACACAGCCGTAGCCGGCCAGGGTGTGGGAGGAGGTGGTCATGGGGAAGATACCCAGATCCGGGTCCTTCATGGAACCAAGCTGGCCCTCCAGCAGGATGGTTTTGCCCTCGGCCAGCGCCTGGTGGAGGAAGGACACCGTGTCCCCCACATAGGGGCGGATCCGCTCCCGCAGCTCCAGAAGCTGGGAGAGAAGCTCCTCCGCGTCCACCTTGGGCTGGTGGTACAGGTGCTCAAAGAGCACGTTTTTCAGTTCCACGGCGGCGGTGAGCCGCTCCCGGAGCCGGCTTTCGTCGAAGAGGTCGCACATCTGGATGCCCGTCTTGGCGTATTTGTCGGAGTAGAAGGGGGCGATGCCGCTCTTGGTGGAGCCGAAGGCGCGCCCGCCCAGCCGGGCCTCCTCATAGGTGTCCTGGAGGATGTGGTAGGGCATGAGCAGCTGGGTCCGGTCGGAGACGATCACCCGGGGGGCGGGCACCCCCTGGCCTGTGACGCTGTCCAGCTCCTGGACCAGCTTGGCGATGTCCAGAGCCACGCCGTTGCCGATGACGTTGGTGATGTGGGGGTAGAACACGCCTGAGGGGAGAGTGTGCAGGGCAAACCGGCCGTAATCGTTGATGATGGTGTGGCCGGCATTGGCGCCCCCCTGGAAGCGGACGACCACATCGGACTGCCGGGCCAGCATGTCGGTGATCTTGCCCTTGCCCTCGTCGCCCCAGTTGGCGCCTACGATCGCTTTTACCATTGTTGTTACCTCCGGAGTCCGGGATTCGCAGCCGCGAAGGGTTTGCCTTTTCCGGTCCTCCCCGTAACGGGGGTATTATACCGCTTTTTACTCGGCGTTGCAAGGGGAAAATGCCGCGCCGGGGGACAAAGTTGCCGTGCCGGGGACAGCGGCCCGTGAAGGGGCGGATGCTGCAAAAATCACAAAATTAAGTTGCAATTTTGGGAAAAATCTGGTATTATTGTCTTACTGACAGATGTGTTGTACCAGACGTGGAATGAATGAGGAGGCAGAGCGCAGTGAAGGGATTGAGCAAGTCGTATTACCTGAAACCGGTGAAGATCATTCGGGATTCGGTCCACGGGTATGTCAATCTTACAAAGTTTGATCTGGAGCTGATCGACACCGTCCCGTTCCAGCGGCTGAGCGACGTGCGGCAGTTGACCTGCCAGCATGTCTACCCGGGGGCCCGGCATACCCGGTTTGAGCACTCGCTGGGCGTGCTGGAGCTGATGCGCAGCGCAATCAAATACCTGAACCGGAACGGGATTCTGGGAGAAGAAAAGAAAAAGGAGGAGAAAGGCGGACCGGTTGGGACGGAAGGGAAACTTCTGATTGATGAGTCGCTGGAATTCAACGCCTCGGTGGCCGCGCTGCTCCACGATGTGGGACACTGCCCCTTTTCCCACATGGGAGAGACGCAGTTTGAAAGAAAAGAAGTTGAGAAGGCCCTTAGAGATGCATTAAAGGAACACATTAAAAAAGCGGGAGAAGAAAAACAGGAACAAGCGAAAAATGGAATCGCGGAAAGCAAAGAGGAACATGTGGCACGGAAGGACTGTCAGGTGTTGCTCAGAGAGCTGGAGGCGAAACATAAGAAGAAAAAGAAGACTGGCGCCATCCATGAGCAGCTTTCCTGTGTGGTGATTTTGAAAAAGTACCGCGATATCCTGACGAAGCTGGATCAGAAAGCCAGGGAGGATAAGGACGACGCCTGCTCCATAACGGTGGATTTCGCGCTGATTATCCGCAGTATCCTGGGTATGGAATACAGTGTTAAGTCGGCAAAAAAGCTGGAGAGCTATAAAGTTAAAAATGCGATGGTGCGGCTGCTGAACTCTCAGATCTTTGATGTGGATAAGCTGGACTATATCATGCGGGACTCCGTCATGACGGGAATCGGCACTCCTACAATTGATACCCAGAGGCTGTTCCGCAGTATGTATCTGGATGATAAGGGATATCTGATTTTCACCAGTAAGGCGGTGCCGGCACTCCAGAATATGATCGACGCCCGTGACGGACTGTACATGTATGTGTATAACCACCACGCGGTGGTATATTCGGATTTTTTGAATACCTACATTTCCCGCAGGCTGTCCCACAATTATAAAGCGCTGAAACGTGCCAGGGGAGAAGAGAAGCCTCCAAGAAGGCCGGAACTGTACTCACTGGGGATAGTGCCCAAGGAATACCTGTTTTCTGTGGAGGCGGTGGTGGAGCAGAACTACTCAGATTCCGCCTGGCTCGCCCTGCTCAATTCCATTTATATCAGGAGCAATGAACTGCTGAATGACGGACGGGAAAAGGGGCAGGCTCGAATTGTGTTCGATGAGGCTTCCAAAGAGGCGAAAGACCAGGAGAGAACGATCAAAGCAAAGGCAAAGAAGGCGCTGGAAGATTATTGGCGCTACAGGGCGGTCGATATTGAGACAAAGAATAAGATAGCGCAGAAAGTTTATGACGTAATGCGCCTGGTACACCAATATATGACACGGGACTACCTGAAGCCCTGGTGGAAAACAGTATTTGAGTTCTCAAACTTTATGGAGCAGCATTTTCGGGATGACAGGGTGCGGGATCAGGCCGAGAAATTTATTTGCAGCGGCGGGAACTGCGGGCTGAAGGCGGATGAGCTTCGTTCTCAGATCGCGAAGCATGTGACCTATATCACCCAGCAGATCGACCAAAAAGGGGAGAGGGAGAAATATGGGCTGATCGAGCCGCTGTATGGAGGGGACTTTTTTGTCGTCCAGCGCACCACCAATTTCCTTTCTACGGATTCCATCGAGAAACTGGAGATCGCCCTGAAAAGCAGCGAAATATTGGGGATGCCGGGGGATGACAGCCGGCAGGTGAACGAATATTATCTCAAGAAGCTGACAAGCATTATCCCACAGAAAAAATATGCGTCTGTCTACGCTAAGGAGGGCTTTTATGTCTTCTCCAGGCAGCCTCATGATGATGAGGAAGGTTCGGAACAGGAGAAGCGCAAGCGCCTGGAAAAGCATTATAAATTGTTGGAAGATATCTTTGTATTTGTGGTCAAGCATTTCATAAACGACGGAGAACAGAAATTTGTGGAGAATTTTCAGAATGAGGACGGTGCGGTCAATGCGGCGGGGGAGAAGAGAAGCAAGGATGAAAAGTATAAGGCTTTCCTGGAATCGAGGCAGTAGGGATTATTTTTACAGGAGATGATTGGCATGTCAGAACTCAAATTCAGCAGGTATGCGGCCAGGGAGGGCAATCCTGGCTGGGAAAAGCTGATCTCCCGGCGGAGTGAGCTGTACTCCCGCAGGGACGATGTGCGCAGCCCCTTCGCCAGGGACTACACCCGTATCCTCCACTCTATGGCGTACCGCCGGCTGAAGCATAAGACCCAGGTATTTTACAACATCGACAACGACCATATCTGCACCCGTATGGAGCATGTGAATCACGTGGACTCGGTCAGCTCCACCATTGCCAAGGCGCTAGGGCTGAACGAGGAGCTGACGCGGGCCATCTCTATCGGGCATGACTTGGGCCACGCCCCCTTCGGCCACCAGGGGGAGCGGGTGATCCGGCAGCTGTCGGAGAAGTACCTGCACCGCAGCTTTTGGCACGAGGAAAACGGACTTCGGTTCGTGGACAAGATCGAGCTGCTGGAGGACAATTACAAGATCAGCAGAAATCTGGACCTGACCTATGCCGTTCGGGACGGGATCATCTCCCACTGCGGGGAGGTGGACCAGAACGGTATTTTCCCCAGAGACCTCTCCATCCCCATTGAGGACTTTGACACGGCGGGGAAGTATCAGGCCGCGACCTGGGAGGGCTGCGTGGTCAAGATGGCGGATAAGATCGCCTATGTGGGCCGGGATATCGAGGACGCGGTAAATCTGGGCTTCCTGGACCGGGCGGACCAGGACGAGCTGCTGAAAATGGCCCGGGCCAACGACGAGAGGGTGATGAACACCACTGTGATCATGCACAACATGATCATCGACATCTGCCAGAACAGCTCTCCGGAAACAGGGGTCAGCATGAGCCAGAAGTTCAACGACCAGCTGAAAGAGGTTAAGGCCTTCAACTATGAGCACATATACCGGCACAGCCGCCTGGAGCCCTTTAACCATTACTCGGAGCTGGTGCTTACTCAGCTTTTTGAGACGATGTATTCCTTCTACGAGGGGGGCGGCGCCGGTACCCTGTGCCGCCTGGAGAAAAACCGGCATTTCACTCCGGTGCTGATTGGCGACTTTATGAATTGGCTGGGCCGCTACTGCGCGGCGAGCATCCTCCCGGAGGGGGAGCTGAAAGAGCTCTCCCGGAGTTGCGAGAATGAGAAGATCTATCAGGAGCTGCAGACCCCCGAGCTGTATATTCAGGCCATTATAGACTATATCTCGGGAATGACCGACCGCTTCGCGATCTCCCGCTTTAACGAGCTGATTACATATTAAGGCCTGTTCCGGCTGAAACGGGAAAAGCAGACGCGTCCGCGTCTGCTTTCCTGTGTTGACAATCAAAAATCAAAAATATAGCTCTCGTACGCGTTGATGACCTGAGTTTCCCCATAGGAGGAGAGGCGGGGGATGTCCTGGCCGTAGGTCATATGCACGTGTCCGTGGACGAAGTAGCGGGGCTTGTATTTGTCCATCAGGCCGTTGAAGGCGTCAAAGCCCTCGTGGGCCAGATCGTCGCCGTCGTGGTGGCCCAGGGCGGGGGCGTGGGCCAGCAGAATGTCGAAGCCCTTGTTGCGGGCCAGGTCCAGCCGCCGGCGCAGCACCCGGCGGTCCATCTGACGCTGGGTGTACTGGTGTTCACCCTCCTGCTTATAGCGCACCGAACCGCCCAGGCCCAGTACCCGGACGCCCTTGTGGCTGTAGATCCGGTTCTCTACGCAGATGCACCCCTCGGGCGGCGTGGCGGCGTACCGGTCGTCGTGGTTGCCGTGGACATACAGCAGCGGCGCGTGGGCAAAGGTAACAATGAAGGACAGATATCTGGGGTCCAGATCGCCGCAGGAGAGAATAAGGTCTACGCCCTCCAGCCTCCGCCGGTCGAGGTAGTCCCATAACCAGGGGACCTCGTGGTCGGACAGAGCCAGTATTTTCATCGGTTCAGCAGTCCTTTCAGCGGGTTCAGACCCGAAGCCTTTTTGACGGAAAAAGCCTTATGCAGCTGGAGGAAGCCCTCCTTCAGCTCCGACTGGGAGAACTTTTTCACCTGGTCGTAGCCGAAAAACTCCAGGAAGAGCAGCATGGCGTCGGCCACGGTAAGGCGGGTGGCCAGCTCCTTGGCGCTCTTGTCCCCGTAGAGGGCGGAGAACTGGGTGTAGAAGCGGAAGAACTTCCGGCGCTCGTCCTCTGTCCAGAGCTCCTCCGGTCCTTTGCCTACCGCCTCCTGAAGCCGGGCAAACCGGCCCGTCCCACTGAACCAGAGGTAATTGATCTGAGACAGCTGGTAGAAATCTACGTACTCGTAATATATATTGCTGGCCTTTGATCCGTCCCGGGCGGGGAGGACGCGGGTGACCTCGGCGGGGATGCTCACCGCCCCGAAGTAGCGCAGCACGCTCACCCGCTTGTGTCCCTCCACAACGTAAAAGGTGTGCATATATTCGTAAGCCTTGATGGGGTCGGTGATCCCCACGTCCATATGGGCCTTGCACAGGGCGGTCCATTTGTGGCAGAACTCTGAATCCTCGTCCATCAAAGGAAGGAAGGAGTGGGAAAAGTCCTTGCTGCGCCCGGCGGAGCGGGTCCCCACGATCAGTTCAATGGGGATCTCCACCAGGCCCAGGTCCACCTCGCCGCAGGTGTTTTCAGCCGAAAGGATCTCATCCAGCACCGGCAGATAGGGGGAAGCGCCTCTGGCTTGGGAGAGCCGCGCCTCCTTCTGGCCCAGCTGGCGGGCCTTGCGGTAATCTTCCAGATACATAGGTAATGCCCCCTTACAGAGGAAGAATTTTCAGTTCCGCAGTATAACATAGGAGGGGGCGCCGCGCAAGGGGAAATACCAACAAACCTTGACGGGCGGACAAGTTATTCTTTCACGGTTTGGAAGGGGTTGCAAAAAACAGCGGCTTATATTATAATAAAAATCACAAAATATCTGCAAGGGCAGACCATATTTTAGGAGGAGTAGATAAAATGGATCAGGATATGCTTCAAAAGGCGCTGGTACATGGCCGGCGCTTTGTCCGGTACGGGAAGCCGGCCAGCTATATCCCGGAGCTGGCCTCCAAGAATCCGTCCAAGCTGGGGCTTGCGGTGTGCGATATGAAGGGGAATATGACATCGGTGGGAGACTGCGAGGACAGGTTCACAATGCAGAGTATCTCCAAAGTGATCACCCTTATTCTGGCGCTGGAGCAGAATGGATTTGACAGCGTGTTTACCAAGGTGGGGCTGGAGCCCACCGGCGACGCGTTCAACTCCACCGTCCGGCTGGACCACCTGACCAACAACAAGCCGTTCAACCCCATGATCAACGCCGGGGCCATCGCCGTGACCAGTACCATCCGGGGCGCGACGCTGGAGGAGCGGAAGCGGGTCAGCATTGATTTTGCCCGCAGGCTCACCGGAAACCCTCAGCTGGATGTGGATTACGAGGTATTCCTGTCTGAGACCGAGACGGGGTTTAAGAACCGGGCGATCATCTATCTGATGCGCTCCAACAACATTATCGAGGGCGACTGCGAGGAGCACCTGGAGCTCTATTTTCTGCTGTGCTCTCTGGCCTGCTCCTGCCGGGATCTGGCCGTATTCGCGGCTACGCTGGCAAATAACGGCGTAAGCCCCATTACCGGCGAGCAGCTGATCCAGCCCCGCACGGTAAAACTGGTCCGCTCCCTGATGGTCACCTGCGGCATGTACGATTACTCCGGCGAGTTCGCCGCCACGGTTGGCCTTCCCTCCAAGAGCGGCGTGGGCGGCGGGATCATCTCCTGCGCCATCGGGCGGTGCGGGATCGCCACCTACGGCCCCTCCCTGGACGACAAGGGGAACAGTATCGGCGGTTTGAAGATGCTGGAATATCTCTCTGAAAATATGGATTTGAACATGTTTTGACAATTTTGTACATACCGGACCGATTTTTTAAATGAAAGGAACGGCATTTTATGAAAATGGCTGTTATTTATCACTCTGTCACAGGCAATACGAAAAACATGGGAGAACAGATCGTAAAAGGCATGAATTCCGTTGAGGGCGTTGAGGCAAAAATCTTTCCCATTGAAAACGTAGACGTGGAATTTGTGAAAGAAGCGAAGTGCGTGGTGTTTGGTTCTCCCATCTATGCGGCGCATATTACCGGGCAGATGATGAACTATCTGCTGGCGGAGGCGGGAAAACTCGGGCTGGCGGGAAAGCTGGCCGGCGCGTATACGACCGCTCAGTATGTTCACGGCGGCGGGGAGCTCGGCATCCGTGAGATGCTGGATCACTGCATGGTCATGGGCGCCCTTACTTACTCGGGCGGAGGCTCCTGCGGCAAGCCGGTGATCCACCTTGGCCCGGTAGGGATCGACAATACCCTGGATATCAATGAGTTTTCAGAAAACTTTGAGATCTATGGCGCACGAATGGCGGCAAAGGCTGTGGAGATCTTTTCGTAGTTAAGGATGTGACTCTATGAATATACGCCTGAAAACCCTGTGGCGGGTGCCGGCCTTCTGCCTGGCCGCAGGCTGGCTTACATCCAACCTTACCGATTATTTGAGCCGGTTTATCTATTATGATGTTACAACCACAAGGGCTGATGGTGTGGTAACTACCTTTACCTATGCCGACCCGGTTCGAAGCGCTGTCTGGCTGGCAGTTGTGTTTGTCCTTGTACTTCTTATCGGCGGGCTGTTATTTTTCCGCTCTATGACAAAAGCGGAAATTGCTCTCTCCGCCGCCATTATTGTCGCGTTCTATCTAATTGTAAATATTCTGCGGCAGACTTTTTTCTCATTCTTTCCCATCGCCTTCGGCCTCACATTAGTGAGACTTCAGGAGTGGAGCGGAATCATCTCATTTTTCCTCTATAGCGTTACCCATCATTTGGGCCTCTCCACCGTAATATCCAACCTTGCTCCCTTCCTGTTCGTCCCTTTTGGAAAAAAAGCAGTTGAGCAAATTTCTGCTGAATAACAAACAGGAGCGGCAGGGCCAACAGCCCTGCCGCTTCCGCTTACCTCTGATATTCAAACTCCAAATCGTACAGGGATACAATGTCCCCGTCCTTGATACCCAGCGCCTCCAGCTTGTCGAAGAGGCCCGACTGGCGCAGCTTCTGGTCGAACCAGTTCCGGCTCTCGTAGTCGCCGAAGTTGACGTTGGCAATGAGCCGCTGGAGCCAGGGAGCGTCCACCACCCAGGTGCCGTCGAACTCTTCGATATTGACCTCCCCGTCGGTGTCCACCTCGGGCGGCCGCTCCACATAGGTGGGCTCGTACACCGCCACCGGGGGCAGCTCCTGGAGGAGCTGGGCGGTCTTCCGCACCAGTTCCCGGGTCCCCTGGTGGGCGGCGGCGGAGATGGTGTACAGCTCCAGCCCCAGGCCCTCCACGTGGGCCCGGAGGGTGTCCAGCAGGGCGGGGTCCTCAATGATGTCCACCTTGTTGGCGGCAACGATCATCTTCCGTCCGGCCAGCTCGGGGGAGTACTGCCTCAGTTCCTCGTTGATGGCCTCAAAGTCGGCCACCGGGTCCCGCCCCTCGGAGCCGGACACGTCCACCACATGGATGAGCAGCCGGCAGCGGTCGATGTGCCGCAGGAAGTCGTGGCCCAGGCCGGCCCCCTCGGCCGCCCCCTCGATGATGCCGGGGATGTCCGCCATGACGAAGGACACCCCCTCCTCCACATAGACCACCCCCAGGTTGGGGAAGAGGGTGGTAAAGTGGTAGTTGGCGATCTTGGGCTGGGCCCGGCTGACTACCGAGAGCAGGGTGGACTTGCCCACGTTGGGGAAGCCCACCAGCCCCACGTCGGCCAGGAGCTTTAACTCTAAGACCACCTCCCGGCTCTGGCCGGGCAGGCCAGCCTTGGCGAACCGGGGCACCTGACGGGTGGGGGTGGCGAAGTGCTGGTTGCCCCAGCCCCCCCGACCGCCCCGGCACAGCACAAAGCGGTCCGTCTGGGACATGTCCTGAATGATCTCCCGGGTCTCGGCGTCCCGAATGATGGTGCCACGGGGGACCCGGATGACCAGGGGCTCCCCGTCCTTGCCGGTGCACCGCTTGCCCGCGCCGTCGGCCCCGTTGCCGGCGGTGTATTTGCGCTTATAGCGGAAGTCCATCAGGGTGGACATGTGGTCGTTGACCTCCACCACAATGTCCCCGCCCCGGCCGCCGTCGCCCCCGTCGGGGCCGCCGTTGGCCACGTACTTCTCCCGGTGGAAGGACACCACGCCGTTGCCCCCGTTCCCGGAGCGGACGGTGATCTTTGCCGTATCTACAAAGGGTGCTGCCATATCGGGCACCTCCTTTCTTTTATTCCTTTTTCTTGAAAGAAAAAGGACTTTTCCTGTTAGAGCAGATAGTTGTTTTCCTTGTTTGCCGGCTGGAGAGCTTTCAGCTTATAGGTGGCGAAACCCTCCGCCACCAGAGGCTCCCGCTTGCACAGCTCCTCCGCCGCCTCAAGGCTCTCCGCCTTAAGGATATACATCCCCGCCACGCCGGGATACCCCTTGAACACCCCGGCCAGCTCGATGT
>CANSSJ010000014.1 GCA_947649625.1 uncultured Bacillota bacterium | reverse complement strand
ACGGCAACGTCATCAAGCTGGAGCACAACCAGTTTGTCAACATCAACCGCCAGTCGGGGGTGGAACTGCGGGTCACCCTGGAGGCCTTCGGCCACGACCACAAGGAGCAGATCCTGTCCGCCCTGCGGGCGGAGGGCTTTCAGGCCGTGGAGGCCGACACCGGAGATTTCTACAATTAGGTCCGCAGGGGCGGCCTGTGGCCGCCCACATAAAGGGGAATGGTCTGCACGGGCGGCCACAGGCCGCCCCGCGGTATGCCTGCTGCCGCCCGCCGGGGACGGGATGTCCCCGGCGGACGGCTATCTGAAAGCGGCGGACCGGCCGGGACCGGTGAGGACGGGTTTGGCCGTGGGTCCGGCCCGGAGCACTTCCCCCGGCCCCGGTGTCTCTCTCCGCTGGGTTATCCTATGCGCCGGGCATGTCCCCAGCGCCTGTCCAAATAAAGGAGGAGCTTGTCATGATTAAAATTGCCCCCTCGATCCTCTCCGCTGACTTTGCCAACCTGGAGCGGGACATTAAAAAAGTCTCCTCCGCCGACTACCTCCACGTGGACGTGATGGACGGCGCTTTCGTGCCCAACATCACCATCGGCGTACCGGTGGTCAAGTCCATCCGGAAGTGTACCGATATGTTTCTGGACGTCCACCTGATGGTGGAAAAGCCGGTGCGGTATGTGGAGGCCTTCGCCAGGGCGGGGGCGGACATGCTGTCCGTTCACCTGGAGGCCGACCACCCCACCCGCATCGCCGAGGCCCTGAAGATCATGGGGGACTGCGGCGTGAAAAAGGCGGTGGCCCTGCGGCCCATCACCAAGGCGGAGGCCGTTCTGCCCTATATTGACCAGTTGGATATGGTGCTGGTGATGACGGTGGAGCCCGGCTTCGGCGGCCAGGCCTTTATGGAAGACCAGCTGGAGACCATCCGGCTGGTACGGGCCATCATTGAGAAGTACAACCCCGCCTGCGAGCTGGAGGTGGACGGGGGCGTCGCCCCCAGGACCGCTCCCCTGGTGGTGGAGGCCGGGGCCAACGTCCTGGTGGCCGGCTCCGCCGTCTACGGAGCCGCCGATATTCCCGCCGCAATCGCGGCGCTGAGAAATGTGAGGTAATCTCATTGTTAATGTATAAGATCGGATCCGTCAGCGGCGAATTTCGGGCCGAACAGCTTATGAATCAAATGGCCCATGACGGTTGGTGGGTACTCAGCGTGAACTACGATCCCGAATACAATCTTTTCATAATCACGTTTGAAAAAGACGCATA
The DNA here is from genome assembly GCA_947649625.1 of uncultured Bacillota bacterium. GTDB lineage: Bacteria > Bacillota > Clostridia > Oscillospirales > Oscillospiraceae > Lawsonibacter. The sequence goes on along the minus strand of CANSSJ010000014.1, from coordinate 40,813 downwards.
ACTAAACCTTGGAGGTCTTTCCATGCAATATTTCCCCCCCGCACTGGAAAATTTAGTAGAGCACTTCGCCAAGCTGCCCGGGGTGGGCGTCAAGTCCGCCCAGCGGCTGGCCTTTCATGTGTTGTCTCTGCCCGAGGAGGAGGCCGCCGCCTTTGCCCGGGCCATTGTGGACGCCAAGGCTCACATCCATACCTGCCCCGTCTGCCAGAACCTCACCGAGGGGGACGGTCCCTGTCCCATCTGCGCCAGCCCCAAGCGGGACGGGACCACCATCTGCGTGGTGGCCGACCCCAAGGACGTGGTGGCCATGGAGCGCAGCCGGGAGTACGCCGGGCTGTACCACGTCCTCCACGGGGTGCTCTCCCCCATGAACCGGGTGGGCCCCGACGACCTGCACATCCGCTCCCTGGTGGAGCGGGTGGCCGCCGGGGGGATCGAGGAGGTCATCATGGCCACCAACCCGGACACCGAGGGGGAGGCCACCGCCATGTATCTGTCCCGCCTGCTCAAGCCCTTTCAGGTGAAGGTCACCCGGCTGGCCTACGGCATCCCCGTGGGCAGCCACCTGGAGTACGCCGACGACGCCACCCTGGTCCGCGCCCTGGAAGGGCGCAGGGAAATATGAAAAATGCCCGGCTCCCGCCGGGCATTTCGTTATTCTTCTCCGCCGGAGGAAGGAGCACCCCCTCCGGATGAGGCCCCGCCGCCCTCCACAGGGGCGGCATCGCCGGTCTCCCCCATCTCTCCGGAGCCCTCCTCCTCGTCCTTGAGGACGCTCTCGCACTCCTTCTCGTCCTTTTTGGGGGGCTTGCGCAGGGCCATGGTGAGCTTATAGCCCTCCGGGTCGTGCTCCATCAGGTACCGCTCGTCCTGGGGCGGGACCCGCTTGCCCGCCATGATCCGGCGGGATATCTCCATGCACCGCCGCCGGACCTTCATCTGCTCCATCTCGGCCTCCAGCTCGGTGCTGTCGGGCCCGTCCAGCAGGTCCAGAATACTGCCGGATTTTTTCCGCTCTTTCCCACCGGCCAGGAGGGCAGCCTGGGCCTGAGCCCGCTGCTCCTCCATACGCTCCGTCCACTGGCGGGACAGCTCCAGCCGGTCGGCGGAGGGGCGGGCAGCCGCTTTCCCCTGTTCCCCGCTTCGGACGGGGCGGGCGGTGGCAAAATCAGAAGTCTCCCCCCTCAACACACGGCGTATCTCCACTACCTTTCCTCCTCGTCCAGCTCGTCCTCCAGCTCATCCACCATGATCAGGGCGGCGATGTCCTGACACATCTGCTTCAGCTTCAGCTCCTGGGACATGGCCTCCAGCTCCTCCTCGTCCAGCTGCTGGGGCACATCGGGAACGCTGGCCTGCATCCTTTGTCTGGCCGCCTTCTCATACAGGATGGCCGCCGCTTCCACCTGCTCCTCTTCCGCCCGCTCCGTCCACTGGCGCTTCATCTCAAACCGGTCAATGGGGAGCCGCCCCGGGGCGGGGCTTCCTCCGGAAGGGGCCTGTCCCCCGGAGGGAACAAAGGTGTCCTGGCTCATTCCCGCAACAGCCTCCTTTTTCAGTCTTTTATGTATTATCGACAGCCGAACCAGAAAACTTTACCCCTTACAGCCGGACGGGGATGGGCCCCTTCGCCTCCAGCCGCCCCGGCTCCACCCGGCACTCCAGGGCCAGCACCTCCACCCCCATCCGCGCCGCCCGGCGCAGGGCCGCGCCGAACTCAGGGTGGGTGGCGTCGTTGGGCTCCACACGGTCCATCCCCTCCATCTGGACGATGAAGCACACCCCCGCCTCATAGCCCGCCCCGCGGGCCGCGGCCAGCTCCTCCAGGTGCTTCACCCCCCGAAGAGTGGGGGCGTCGGGAAAGCGGGCCACATTGTTTTCCTCCAGGGTGACCCCCTTCACCTCCCAGAAGCCCCGGCGTATCGCACCGCCCTGCGACAACTCCCAGTAATAATCAAATCTTGAATTACAATATGTCGTCTCCGGACGCAGGAGATCAGGGACAAATCCCAGACCGCCCGCCGCCGCCCACTCCCCAAAAACCTTGTTGGGCGCCTGGGAGTCCATGTTGATGAGCAGGGGGCCGCCCTCCCGCTCCTTCTCCACCGCGATCAGGTCGTACTTTGTCTTCCGGGCGGGGTTGGCACTCTCCTCCAGCCAGACCTTCACCCCGGGGAGGAGCAGCTCCCGGCACCGGCCGGTGTTCTTCACGTGGCAGATCTCCACCCTTCCGCCCACGTCCACATGAGCGATAAAGCGGTTGGGCCGGGCCAGAAAAATGCCCGGCAAAATTTTTCCGTAGACCATCTTGCTATTTCCTCGACTTCTCTGTTATGATGTAGGGGCGGCCATAGGCCGCCCCTACATCATACCCCATTCACGAAAGCGAGACAACCCCCATGAAGAAAGCCTATCTGCAAATCATTTCCGCCGCCGCCCTGTGGGGGTGCATCGGACTGTTTTTAAAGCTGCTCACCGCCGCCGGGCTCACCTCCATGCAGGGGGTGGCCCTGCGCTCCGTGGTGGGAGTAACCTTTTACGGGTTGTTTCTCTTCTTCACCGACCGGAAAGCCCTGTTTATCGTACCGAAGGACTGGTACTATTTCTTCGGCACCGGGGTGTGCTCCCTGCTGTTCTTCAACTGGTGCTACTTCAACGCCATCACCCGCAGCTCCATGTCGGTGGCGGCGGTGCTGCTGTACACCGCCCCGGTGTTCGTCACCCTCATGTCGGCCCTGTTCTTTCGGGAGAAGATCACCCCCGTCAAGACCGCCGCCCTGGCCGTCACCTTCGCCGGCTGCATGCTGGTGACGGGGCTGTTCCCTCTGGGACAGCAGGCCGTCTCTCCCCCAGTGGTCCTTTTTGGGCTGGGAGCCGGCTTCGGCTACGCCCTGTACTCCATTTTCAGCAAGTTCGCCCTGCGGAAATATTCCTCCGAGACCATCACCTTCTATACCATCCTGTTCTGCGCCGTCTTTTCCCTGCCCATCTCGGGGCTTCACGCCAATCTGTCCGCCCTGGGGGATTGGCGGGCCTGGGCGGGGGCGCTGGGGGTGGGGGTGCTGTGCTGCGCCCTGCCCTACCACCTGTACACCGCCGGCCTGCGGGACGCCGAGCCGGGCCGGGCGGCTATCCTGGCCACCATCGAGCCCTTCGTGGCCGCCGGGCTGGGCATTTTGCTCTTCCACGAGGCGGTCACGCCCTGGAAGCTGCTGGGCATGGGGGCCATCCTGGGGGCGGTGGCCCTGCTGAATACACAAAAACCGACTTGATCTGGAAGGAGAAACACCTATGTCCTGCAAAGAAGAATTTATCGAGATTTTCAAGGTCAACATCACCCGGGAGGGGGCGGACAAGCTGCTGGACTACCTGGAACACAAGAGCGACTTTTTCACCGCTCCCGCCTCCGCCCGCTACCACGGGGCCTACGAGGGCGGGCTGTGCGAGCACAGCCTGAACGTGTACCACTGTCTGGTGGACTACCTCCAGCGGGAGCGGGTGCAGGAGCTGTATGGCCTGGACTACAGCGGCGAGTCCATCGCCATCGTGGCCCTGTGCCACGACCTGTGCAAGGTGGGCTGCTACAAAAAAACCTTCCGCAACGTGAAGGACGACGCCACCGGCCAGTGGAGCAAGGTGCCCTCCTACACCTTCGACGACCCCCTGCCCTACGGCCACGGGGAGAAGAGCGTGTACATCACCAACGGCTTCATCCGCCTCACCCGGGAGGAGGCCATGGCCATCCGCTGGCACATGGGCTTCTCCGGCCCGGAGGACAACCGCACCGTGGGCCAGGCCCTGCGGATGTACCCCCTGGCCTTCGCCCTGGCCACGGCGGACATGGAGGCCTCCTACTTTTTGGAGAATGACGAATAACGATGTAGGGGCCGACGACCTCGGCGGCCCGCTTGTTCAGATTCGCTGCTGTTTTAAACGGCGCGCCGGGGTCGTGGCCCAGGCCAGCTTCTCTTGGCTCTTCAGGCCAATTCACCTTCTCGCGCCCTACACGCCGATACGGGCGGATAATACCCGCCCCTACAGAAAAAAACCGCCCAAATCGGGCGGTTTTCTTGTTACATGCGGGCCAGTCTCCCCTCCGGGATGTAGGGGCGCAGCACGGGCACTCTGGGCAGGGCAAACAGCAGCAGTGTCCCCAGAACATAGCAGGCCAGCACCTCGCCGGGGATGAAGGTCAGGGTGTCGAACCCGCAGGATGTCCAGAAGGCGGGGCCGACTGCGCCTACCTTCGCCCAAGCCCATATAGGGGGCAGGATAACGGCGTTGACCAGGATAGGGGGCAGGGCCGCCAGATACCAGCGGGGCATCTTCATGGTGAGCCATGCGGCGATAGCGGTGGCCAAGGTCCCAAAGACCACATCCAGGGGCCCGTAGAGGGAGATCAGGTTGGTGAGGAAACACCCCACCACCAGTCCCGGCGCGGCGGCCGGGAACACAAAGGGCAGGACGGTGAGGGCCTCGGCAAAGCGGCACTGGACCGGGCCGAAGGTCAGGCCAAAGATGTTCCCGAAGTACCCCATCACGGCGTAAAGCGCCGCCACCATGGCGGCCAGGGTCAGGTCCCGAGTGGTAAATCTGCGCATAAAAAAACCTCCATTTTTTGTTTAGAGAACGGCGGACGGGCCGCCGAACGAACATAGAGCGTCACGCTTCCATGCTTGGACGAGGTGTGGAAACTCGTCAGGAGGCATTTTACCACAGCCGGGGCGGTTTGTCCAGTAAAAAAAGCCCTCCCTGAAAGGGAAGGCTTGATTTCACATATTCTCCGGCTCCGGGTCGCCGGGGAGGGAACACAGGAATTTGTACTGGGGCGCCAGGGACTTCCAGCCCTCCAGCACCTGAGCGGCCAGCTCCGGGGTGAAGAATACCCCCTCGCAGTTGCGCTCGCAGGTGAAGCCGATCCCCTTCCGGTTGTACCAGGGGTAGAGCAGCGGCCCCGGGTCACCCTTGGGGCGCTTGTACTCCTGGCCCTCCAGGCGGAACTCCCCCCGCTTCTCCACCGCCCGGGCCAGCTTCTCAACGGGCTTGGGGTCCCGGTCGATGCGGGCCCGGAGCTTGGCCATGACTACGGGAGGCATCTCCCAGCAGCCCATGCCGCAGCCGTAGTGGTCGGCGGCGATCTCAAACCAGAAGCAGGGGATCTGCCCGTCGTGCTCTCCCGGCTTGCGCAGGGAGAACCACAGGTGATCCTTGTAGGGCCCCCGGCCGAAGAGCCGCCGGGCGTCCCGGTAGATACGGCTCACCTTCAGCTCCAGGCCCAGCCTGGGGAAGGCCTCGGTCATCTCGGCCCGGAGCTGTTCGGCCAGCTCCCGGGTGGGCCGGTCCACCAGAGTAAGGAACTCCTCCCTGTGCGCCTGGAACCAGGCTCGCTCGTTATTCAGCTTCAGACCCCATAAAAAGTCGATGGCGCCCTGGGTATAGCCTTGAAACATAAAGGTTCCTTCTTTCTGAAAGTTCCCGCCCCGGTTGGGGCGGGAACTTCTAACGTTCAGCCCGCTATCTGGCTGGGGTCGATGGGACTGATCCCGGAGTCAGAGGGGGGCGGGGCCACCGGGTCCACCGGGGGCTGGGTGGTGTCGGGGTCAACAGGGGCAGTAGTGCCGGGGTCCACCGGTGTGGTGGTGCCGGGATCAACAGGGGTGGTCGTGCCGGGGTCCACCGGCGTGGTAGTGCCGGGATCAACAGGAGTGGTCGTGCCGGGGTCGGTGGCCGTGCCGCTGCCGGGCTGGCCGTTCACCCAGGTGGAGGGGTCACCGTCGGCGGGGTTGTAGTGGTAGGTGGTGGGCCGCATTTTATACTTGCTGGGCCCCATGTCCTGCTTGGCGATCTCATTACCGTCCCTGTCGTAGACGTAGCGGTAGGTACGGGCGCTGATGCCGGTATAGGCGTTCTGCTGCCGGTCCTTTACCAGGGTCCCCTGGGGGACGCCCGGGTCGGCGACGTAAGCAACCGTGGGGGTCACCCGGTCGAAGGTGCTGCTCTTGGGAACGGCGTAGACCCCCTCCGTGTTGGTGCCGTAAATCTTCACGTTCAGGTAGCGGTTTCCGTTGGAGTCGTAGCTGCTGGTGACGATCTTGACGGGGTAGTCGGTGCTGTTCTTAAAACGGAAGTCCAGGCTGCCGTAGAAGACGGTGGCGTCCATGCCCGGGTCCACATAGCCGGTGTTGAACTGGTGGCAGTGGCGCTCCACCACTTCCAGATTGGTGTGGAGGACGGCGTAGTAGATGGTGGAGGAGGTCTGGCAGATGCCGCCGCCGATGTCGTCCACCGACTGGCCCTGCTGGTAGATGGGGGCGTTCTTATAGCCCTTGGAGGCGGTGCGGCTCCCGGTGGTGGTGTTGTAGGAAAACTCCTCGCCGGGGAGAAGAATTTTTTCATTGCACGCCTCGGCGGACAGCTTGACGTTGTGCTTGCGGTTGGCCGAGCCGGACACCTGGGTGGTGCCCTCCCCCAGCAGGTCCTTGAACAGCTGGCCCCCCAGGTCCTCCTTTGTCACCTTGGGCTGGGTGACGGTGAGGGGGATGGTGACCGTCTCGCCGCTTTTGGCATTCTGGTAGGCGGTTTTCAGCTGCTGCACGTCGAAGTCCAGCCCCACGGCGTGGTCGGTGATCTCCATGCTCTCCAGGTCCAGGGAGGCGTCCTTGGGCTCGGTGTACACCTCCCGGCGGATGGCCTCAAAGTCGGGCTCCTCCACCTCGCCCTGGGAGGCAAAGAGGATCAGATTGTTCCCTGTCACCCCGTCCTCAGGCCCCCCAAGACCATCTTTTAAGGTGCTCTGGAGGCTTTCCCGAGCCTGGGCCTTTGCCGCCTCCCAGTCCACCGTGACCACAGGGGCCCCCTTGGTCATCACCAGCTTATCGCCCTCCACCTGATAACCGTGGTCTCCGGCGGCGGCGTTGACGGCCTGCTCCATCCGGTCCATCAGGGCCAAAAGGGCGGGGTCGTCCTCGGGCAGCGCCAGAGGCGCCTCGCTGGACATGCCCAGCATGTGACCCACCAGCTGAGGCCCGCCGGCAAAGAAGTTTCCGTGGCCGATATCCCAGGCGTCCTGGGCACTCCGGGCGGAGTCGATGGCCAGCTGGTCGGCAGTCAGGCTCTCCTGGATGTCCTCATAGCTCAGGGCAAAGCTGATCTGGCCGCCCCTCTGCTCCACGGCGCTTTCAATGGCGTTTTGGGCCTGCTCCACCGTCATGTTGGACACGTCAATGCCGGCCACCGACACGTTGGGCAGGATCGCACTCCGGGCGGAGGCCCAGGCACATGTCCCGATATAGGCCGCCGCCAGCACCCCCACCACCGCTCCGGCAATGATCCAGGGCCGTCTGTTCCCGCCCTCCTGCTTTGCCTCACGCTGTCCTTTCATCCCTCTCACCTTCCTGACCGGTCCCGCTCCCAGAGCGGTCCCGCACGCTTTTCACGCATATGTTTACGCCGCGGCCCGCGGCGCGCTTTTGCGGCAATCGCTGATATTATAGCACGCGCCCCCTCCGAAATAATTACAGAATAGTTACAACTCCCCCGAAAATCTCCCCAAATCTTCTATTCGTTTCCAGAGAAAAAATTGGACGGGCCATTTACTTTTGCCGTCTGATACGTTATCATAGAGGTTAGGGCGCGCCCGCGCCGCTCTTCACGAAATTTTAAGAAAAAATCAATTCCATTTTGGGAATTTCCTGCTATAGTTATGGAAGGGGTTGTCGGCGAGGGCCGGCGGCGATCACGGATTTGGGGGATATGAGATGGCTGACTATCAGAACCAGATGAACAACTTTCACGACTGGGTCTACTGGCTGATCGCCCTGGGACTGATTTTTACCGGCATCGCCGCCCCGGTGGGCGTGCTGATGCTCGTGATGAAACTGCTGGGCGGGGACCAAAAGAAGAAAAAGCGGCAGCAGGGCCGCCACCCATACTATCAGCAGCAGGACGGCCGGCAGCGCGCCGGCGCTCGGACGGTCTCCTGGGAGGGGACCTCCCAGGCCGCTCCTTCCTGGGAGGAGCCCGTTCAGGCCCCCCTCAAGCCCAAGAAAAAGAAGGGCAAGGTCCGGGACCTGATCTCTGAGATGGATAAAAAAGGGAAAACCTGGGCCATTGCCGGAGGCGCCGTAGCCGCGGGCTGTCTTATCGCGTTCATCTCCAGCCTGGGAGAACCCGTTTACTGGCTGCTGAACGGCGAGTTTGCCTGGTTCATTGAGGAGCTTCTGGAGCTGATCGTGCTGCCCTGCTGCGCCGCCGGCGGGCTGGGCTTTCTGTGGGCCGGCCTGCGCAAGCGGAAGCAGGCCAGCCGCTTCCGCAACTACCTTGCTATGGTGGGCGACCAGCGCTCGGTGTCCATCTCCGCTTTGGCCTCGGCCTCCGGGCTGTCCCCCGCGAAGGTGCGGGACGACCTGGCCGACATGCTGGACGACGGTCTCTTTCCCCAGGGCTTTCTGGACTACGGCGGCGACCGGCTGGTGCTGACCAGCGAGGGGGTCGCCCCGCCGCCCAGGGAGCAGCCCGCCCCGCCTCCGCCCCCCAAGGAGGACGAGAACGCCATCCTGGCCGAGATCAAGGCGGTCAACGACGCCATCGACAACGAGAAGATGTCCGCCCAGATCGACCGGATCGGGGTCATCACCGCCAAAATTCTGGACTACCAGAAGACCCACCCCGACAAGGCCCCCCAGCTCCACAGCTTTTTGAGCTACTACCTGCCCACCACCCTGAAGATCCTCCGGGCCTACGGCCAGCTGGAGGACCAGGAGGTGTCCGGCGCCAACATTACCGCCGCCATGCAGCGCATCGAGGGGATGATGGACAAGGTGGTGGAGGGCTTTGAGAAACAGCTGGACCTCCTCTTCCAGGGGGACGCCATGGACATCACCACCGACGTGGAGGTGCTGGAGCGGATGCTGGCCAAGGACGGCCTGTCCGACCAGCAGGGGCTCACGCTGGGACTGTAAACACAAAAAGCCGCCTCGATGCCGAGGCGGCTTTTTATGCTCTTTTGTAGGTCACATAGCGGAATTTCAGCCCGCTTTCCTCCAGCTCCGGGCCCTCCTCCGCAATCTGCCACTCGGGCCGTGCGTCCAGGTCGGGGAAGAAGCAGTCGGCCTCTGGAAAGCGGCCGCCGATTTTGGTCACATAGGCGGTATCGCAGAAGTCCAGCAGGGCGGCGTACACCGAGGCTCCGCCGATGACGAAGGCGTCCTCCGGTGCGGCGGCCAGCAGTGTCTCAAGGTCAGAAAAGACCTCCGCCCCCTCCGGCGCGAAACTGGGGTTTCGGGACAGAATCAGGTTCCGCCGGCCCTTCAGAGGCCGGCCGCCGGGGAAGGTGGTCAGCGTCTTCCGGCCCAGAATCACCGTATGGTTCAAGGTCAGTGCCTTGAAATGCTTCAGGTCCTCCGATATGTAGACCAGCTGGTCGCCGTCCCTGCCAATGGCCCAGTTCCGGTCCACCGCAACGATTACATTCATACCGCGCCCCCTACACCGCCACCGGGATCTTCCCCTCCAGGGGGTGGGCCTGATAGCCCTCCAGCTTCACGCTGTCGGGAGTGAAGTCGTAGAAATCGGTGACGGACTTGTCCAGGCTGAATTGGGGAGCGTCGTAGGGTTCGCGGGAAATCAGCTCCTCCACCACGGGGACGTGGCGGTCGTAGATGTGGCAGTCGGCGATGACATGGACCAGCTCCCCGGCCTCGAAGCCCGTCACCTGGGCGATCATGTGGAGCAGCACGGCGTACTGCATCACGTTCCAGCCGTTGGCGGTGAGCATATCCTGGGAGCGCTGGTTCAGAATGGCGTTGAGGGTGTTCCCCGACACGTTGAAGGTCATGGAGTAGGCACAGGGGTAGAGGGCCATTTCGCTCAGGTCGTGATGGTTATAGATGTTGGTCATGATCCGCCGGGAGGCGGGGTCATGCTTCAAGTCCCAGAGGACCTTGTCCACCTGGTCCATCTCCCCCTGGGGGTAGCGGTGCTTTACGCCAAGCTGGTAGCCGTAGGCCTTGCCGATGGAGCCGGTCTCGTCCGCCCAGGAATCCCAAATATGACTTTTAAGCGCGTTTATGTTGTTGGACTTCTTCTGCCAGATCCACAGCAACTCGTCCACCGCCGATTTGATGAACTGCTTCCGGACGGTGAGGATGGGGAACTCCTGCCGCAGGTCGTAGCGGTTGACCACTCCGAAGAGCTTTACCGTGTGAGCGGGTGTCCCGTCCTCCCACCGGGGGCGGACCTGGCGGTCGGTGTCCCAGACTCCCCGGGACAGGATGTCCTTGCAGTTCTGGATAAATACCTGGTCGGCGTAACTCATGGCACGTGCTTCCTCTCTGTCTCGTATAGAGTAATTGTACCACAAAACCATCCGGGACACAACCCCGTAAAATCCATAGAGAAACGCCGTATTTCCCCGCCGGAGGCGGGGGAATACAAATAAAACCTCAGCGTTCAGGGCATTCCCAAAAAAGCAGTTGACAACGGCGGAAAATATGATAGAATAAGTCCCGCGAAATGCGACGACGGAGCTAAGCACTTCCAAAGGGCCCAAAGCGAGGGGGGACGGTGTGAGCCCCCGGCCTGATCTGGACGGCGCGCGCCACTCCTGAGCGGCCCGGGACGACCGGGACGGCCTGTCCCCGTTACGGACGAACGAGACGCTCCGCTCCGGCGGGGATAACCAAGGTGGTACCGTGGAATTTTTCCGCCCTTGACTTGCTGTCAAGGGCGGTTTTTGTACCCCCTTAATGCCGGTTCCCGCCCCTGCGGGGCGGGAATCATCCAATCCTGTTTGTAAAGGAGGAAACATGAGGAAGAAAATTGCGCTGCTGCTGACCGCGCTGTCAGCGGTATGCCTGCTGGCCGGCTGTAAGGTATCAGGCAACCCCCTCCCGGATGGAATGGAGAAGACGGCCGTGCTGGAACAGGGCCGGGAGGTAGTCTCCATGCTCAACTCCGGGGACTGGCAGGAGGTCTATGACCTGCTCCGGGACGACGCCCGGGAGACCTCCAGCCCCGAAGCCATCCAGGGCTACATGGCCGAGCGGCTGGAGAAGGCCGGAGCCTACTCCAAGGAGGACGAGGCCATGGCCACCGGCCAGAAGCTCAAGGACACCGGCGAGGAGTACGGCACGGCGGTGCTGTACTGCAAGCATGAAAAAAAATCCGTCATCTACCGCATCGCCTACAGCACCGATATGGAGCTGATGGGCATTGAGGTCAAGGTGCAGTAAGGAAGGGCAATGAGGGAATGATTTCAGAAACAGACAGCCGTTATACCTCCAACACCACGCCGGAACAGCTGGACCTGTTCGAGCAGCTGGACCGGACGGTGGGCCTCTGTGTGAAGGGGGGCTCCCCCCTGATCGACGGAGCCCTCCACCTGTGCGTCACTCAGGCGGGCTATGAGAAGGCCGCCGCCGCGCTTGGGCTCACCGGGGAGAATTCCGGCCCCTGTCAGGCCGTCCTGGGGATGGGGCTGGACACAGTGCTCCAGCAGGCGGGCTATGAGGCCCTGGTGGTCTATGGGCTGGCCGGGAATCAGATGGACTTTGTCCTTACCAAAGGGGACCTGGAGCCTCTGCGGGACGTGGTGGACAGCTTCTGCATCCTCTACGCCGCCGCCCGGGGCGCCATGCCCCCGGAGAAGGCCCGGGAACTGATGGCCCCCAAGACTGTCTGGTTCCTGGGGGAGCTGCCCAGGACCGGGAAAAAGGGGGAACGGTTCGGCTTTGCCACCCTCAAGCGGGAGGGCTATGAGGCGGTGCGCTGCTTCCTCACCCCCGAGAGCGCCCAGCGGTTCAACAAGGAGGGATATCCCGTCACCCCCGCCCGGGTGTCCGACCTGGAGCGGTTTGTAGCGGGCACATTTGCCCTCATCATCGAGCCCTACCGAAATTATTGGCTGGAGCTGGGTTCGGAGAGCGCCAAACGCTCCGGCGGAGGGTAGGCGGATGGAACGTCTGATCGGAGCCCCCTTTCACAGTCTGAGCCGGGCGGTGGATATGCTGTGCCTCAACCTGGGACCGGAGATGGACTGGACCTCCCCCCGTACAGGACAGCATCGGAACATGCCCACTTACTCCATCCACCTCCAGACCCAGTGGCGCTTTGTCCGCAACGGGCGGATCGTCCTGGCCTCCCGGGACATCTACGAGCCCTTCGCCCCGGACCGGGTGGGCGAGGACTGGGAATATGACCTGGTGGGCAGGCCCCCGGAGGCGGGCAGCCTCTACGACGCCCTGGCCCCGGAGATTTCCCAAACCATGGCGGGCAGCACCGTCACCGCCTGCCGCACCTCCCCCCTGGGGGACCTGACTCTGGCGTTTTCCAACGGCGTCCGGTTTGAATCCTTCACCCCCTCCTCCCTGCGGGAGGAGCTCTGGCGGCTGGTGGACTACCGCACCAGTGAGCATTTAATTATTTTTGAAGAAAACTAATTTTTTGGAGGTAATCACCATGAAAGAACCCAAACCTTACGGTCTGAACGAGCTGCGGGAGATGTTCCTGAAATTCTTTGAATCCAAGGGCCATCTCCGGCTGCCCAGCTTCTCCCTGATCCCTCAGAACGACGCGTCCCTGCTGCTCATCAACAGCGGCATGGCCCCCATGAAGCCCTGGTTCACCGGGGAGGAGGAGCCCCCCCGCCACCGGGTGTGCACCTGCCAGAAGTGCATCCGCACCGGCGACATCGAGAACATCGGCAAGACCGCCCGCCACGGCACATACTTCGAGATGCTGGGCAACTTCTCCTTCGGGGACTACTTCAAAAAAGAGGCCATCCCCTTCGCCTGGGAGTTCCTCACCAGCCCTGAGTGGGTGGGCCTGGACCCGGACCGGCTGTACCCCTCCGTCTTCGCCGGGAACGAGACCACCCCCGCCGACGACGAGGCCTTCCGCATCTGGCATGAGGTCATCGGCATCCCCAAGGAGCGCATCTTCAAATTCGGCAAGGAGGACAACTTCTGGGAGCACGGCTCCGGCCCCTGCGGCCCCTGCTCCGAGATTTACTACGACCGGGGAGAGCAGTGGGGCTGCGGCAAGCCCGGCTGTACCGTGGGCTGCGACTGCGACCGGTATATCGAGGTCTGGAACGTGGTGTTCTCCCAGTTCGACAACGACGGCGAGGGCCACTACGAGGAGCTGAAGCAGAAGAACATCGACACCGGCATGGGCCTGGAGCGGCTGGCCTGCGTCTGCCAGGGGGTGGCCTCCCTCTTTGACGTGGACACCGTAATGAACATCACCAAAAAGGTGAGCGAGATCACCAACGCCCACTACGGCGAGAGCCACGAGAAGGACGTGTCCCTCCGGGTCATTACCGACCACATCCGCTCCGCCACCTTCATGATCTGCGACGGGGTGCTCCCCTCCAACGAGGGCCGGGGCTACGTCCTGCGCCGCCTGCTGCGCCGGGCCGCCCGCCACGGTAAACTGCTGGGGGTCAACGAGCCCTTCCTGTATACCGTGTGCGATACCGTCATCCACGAGAACGAGGGCCACTACCCCGAGCTGCGGGAGCGGCAGGATTATATCACCAAGGTCATCCGGGTGGAGGAGGAGAACTTCGCCAAGACCATCAACGGTGGTTTGGCGCTTCTGAATGAATCCATCAAAAAGCATCGTAAGGCGCATCTTGAAAAAGCTGACTCTGTAAAGGAAGCAAAAATTTTAGTTTTTGACCCGTATAGAAAAGTTTTTCCAAAAATTATCTTCTCTGGTGAGGATGCCTTCAAATTGTATGACACCTATGGGTTCCCCATTGACTTAACTATTGAGATCATAAGCGAACAGGGGATGGAGGTGGATATGGATAAGTTCCACAATCTCATGGAGGCGCAGCGCCAGCGGGCCCGGAAGGCCCGGGAGGCCCTGGGCGACCTGGGCTGGGCCGGGGTGGAGTTCGGCAAGGAGGTCCCCGCCACCCAGTTTGTGGGCTACACCGAACACACCGTCACCGACGCCAGGGTCGTTGCTATCGTGGCCGAGGGCCAGCAGGTGGACGAGATCGTCTCCGGAGTGGAGGCCATCGTGGTGCTGGACCGCACCCCCTTCTACGCTGAGATGGGCGGTCAGGTGGCCGACCACGGCCAGATCGTCCGGCGGGATGAGAACGCCATGTGCTTTGAGGTCACCGATGTGCAGAAGAACAAGGGTGGCAAGTATATGCACTACGGCAGGATGACCGGGGGCGTGCTCAAGGTGGGGGACACCGTCCGGGCCTCCATCGACACCCAGCGCCGGGCCGCCGTCATGCGGGCCCACTCCGCCACCCATCTGCTGGACGCCGCCCTGCGGAGCGTGCTGGGCGACCACGTCCATCAGGCCGGCTCTCTGGTGGAGCCCGACCGGCTGCGCTTCGACTTCACCCACTTCTCCGCCATGACCCCAGAGGAGCTGGGCCGGGTGAGCGCCATCGTCAACGACATGGTGCTTATGGGCAGCGACGTCAATGTGGAGGAACTGCCCATTGAGGAGGCCAAGAAGAAGGGGGCCATCGCCCTGTTCGGCGAGAAGTACGGCGACACCGTCCGGGTGGTGTCCATGGGAGACGGTTTCTCCGTGGAGTTCTGCGGCGGCACCCATCTGGACAACACCGCGAAAGTCGGGGTGTTCCACATCACCAGCGAGTTCTCCGTGGCCGCCGGCGTGCGCCGCATCGAGGCCACCACCGGCCGGGTGTCGCTGGAGACCATGAACCGCAATCAGGAGCTGATCTTCCAGGCCGCCGCCGCCCTCAAGGCCAAGCCGGGCGAGCTGCGGGAGAAGGCGGAGGCCGCCATGGCCGAGATGAAGGCCCTGCGCCAGCGCATCGACAAGCTGCTGGCCAAGGAGGCCGCCGGCGAGACCGACCGCATCCTCTTCGGCGCCCACGAGCTGGGCGGGCTGAAGGTGCTCACCTCCGTAGTCCCCGAGGCCGACGCCCAGCGTCTGCGCCAGATGGGGGACATCCTCAAGGACCGGGAGCCCAACGTGGTGGCCGTGCTGGCCGCTGTCTCCGGAGAGAAGATCACCTTCCTGTGCGTCTGCGGCAAGGAAGCGGTGAAGAAGGGCGTCAAGGCCGGGGACATCATCAAGCAGGTGTCCGCCATCGCTGGCGGCTCCGGCGGCGGCAAGCCTGACTCCGCCATGGGCGGCGGCAAGGACCCTCTCATGGTGGACAACGCCCTGGCTATGGTGGACAACGTGGTGTCCATGAAGCTAGGGCTGTAAGGAGGGGTTTTGATGCTTCCTCAGGACCCGATCATCCTGCTCAGCTATGTGAACACCAAGCTCCGGGACGACTACGACAGTCTGGACGCGCTCTGCGACGATCTGGACGCGGACCGTGACGAACTTGTCCGCAAGCTGGAGGGTGTGAACTACGCCTACAGTCCGGAGCGGAACCAGTTTATCTGAACTCAACCGGCTGGTCGGATGGCCAGCCGGTTAAAATTTTTTGGGGAAACCATCAACAATTTTCCTTTCCCAATCGTGTAACAGACAGAGGGCCAGAAAGGAGGCGGGGCCGATGGGCGTATACAGCCGGGAGGAAATCGAAGGAATTTACCGGCGGCATTTCAAGCTGGTGTATCAAATCTGCCTGGTGCTGATGAAAAACGTGCCCGACGCCGAGGACGCCGCCCAGACTGTCTTTCGCCGGGTGCTGGAGCGGGGCGGGGCCTTTCGTGATCCGGAGCACGAGAGAGCCTGGCTCATCGTCACCGCCCGGAACGAGTGCCGGGATCAGCTCAAACACTGGTGGCGCAGGGAGCGGGCGGACGGGTCCGCCCTGGATGCCCTGGTCTGGGAACAGCCCGAGGACGGCCTGGTCTGGGATCAGGTGGCCGCCCTGCCGGAGAAGCACCGGCTGGTGCTGTTCCTCCACTACTATGAGGGCTATACCACCGACGAGATTGCCGAGATGCTGGGGGAAAACCCATCCACCGTGCGTTCCCGGCTGGTCCAGGCGCGAAAGAAACTGAAATTGCGATTGGAGGCGGAAGGCTATGGAACCACGTGACTTGAACCGTATGTTTGACGCTCTGGCTCCCACCCGGGAGCAGGAGCAGGCCGGACTGGACCGCCTTCTCCAGATGGAAAGGAAGGTCAAACCCATGAAAAAGCTGAAAAAACTGACCGTGATCGGACTTGCCGCCGCGCTGATGGTCATTTCCTGCGCCGCCGCCGTGGTAACGGGCATAGACCAGCGGCTGTTGGACTATTTTGGAGCAGGACCCAACCAGGCGGAGCTGCTGGCCCCCGGCGCCGTGCCGGTAGACGTGACCGTGGAGGACAATGGGGCCACGCTCCATGTGACCCAGGTGCTGATGGACCGGTATACCATCATGCTCCTGGCCGATTTTACCGCTCCTGAGGGGACGGTGCTGGATCTGGGCAGAGAGGCGGATGATATCTTCTGCGACTTTAACGCTGGCAGCTTGGGGGCATCTGTGCCCGACCTGCTGGATCAGACGGGGGAGCCCATCCCGGGAGTTGGGGGCTGGGGCTGGAGGATAGTAGTGCTGGACGATGAGGACCCGCTGGACCACCACCTGTCCCTGCTGTTCCGCCTGGAACTGGAGAACGGGATTCAGCCGGACTGGGAGATTGGCGGGATATCCCTGCACAACAGTGATCTGGTCCGGTATAACCCGGAGCCCACCGTGACCACAATCTATTCCGGTAATTGGTCCTGCGAGGTTCCTGTCACCTGGCAGGACATGGGCCGGAGCATCCAGCCCAATCAGATCGTGGGGCAGTTGGACGGTATCAATATTACGATGACAGAGCTCTATCTGTCCCCCATGACCCTGCGGATTCAGATGGAAAGCGAGGCCCCCATCCCGCAGCAGTATGGCGGAGGGATCGGCAACCGCTGGCACCAGCTGGCCAATTCTGACACCATGACACTGACCACCCGGAAAGGAGAGGTCATACCGCTGACAGACCTGGGCGGTTCGTTAGGAGACCAGGACCAGAACCGAGGCTTCCGCCTGGAGGAGATCACCGCCCTGGAGGGCCTGGAGGGCGGCACCCTCAACGTGAGCATCGAGGGCGGCAGCGTTGACATCCCCCTAGAGGGTTTGGTTTCGGCGGAACCATGAAAAAAATCCCCTCTTGCATATACTAGGGAGGCTGTGGTATAATAGCCTTGGCTAAGAAGCTAAACAGAAGCCATGTGCTCACAAAAAAGGCAGACCCCCGGAGAGATAGGCGCTCTCCGGGGGTCAAACCTTGCTGGGGTGGGCTTACTGCTCCCTGCGGTCATGTCGGTCAAGCCACTTGCAGATGTAGTAGGCGGCTATACCTGCTGCGACCGACACTAAGAAGCTAATCAGGATTGCCATGTGCTCACCCCCTTCTGTTGCCAGTATAGGGTGGGGCAGCAAAATGATTATACCAGCTTTCGACAGCCTTCGCAACGGACTTTGGATTATAAAATTCCCTCTTGCGCATATCAGAGGGCTGTGGTATAATGAACACAGCCGGAAGCTGGTTAGAGTATTCACGGCGCACATGCAAAAAAGACCCCAGGGGGTGCCTCCCCTGGGGTTTATTATGCTCTTGAAATTTCCGAAAAATCGGGTACAATGGAGATACCGACAAACGAAGGAGGTTTCCCAATGTCCGACTGTTTATTCTGCAAGATCGCCGCCGGGGAGATTCCGTCCAACAAGGTCTACGAGGACGAGATGTGTCTGGCCTTTTACGACATCGACCCCCAGGCGCCCACCCACTTTCTGGTGATCCCCAAGGCCCACATCGGCTCGGTGGCCGAGGTGGACGGAGACAACGCCGCTGTGGTGGCCCACATCTTCACGGTGATCGCTCAGCAGGCCAAAAAGCTGAGTCTGGACAGCTACCGGGTGGTGTCCAACATCGGGGAGCAGGCGGGGCAGAGCGTGCCCCATCTCCACTTCCACGTCCTGGCCGGCCGGGACATGACCTGGCCTCCGGGCTGAGCGGGCCATGTTCGTCAAAAACCCGGACTACTTCCTCACCATCGTCAAGGAGCGGAGCATCTCCCGGGCGGCGGAGCGGCTGTATCTCTCCCAGCCCTACCTGAGCCAGTACCTGGCCAAGCTGGAAAACAGCCTGGGGGTGGTCCTGCTGGACCGCTCCCACTCCCCCCTGCGGCTCACCCCGGCGGGGGAGCTGTTCCACGCCTATCTGGAGCGGCAGAGCTTTCTGGACCGGCAGCTGGTCAGCGACCTGCGGGACCTGCGGGACAGGAAGCGGCCGGTGCTCCATATCGGGGTATCCCCCTGGCGGGGGTCCACCCTCCTGCCCGACATACTGCCCCTGTTCGAGGGGCAGTACCCCGACGTTCAAGTGGTCCTCCACGAGGCTCCGGTGCCCGAGCTGGGAGAGCTGGCGGAGGCCAACGTCATCGACTTCTGTGTGATGCAGCCCCCCGACAACCTCACCGAGCTGACCTATGAGCCGGTGATGCGGGAGCGGATCTTCCTGGTCTGCCACCGGGACCACCCCCTTCTCCAGGGCCGGGACAGCGCCTACGGCGACCCGAAGCCCTTCCCTGATCTGCGGCTGCTGGAGCACGAGCGGGTTATGATCCTGCCCCCGGAGTGGCGGCTGTCCAAGCTGCTGTACAACACCTTTTCGGTCCACAGCGTGGAGCCTCAGAACCTGCTTATCACCACCAACACCACCACCGCCATCAATCTGGCGGCCGAGAAGCTGGGCTTCGCCTTTTTGCAGGAGAGTGGCGTCTCCCGCACCCCCTACCTGGACCGGCTGGCCTGCTTCACCCTGGGCGAGCCGCCCCTCACCTGCCCGCTGGCGGTGGTCTACAAGAAAAACGGTTTCCTCTCCCCCGCGGCCCGGGCCTTTATCGACCTGATCAAAAATTTTTACAGCCGCTTTGATTACAAACCGGAATGACAGGACAGCCCGCATACAGGGCTGTCCTTTTTTCCTCCCGCGTATGGGACCGCCCGCCTCCGGGCAAACTGGAGCGGAGGAGGGAGAGGTCTATGGAGCAATTTGAGCAGTACTACCGCCTGCCCCAGGACGTGGTGGGCCACGACGCCGCCCTGCTGTCCTACTGGGACCAGATGCCTGCCAGGGCCCAGCTGAGACTGCTGGAGAGCGAAATCACCGTGTCCACTCTGGGGGAGCTGAAAATGCTGGCCGATGAGCTGAGCCGGGAATAGTTGCGCCTTTTGTCAGAATGTGGTACGATGGAAAAAACGAAAAGGAGCGTGGCACAATGCTGTTTCTATGGTACCCCAAATGCACGACCTGCCAGAAGGCCAAAAAATTCCTGGACGAGCGGGGCGCTTCCTACACGGCGCGGCACATCAAGGAGGAAAACCCCACCGCTGACGAGCTGCGGGCCTGGTGGAAAGCCAGCGGCCTGCCGTTAAAAAAATTTTTCAACACCTCCGGCATCCAGTACCGGGAGCTGGGCCTGAAAGACCGGCTGCCCGCCATGGACGAGGAGGAGCAGCTGGCGCTGCTGGCCTCCGACGGGATGCTGGTCAAGCGGCCCATACTGGCAGGAAATGACTTTGTGCTCATTGGTTTCCGTCAGGGTGAATGGGAGGAAAAGCTGTAATTTCTCCCCACGGTTGAATCATGAAATCTCCGGCCATAATGAGAGGGCGGACGGTCTCGATGTCCGTCCGCTTTTTTATTTTCGGCAAGGGGGTGGAATGATGGAACAAGAAAAGAAAAAAGGCCCGGGGGTGCTCTGGCTGGCCGTTCTGGGGGCGGCGGTCTGCCTGTCCCTGTCCCTGGCGGGACGCCGGGCCGAAGCCGCCGCCGTGACGGCCTCCGCTCCGGCGGCGTTCCCCACGGCGGCCCAGCCGGCGGCCGCCCGGACCGTGATCCCGCTGGGCAAGGCGGTGGGCATCAAACTGTTTTCTGACGGCGTGCTGGTGGTGGGCCTGTCCCCGGTGGAGACGGAGGACGGCGCCTCCTATCCCGGCCGGGACTGCGGGCTGAAAACGGGGGACGTGATCACTCACATCAACGGCGGCGAGGTGGACACCATCGAGGAGGTCCAGGCCCTGGTGGCCCGGTGTGAGGACGAGCCCCTCACCATCCAGGCGGTCCGGGGCCAGCGGCAGCTCCAGCTGACTGCGGCGGCGGTGGAGAACAGCCAGGGGGTCTACCAGCTGGGGGTGTGGCTGCGGGACTCCATGGCGGGCATCGGCACCATGACCTTCTATGACCCGGCCAGCGGCGTGTTTGGAGCCCTGGGCCACGGGATCAACGACGTGGATACCGCCATGCTCATGCCGCTGGAGTCGGGCAGCATCATGCCCGCCAGCGTTTCCGAGGTGAAAAAGGGAGCCAGCGGGGCCCCCGGCGAGCTCCACGGCCAGTTTGACCTGACCCGGGACCTGGGCACGCTGTACGCCAACACCAATCTGGGGATCTTCGGACAGATGCCCCGGGAGACGGTGGGCAATGCGGTGGACCCGGTGGAGGTGGCCTCCCGCGGCCAGGTGGAGACCGGACCGGCCACCATCCTGTCCAACATCCGGGGGGACGAGGTGGAGGAGTTCGACGTTAAGATCACCCACCTGTACCCGGCGGGGGACGGCACCCGGAGCATGATGGTGGAGGTCACCGACCCGGACCTGCTCTCCGCCACCGGCGGCATCGTCCAGGGGATGAGCGGTTCGCCCATCCTGCAAAACGGGCGGCTGGTGGGGGCGGTGACCCACGTGCTGGTCAACGACCCCACCCGCGGCTACGGCATTCTGGCGGAGAACATGCTGAAGCAGGCGGTGGGAGAAAAGCTGGCGGCTGGATAGGCCCGGGCCCGCGGACTTGGGCCGTCCCCCAGGTCCGCGGGCCTAAATTTAAAATATCACTTCCCACCGGCGGGCAAATGTGGTAAAATGTATTTTGTATGTGATTTGACGCCGGAAGGACTGGATACCTATGAACAAACGCCCCCCTCTGCGCCGCTCCGCCCCTGTGGAGCAAGAGAACGACGGCATCATCGAGGGCCGCAACGCCGTCATCGAGGCCCTGCGGGCCGGGGTGACCATCGACAAAATTTTCATCGCCAAAGGAGAGACCGACGCCGCCCTGGGCCATATCGCCTCCGCCGCCCGGGAGAAGGGCATCGTGGTGGTGGACGCCGACCGGCGCAAGCTGGACGGTATGAGCCGCACTCACTCCCACCAGGGGGTCATCGCTCAGGCCGCCGTCCGGGAGTACGCCAGCGTGGACGACATCCTGGCCGCCGCCAAAGAAAAGGGGGAGAAGCCCCTGATCGTGGTGTGCGACGAGCTCAGCGATCCCCACAACCTGGGGGCGGTCATCCGCACCGCCGACGCCGCCGGGGCCCACGGGGTGATTATCCCCAAGCGCCGCTCCGCCGGGCTGACGGCCATCGTGGGCAAGACCTCCGCCGGGGCGGTGGCCCACGTCCCCGTGGCCCGGGTGCCCAACCTGCCCGCCCTGCTCAAGGAGCTGAAGGAGGAGGGGGTCTGGGTCTTTGGTGCCACTATGGGCGGGACGACCCCCCTGTACCAGGCCGACCTGAAGGGCCCCGCCGCCATCGTCATCGGCAGCGAGGGATCCGGTCTGGGCCGGCTGGTGGAGGAGAACTGCGACTTCACCGTATCCATCCCCATGTTCGGCAAAATCAACTCTCTCAACGCCTCCGCCGCCGCGGCGGTGCTGCTGTATGAAGCTGTGCGTCAAAGAATGAACTGACCAAGGAGCCCCGCCCATGAGCGACAAAGACAAAAAACTGAACAAGGGCGAACTGATCGACATAAAATCCCTTATCGGGGACGCCGACGGCGGAGGCTTTTCTCTGGACGATATTCTGGCCGAATACGGCCACCCCGCCCCTCCTCCGCCGAAGGAGGAGGAGTCGGAGGAGCGTTTCAACACCATCGACCTGTCCAGGCTCCCACGCCCCGCCGCCAGGACCTTGTCCGGTCCCACCGGAGGCAAGGTGGTGGCCTTTCCCGGGGCCGCCCCGTCCGCGGCGGAGGCCCCCGACGAGCCTGTTTCCCATGAGGCCCCGCCGGAAGAGGACACATCCCCGCCGGAGGAGCCCGCCCCGGTGATCCCCTTCCCCAAAGAGGAGAGCGTGCTGACCTCCTTCCTCCGGGACCTGGGCCAGAAGGCGGACGACTACGCCGACCACATGTTTGAGGAGGACGAGGCCATCGACAAGAAGGAGGTCCGCCGCCTGGAGCGCCTTATCCCCGGCACCGACCGGGAGGAGGTGGACGACGAGCCCCCTCCCCCCCAGTGGCGCCTCCCCAGGCTGCCGGAGCCCGTCTTCCCGGACACGCCCCCCCAGGAGCTGGCCCGAAAGTACGGCAAGGGCCTGAAATGGATGCGTGTCCGTGTGCTGCTGATCTTTTTCCTCACTCTGATCTCCCTGTATCAGGCCGCCGTCCCCATGCTGGGACTGCCCTGGCCGCCTTCGCTGGACCAGCCCCAGGTCCAATACTGGCTCTGCGCAGGCCTGCTGGGGACGGGTATGCTGCTGTCGGCCGACATGCTGCTCACCGGAATCGGCCGGGCCTTCCGCCTGCGCTTCGGGATGGACACCCTGTCCGCCCTGGCCTGCGGCTTTACCATGGCCGACGCGGTGGAGCTGGCTTCCGCCGGCGAAGCCGCCGGCCGCCTGCCCTATACGCTGGTCTGCCTGGCCGGACTGTTCTGCCTGCTCCACGGCGCCTACCACAAGCGCTGCGGACTGCGGCTCAGCTGCCGCACCGCCGCCTCCTCTGCCACCCCCTACCGGGTCACCCTGGACCCCCGGAAGTGGAGCGACCGGGACGCCTACGCCAAGTGGTCGGGCACCGAGGAGGACTTCGGCAGTCAGATCCAGGCCGATGATGGGGCGCAGCGGGTTTTCCGCCGGGTCTGTCCCCTGCTGTTCCTGGGCGACATCTCCTTCGCCCTGATGGTCTCGGTGGGCGGAGAACATCCGGAGCGGCTGCTGTGGGCTTTGTCCGCCCTGTTCGCCGCCACTGCCGCCTTCGGCGGCACGCTGGCCTATGGACGGGCCTTCCATAAATCCGCCCGGCGGCTCACCCCTATCGGCGCTGCCCTGGCCGGCTGGCCCGGCATCGCCGCCTCCCGCCGGGGAGCCTGCGTCCTCCTCACCGACGGCGACCTCTTCCCCCCCGGCTACGTGGAGCTCAACGGCTTCAAGGTGATGCCCGAGTATCCCGCCGAGCGGGTGGTGGCCTATACCGCCACCCTCATCAGGAACTCCGGCAGCGGCCTGGGCCAGCTGTTCCACGATCAGCTGCGGTCCATGGGCGGTCTCCTCCGCCGGGCCGGCGAGCTGACCTGCCACGAGGGGGGCGGGCTGTCCTCCACCATCCGGGGGGACGAGGTTCTGGTGGGCTCCGCCGCTTTTATGAAGCTGATGAAGGTCCGCCTGCCCCAGGGGCTGAATGTAAAAAACGCCGTCTTCTGCGCCATCGACGGCAAGCTGGCGGGCATCTTCGCCCTGAGCTATGCCCTGCCCGACACCGTCTTCCCCGCCCTGGACGCGCTGATGCTGGAGAAGGTGGAGCCGGTACTGGCCACCCGGGACTTCAACCTGATCCCGGCCATGCTCCAGCAGCGGTTCAAGCTGGCGGCGGACAAGATGGCCTTCCCCTCCGTGGAGCGCCGGCGGGAGCTGTCTGACCCGGATCAGGAGCACGACGGCATCCTCACCGCCCTGCTCTGCCGGGAGGGCCTGCTCCCCTTCGCCGAGGCCATCACCACCGCAAAGCGGCTGCGCTGGGCCGCCCGTTTTGGGGCCTCCCTGTGCTGCGCCGGCTCCCTGCTGGGGATGCTCCTGGCCGCCTACCTCACCGGCCTGGGGGCTTACACCTCCCTGTCCCCCCTGAACCTGCTGGTCTACATGCTCACCTGGCTTCTCCCCGTGTGGTTTCTCTCGGGCTGGGTACACCGGTTCTGACAGAAAAGATTCCCCGACCGGGACGGTCGGGGAATCTTTTGTTTTTAATAGGTCAGCACCCTGTGGAGCATCTGGGCCATATCCACCCGGCTCAGGGGCTGGTAGGGGTCCAGCCGGCTGTTTCTGGTGGGCAGATAGCCCTCCCGCACGGCGAAGGCCATAGCCCCCTGGGCGTAGCCGGCCACCCGGTCCGCGTCGCTGTAGCCGTTCAGATAGCTGGCGCTGCCGTCATAGCCGCCCAGGTCCAGGGCCCGCATGGCCCGCTGGACCATACACACGGCGTCCTGCCGGCTCAGCGTGCCGCCGGGGTTGTAGCGTCCGCCTCCCACGCCGCTGACGATGCCCAGCGCCCGCAGGGTATCCACCGCCTCGGCATAGTAGGCCCCGGAGGCCACGTCCTGGAAAGGCTTGCTGTTGTACCGGGGATTCAGCTCCATGGCCAGATAGAGCATCCGGGCAAAATCCCCTCTCCGGATGGAGTTCTCCGGGCCGAACTGGGTGGAGGACATCCCCCTGGTAATATTGTTTTCCCGGCAGAAGTCCACCGCCGCCCGCTGGGTGTCGCTGTAAGAAGCCATGTCGTCGAAATAGGCGGAGCTGCGGGTAGGGTAGACGGTGATCGCCACCTCCCCCTCAAAGGTGGAGCCGTTGGTATTGGTGCCGGTATAGGGCAGGATCACTGTGCCGGTGTAGCCCGCCCGGGGAACAAAGGTCAGATCGGAAATCAGGCTGTTCCCGCTCCCGCTGACCCGGTAGGTGGTCCTGGTGTCGGCCTCCCGCTCCTGCCGGAGGGGGCTGGTGTAGCGGTAGTACAGATGACCCTCGCTGGAGGCGGGTATACTGTCAAACCGGACGGAGGACAGGGTCCGGGTCCCCTGCCTGAAGTCCTGGCTGTCAAACTGGACGGGGGCCGTTTGGGTGTAGTACTGGGCGGTGGCGTCCGCCGCCCCCCGCTCTACCGCGATCTCCACCGTGCCGTCGAAAACAGAACCATCGTCAGCGGTGGCGGTGAAGTCGATGTACACCGTCCCCGTATAATTTTTGGCGGGGACAAAGGCCACCTGGTCCAGACTGCTCCGGGAGATGGAGGTGCTGCTGGAGGTGATCCGGGTCCCCTTGCTGGAGGAGGACCGGTAGTTGCGGTACAGGTCGCCCTGGCTGGCGGAGGGGACCTGGAAGCGCACCGAGCGCACGTTCTCCCTGGTATCCCACTGGGACAGGCTGTCGAAGTCGTCCCGGTCGAAGACCGCCGCCGTGCCGCTGTCGGCCCGGTAGTGGATGGTCCAGTCGTTTACGCCGCTGGAGCTGATGGTGATGACGCCGTCAAAGGAGTCCCTGTTGGAGGCGTAGCCCACGAAGGGGATGTCCACCGAGCCGAAGAACCCGCTGTCCGCCTTGAAGGACAGCCGGCTGATCCGGTAGGCGTTGGAGGTGTTGGCGTAGTACTTGGTGCCGGTGGAGCTGACCCGGCTGGTGCTGTGGTAGAGGGAGCCCTCCTTGTAGCGGTCGGGCAGCTCCTGGACCTCGATGTAATTCAGGGTGCGGCCCGTCAGCTCCCGGCACAGGCTGGTAAAGTCGCTGTTGAGGAAGTCCACCGACCGGCCGGGGGAACAGGTATAGCGGATGTCGCCGCTGCCGCCGCTGCCCCGGACCGCAATCTCCACCTCACCGGAGAAGCGGCGGCCGTCCCGGTCCCAGCCGGTGAAGGGGATGCGCACCGTCCCGGTGAAGCTCTCCGCCGGGACAAAAGTGATCCGGTCCAGCCTGGGGGTGCGGGTGCTGTAGTAGTAGCTGACGCCCGCGCCGGCCCGGGAGCCGGGGCTTCCGGCAGTGCGGTAGTCGTAGTACAAAACGCCCTGGGAGGCGGTAGGCAGGCTGTCAAACTGGATGTAGCTCAGCGTGTTGCCGCCGGAGAGCACCTTGTCCCGATAGTCCTCAAAATCCCGGTCGTCGAAGGTGACCGGGCCGCCGCTGGCGGTGGTGTAGATCGGGCCACCCTCCTTGACGTCGCTGCGCTCGCCCACCGTAATGGTCAGGCTGCCGGTGTAGACGCTGCCGGTGGTGCCCCGGCCCCGGGCGGTGTAGGAGATGGTCACCTT
The DNA here is from genome assembly GCA_947649625.1 of uncultured Bacillota bacterium. Classification (GTDB taxonomy): domain Bacteria; phylum Bacillota; class Clostridia; order Oscillospirales; family Oscillospiraceae; genus Lawsonibacter. Next base: position 14,809 of record CANSSJ010000014.1, on the reverse strand, counting down.
CCCGGTGACGCCGGCGGCGGGGACAAACCAGATGTCGTCCAGCTCCTGCCGGGTATAGAGTCTGCTGGTGGACACCGGGCTGCCGTAGTTGCCCGGGCTGACATAGTTGGTATACAGGGTGCCCTGGCGGCTGGAGGGCTGGGCGAAGGTGACGGTATTCAGCCCAACGCCGTTGAGTTCCTGGCAGATGCGGTCAAATTCCGCGCTGCTGAGCTTGACGGGGGTGTCGTAGGGGGTGGTCAGCGACACGGCGGGCACGCTGCCCTTGGGCTCCACGGTGAGCAGGATGCGGCACTGGCTGTTGTCATAAGTGGTGGACACCGCGGTGTAGCTGATGGTCACCGTGCCGCCGGTAAAGTTGGGCTTGGGGACAAAGGTGATGTCCAACAGGTCCCGCTGGCCGCTCCTGGGATTCAGATAGTAGCTGCCCTCCTGGGCCACCCCGGAGCCGGGCTCGGCCTCGGAGTAGTACTTATAGTACAGGGTGCCCTGGGCGGTGTCCACCCGCAGGCCGGTGATATGGGACAGGCCCCCCTCGCCGCCCTGGTTCCGGAAGTCCGATTTCAGTTCGTCAAAGCTCAGGGTGTCGTTGACGCTCATCGTTTTATCCCGCCGGTCGATGGTAAAGCTGCCTGCCGAGACCTGCACGGTGGCGGTGGCCTCATAGACGCCGCCGTCCACGCTGGCCCGGATGGTGGTCCTGCCGGGTCCCATCCCCAGCACACGGCCGTCGATGACCTCCGCCACATTGGGGTCCATGGACATCCAGTTCACGGTCTTTCCACTGGCCACGCCGAAGCGGCGGGCGTCGGGCAGCTCTTCGCTGTCCCCCTCCTTCAGGGAGAGGGAGGTCCTGTCCAGCCTGATACCGCTGACCTCCACCTTGACGGTGTCAAACGCCGTGTTATCTCCCGAACCGATGGCAGCGGTGATGGTTGTCTCGCCGGGATTTTTAGCGTAAATAGTCCCCCGGCTGTCCACGGTAGCGGTCCCATTATCCGAGGACTCCCATGTGACAGTCTGGCCAGCCGGTGTGGTGGTGACGCTGAGGCCCCGGCTGCCGCCCTTCTCCAGAACAAAGGGGCCGGAAGGGCTGATCTCAACATCCTTCATCCTCTCCACCACATTGACGGAGCAGGTGGCCTTATTGGAGGTCTTTCCATCACACTCGGCGGTCACGAAGACGGTGGCGGTCCCCACCTTGTCGATGGTCACCGTGGCCGTATTCCCGCTCCCACTGACGCTTACCGCGTCTCCGCTGTCAATCCCCCAAGTATAGACGATATTATCCAGGGACGCGTCCTCCGGGACGGCGGTCGCCGTGGCCGCCAGGGTCACGGCCTCGCCATCCTCCACAAGGCTCAGGGAAATCTTGTCCAGCGCGACCGAAATGCCCGTCAGGGCGGGCGGCGTATCCGGGTTGTCCGGATTATCGGGGTCGTCCGCGAAGGCCGCCGGAGCCAGGGTCAGGCTCATCGCCAGCGTCAGAAACAGGGCCAGCCAGCGCCGCCCATGGGTCCTTTTCATGGTAAACCACTCCTTTTTTCATCGGGTTCGGATAAGGCCCTGCGGGAGCAGGCTCAGGGCCCGCTCCCGCTGGGGTGTCAGGACAGCTGTTTCTTTTGTACTAATTTATTCCCGAAATAGACTTCTACGGTCGGGCGCGTAATGCCCATGTTTCCTGTTTCTATGGTAACTTTGATCTTGATCGGCTCGTCCGTATACGCCTGTCCGGTACTCTCATACAAATTGCCGTCCTGTATCTCTACAGGTATCTCCTGCACCTTCTCTTTTCCTGTAATGGGCACGCTGACCGTCAGTTTCTTGCCGGTCGTCACGCGGCTCAGCCTGGAACCGCTCTTGGCATAAACATCCTGGTCGAAAATCAAATCGACCTTCGCTTCACCCACACCACTGGACAGAGAATTGACAGATGTGATATTCGCCGTTGTCACCGTCGGCGGAGTCGGCGTCGGCGTCGGCGGGGTAGTACCTTTCAGATCATACTCAGAGATCCAGTCCGTATACGAAACAAAGCTTCCATTATTGGCTCTATGGGAGTATACCGCTTCGCACTTGCCACGATAGTAGATCGCGGTCCCACTACCGTAAGGCCTGCTCTCCTCCTCCACGGTAAACGAGAGGGCAAGATCTGTACCCGGATCATTGCCGTAGTATGCGCAGAGGCCCCAGCCGGGCAGCAACGGATAGTTACTGTTCCGTTCTGCGTCTTTGAAGTCAACGGTAAAGACAGGGGACGATCCCGTCGCTCCGGTATAGGGGAAATCATCTCTATCGCCTTCGTTATATGCCAGACCGACCTTAGCGTCCTCACCCGTTCCTCTGGGCTTTCCCGCTCCTGCCATTACCTTGTAATATATAGCGCTTTCCTGGCTGTTCTTCCAATAGACCGGCTTATTAGGTTCAAAGGTGAGGGTAATCGCGCCTTCAAACTTTATCACTCTGTCAGTATCATCCCACGTCATTTTCAGCGTTCTTTTTGTCGCGCTGTTCAACTGCGGCGCGCTCAAGCTCCGCAGGGAGACCCTCGGCAGAGCCCGGAAGCTGCTATATCCTACGGCATCATCGCTGGCCTCATGACGTCCGCCCACCAGAATCAGGAAGTCCATGTTTTTGATATACTCGGCCTCATCGGGGCGCGTCCGCTGGGCCTCCCTGTACCAATTGATAGACCACTTATAGTTTCTGTCTGTCTGGCTGTTGCTGCCATTGCCATAGGTTTTCAGCGCGCCGCCACTGGGGCTTGCGCCTTCACGGATACAGTTCCATATTGCCCGCTTATCCGTATCGCTGGCCAGCACATCAAAAACCGTAAATCCAGTCTTCGAGTCGTCGATCGTGGTATCTGCGTAGTCATTGGCAACAAACTTTGTCGTAAGAGCATCCAGCCACGTCGTGACCCCCGGATATGCCTTCTTATTATCCTTCGGCGTAAAGGCCTTATTGCCAAATTTGCTCTCCGCCTCGCTCTGCTGGAACATCCTCCAGTTGAGCAGGGAATCTACGCCCGTCCCCTCATACTCTGTGTCCACCTTGAAGGTTTCTCCCACCTGATCCAAGGTCATTTTCGGCTTGTCGATCTCTCCGGTCATAAAATTATAGATATAGACCTTGGATGTTTTGTCCGAGGCGTCGGAGCCCAGCACAATGTAGATGAAATATTCCTTGTTCTCTTCCATCAGCTCATCGTCTCTGTACTCCAGGGTCACCGTTTCCATTCTGCCGTCCGCCCGGCCATAAGATATCCAGCGGCCGCTCCCGGTGATATCTGTACTGTCAGGTCCTTGCACCGAATAATACTCCAGGACCAGATTACCATTCTCGTCCGTCTCCAGCCGCCCTGGGCTGCTGGAGTTTGTCTGGGCAGAGATGACGGCCCAGAGATTAGCATTGTCCGCCTCGGCGTCGGTGATTGTTGTTCCCGCGTCAATCGTCTCTGTCTCAGATTTCTTGACCGGTTCCCGCGTTGTGATCTTCGTCCCGCTGAGCGGTTCGTCCTTAGGCACGATCATGTAGAAGAGGATGCCCGGATTGTTCAAGCCGAACTTGATCTGGGCGGTGGGGGTGCCGTCGTAATAGGGCTGGAAGGCGGGACCCACACTGAATCCCGGAGGCGCGTCGAATTTGCTGAAATCCATAGTAATGGAGAGCGGATCGCTGATGACCGTAATCCCGGGCTGTGTCGCAACGGTCTCCTCAGTCGCGCTCCCGGCCTTTATCACACTGTCCACCCTGTCCCGGGGGCCGGCAATCACGCTGACATAGACCTTGAACTTATCGCCCCAGGTCCCAAAATTGGAGCTGCCGCCCAGCTTAGTGACCGAGATGGCAAACTCATACCGGACCTCTTGGTTCAGCTTCTTCAACCGGGACAGATTGTCCAGTCCAGCACTATGGCCCGTCCGCTCCGCATCCCGGTTCACACCACTGACGTCCCGACTATTGTTGGCCTTCATGCGGCTCTTTACATTGCCCAGATAGGCCCAGCCCTCGTTCCCGGCCTTGTCGTCCGTTCTGAGGCTGTAGCTCTCGAATTTATCCTGAGCTTCTATCGGTTTGTACTCATTTTTCGGGTCCAGAACCCGGTAGTATACATCGTAGTCCATGGCCTTTTCCGAGAACAGCATGATATCATAGAAATATGTATCCCCCATCTCCGAGGTGGACTCGGGGTCAACATAAAATCTGCCGTCCATACGGGCAAGAGAGATCGGAGTGTCCCCGTCCTCCCGCGTACCGCCGTTCTCTTTGCCCGCTTTGTTGATGGCATCAGCTTCATTCGGGTTTGCCACCCAATCCGGCTGAAGGCTGATCTGGTTTACCGAGGGCTCGCTCAGCTTCACCGAAGCGGGTGCGATGGTGAACTTGGGCAAGACATGTTCCGTATTGCGGACCGTGTCATAGCGCAGGGTAGCCTCGGCGGTCATCCCCTTAGGGGGATTGTCCGACAGGTCGGTGATCTTGGCCAGCTCGAAGAAATACTCTCTGCCGCTGACCAGCTTGACGGCACTCTTACCAGGATCCAGGGCCACCTCGATGCCGTCGTCCACCTTGCGGACCACCGCCTTGCTGTAGTCCACCCAAGTGTTTTTCTTTGTATCGCTGTCTACCGGGACCGGCGTTCCCCGGTCGTCCACATAGAACAGTTTGAAGTTTGCCTCCAGAGCTGTTTTCAGCGCGGAGGTCTTTTTGTTGTTGTACAGGTCCAGCAGGCTTTCGCTGCCGCCCACCTTGATATCCTCGTTGAATTTCAGGACGATCTCGTCCGAGGACCTGGGGACGGCGACGGCCTCGCCCCTTGTGGTATCCCGGTAATACTGGGTGACCACCGGGCCCACGGTATCCTTGGTCTTGATGGTGATCTTCTTTACTTCTTTGGAGAAGTTGTTCGCCGAATCCTGGGCCACGTAGTAGAAGTCGTAGGCGGTGGCCTCTTTCAGCTTATCCACATTGATGGTGACCTCGGTATCCTTGTTTGCCACCTTCACCGAACCGAACGCGGTCACGCTGCCCCTGTGGTTCTTCACCTGATTCTTGGCGTACTCACTGGTCAGACTGGAGGAAACAGGAAGCTTAGTCTCCTCATCCAGGATATTGTCGTCTGGGTTGGCGGGGTTGACGGGAGGATAGGCCCTGCCCTTGGGCACGGCCACCCAGTAGATGGTGCCCGGCTCGTTCAGGCCGGCGGTCAGCTTGACGGAGGTATTCTCCTCCACAGCGGCGTCGGGGTCGGGATCGGGGTCAAACTCGGGGGGCGTCTTGTCCACGGTCTTGAACTGCACCGGGACCACCGCGGAGCTGTTGACGCCGTCGGCGTCGGTGAGCCACAGGTACAGGGTATACTCCTTCAGCTCCTGGAGCCGGTTGCTGACGTTGATGACCCGCTCGGTGTTCTTCACCACGTCCACAATGCCGTAGCCCAGGTTGCCGGTGACGGAGGCGGAGCGCAGCTCGCTGGCCGTGGGAGCCGGCGCGCCCTTGAGCAGCACGGCGTAGTACAGCTTACAGGTCTTGGTGGGCATCACGGTGACCTGCGCCATGGTGTTGCTGACCAGGGACATGTAGGGATACCCCTGAGCGAAGGCGGGCACGGTATTGTCCGGCGTGGTGAAGGAAATCACCTTCACCGGGCTGCGCTCGCCCCGGCCGTCCACCAGCACGGCGGAAAGGTAGTAGGAGGCGCCCACGGTCAGGCCGCTGATCTGGGTACTGCCCACGGTGTCCCCCGCGGGCACGCCCACAGAGCCGCCCCGCACGGCCTTGGAGCCATAGGAGGGCGGGGAGATCAGGTCCTCGGCCCCGATGGAGCCGTCGGCAATGCTGCTCACCGCCCAGTAGACGGTGCCCTTCTTGTTGCCGGCAAAGTCCGCCCGGAAGCCGGTGGGGGCCACATCGTTGGCCGCCGGATAGCCGGACAGAAGCCGCGGGTCCAGAGAGGACTCCTCCGCGGCGGCGGAATCCATCACCACTCCGTTCACATTGCCGGTGATGCCGGGACGGATATAGATCTCGTCGGGCAGCATGGTCACGGTGGAGCCGGGGGCGTTGATGTTCAGTTTGCCCACGTCGCCCTCGCCGTTGACGTTGGTAGCCACGTCCAGGTTCAGTTCCTTGACTTCGGTGTTCCGGTTGATCTGGATCACCGTATTGACAGCGGCCTCGTCCACGGTGATGCTCTGGACGCTGCCCTTAGCCACCTGGATAAAGGAATTGGGGGTCTTATCCACCACCTTCTTGATCCGGCCGGCCAGGTCCAGCTGGGTGCCGGACTTGCCCTCCAGGGTAATGTTCAGCAGGCCCTTGTCGTCGGTGTTGTTGTCCTCCAGGTAGGCGTTTGTCCGCACTGTGGTCTTGGCGATCTCGGTGATGCCGTCCGCCCGCACGGTGACATACTTTTTGCGCATGTTGTCCACCAGCAGCTCATTGGCGTTGACGTTGCGCATAATCACGCTGGCGGCGCCGTGCTCGCTCTCGCCGGTGCCGCTGACCACGATCCGGCCCAGAACGTTCACGTTCTCCAGCTTGACGCCGCCCAGGCCCACGCCGCCGGAGACGTACAGATCTCCGCTGACAGTGGTGTTGCGCAGGGTGACGTTGGGCGAGGTGATGGTGACGTTGCCCGACACATCCCCCAGCTCATAGGAGCCGCTGGCGTTGATGGGGGTGCCCACGCACTGGGTCACCAGAACGGCCATCTGCCCCTTGGTGATATTGGCCTGGGGGCGGAAGGTATCGTCCGGGTAGCCGGTGACAATATAGTTGTTCACCGCCGTTTTGACCATGCCCCGGGCCCATCCGCTGATGGAGCGGCTGTCGGCAAAGGCCAGGTCCTCGCCCGGCGTCTCCTTCAGCATCATATTGCGCCCCAGAATACAGATCGCCTGCTCCCGGGTGAGCCGGGAATTGGGCGCGGCGGTGGTCTTGGAGGTCCCCTTCATGTATCCGGCGTTGTAGGCGATGGCCACGTCGTCATAGAACCAGTCGCTCTTCGACACGTCCTCAAAGGGCATGGGGCCCACTTCTTTATAGCCGTAAGCCCGGTTGATGATCGCCATAAACTCGGCGCGGGTCAGCGGGGTATCGGGATTGCCGGTCTGGTCGGCCCGCATCACGCCCCAGTCCACCAGCTGGTCCAGGTATGGCGCGGACCAGTGGGCGGCGGAGGCGGGCAGGACCAGCCCGGGGACGCTCCCCAGCAACATAACGGCGGTCAGAAACAGGGAAAAGGCCCGCTCCCCCCAGGAACGGCGCCGGTTTCCGTCTTTGTGGAACATACGTGGTTCTCCTTTCTATTCACGCGGGACAGCGCAAAAGCGTGCGGTCTCAGTTGGCGGTACGGATCTGAATACTGAACACGGCCTTTCGGATCAGGGCCTCCTCGTCGTGGATCAGGTCCACGAACTTGGCGGCGTACAGCGGCAGCTTGGAATTCTCGTCCGGGAGCGCCCGCAGCACCTGGGTCTTGATCAGCAGCGGGGAGTCGGTGACGGGCAGGACGATCTCCACGATCTCCCTGTCCTCTAAGAAGATGGTAGACCAGAAGGCGATACCGCCGCAGCTCAGGTCCTTGGCCTTTATGGCCCGCTGGCCGGTCCAGTGACCCGAGACGGGGTACATCACGCTCTCAAAATTGGTGAGGATGCGCAGGTTCTCCCGGGCGGCGGGACCCAGGGCGGCGGTGGGCTGGATGACCAGCTGGTCGCCCCGCTGGCGGACGATGACGCCCACCCGGTCGGGTGAGCCGTCGTCGATGCCGATGAGCTGAAGCTCCCGGTGGGCGGCCACCGCCTCCACCTTGTCGTTCAACACCCGCAGCTGCAGCACCTCGGCGCTCAGCGGCGACTCCAGCACCGCGTTGGCCAGGGGAGTGCCCTGGCTGTCCAGAATCAGATAGAGCCTCTCTTCCATTTCCATTCAGGACTCTCCTTTCTCTTCAGGCGGCGGGGCCTGCCGGGCTGCCTGCTCCGCCTGGGCCGCCAGCGCCTCCCGCTCCCGGCGGGCCTTGTTCGGGTCGTTGGGGTCAAAATTCAAAAAGTAGACGTAAATCTCCACGATGGCCTGATACAGCGCGTCGGGGATCTCCTGGCCCAGGGCCAGCTGGGACAGCATGGTGGCCAGGGAGTTGTCCTCATAGACGGGGACGCCGCTCTCGGAGGCCACCTCCACCATGCGCTCGGCCAGGTAGCCCATGCCGGAGGCCACCACCACCGGGGCGCCCTCCCCCTCATATTTCAGGGCCACCGCCCGGTTGGTGGCCCGGTTATCATATCTTGACATTGATGCTGTTCTCCCCCTCAAAGATCCGGGGGAACACCCCGGATATGGTCAGCGGCCGTTCCATGCGCTGGACCTGGACCGCGCCGGCGGAAAGTCCGTTCTCGGCCACGATGCGGGACAACTCCCCCTGGACCAGCTGGGTGAAGGGAGCGACCTTCTCCGGACAAAATACCTGGATATCCACCCGCTCACCCTGGCAGGCCAGGACCATATCGAAAAAGCCCAGGCCCTGAATGTCCATCTTGAACAGGAACCGCAGGGTGTTGGGGCGGTCTCCCCTGCCCCGCTTCAGATTCTCCTCCGCATCCGGGTCCACCCACATTTCGGAGAAGACCATCTTTCCGTCCCACTCCAGGGGAAGCAGGATATGATTCAGCGGCATGTGGACGCTTTCGTTGACCAGGAAAGCGGAGACGATGTTCCGAAAGGCCTCCTGCACCTCGTTCCCCGCCCCTCCCTGGAGGGCCCGCTGGGCGGCCTGGGACAGCTGGGCGGCGAACTGATCTCCCTCGGTGGCCTTGGCAAAGCTGGTGCTGTCCAGCAGACGCAGCAGCCCCTCGTCGCTCAGCGCCCCCAGCTTCTCCCGCAGCCCGGGGCTGCTGGTGAGCTGGTGGAAGGCCTGGAGCAGGCCGTCCTCGCCGCCGTTCTCATAGCGGGAGATGTCCAGGGCCAGCATGGAGATCAGCGTTCGGGACAGGCCCATGTCGTTGGTCTTGCTGGTATAGCCAGACAGGAACGGCAGGATGCTGCCCTGCAGCAGCTTCAGCGCTCCCGCCCGGTCTCCGGCGTTCAGCTTTCCCTCCAGCTGAGACACCATGGGCAGCAGCTGGCTGCCCCAGCTGGCCGGGATGGCCCGGGTCAGCTTGGTCAGGGTGCGCAGCAGGTTGCCCTGGATATGGGGGGTGGAGGAGTAATCCCCGTACTTCTTCAGAAACTGGAGGATATTGTTCCGCACCGCCTCGGAGCTGCTGGAGGAGTAGGCCTCCCGCAGCAGGTTGAACAGCGCGCCGCCGAAGCGGGTGCCGTTGGCCATCTGGGAGAACAGAAATTTCCCCAGCTCCGCCTCGTCCATCTTCAGCATGTTGAGCAGGGCGCCCATCTCGCCGGCCAGCCCCTCCTCGATGCCGGAGGAGACCACTTTCCCCTCGTACATGGCAAAGAGGGTGCGCAGGCTCTCCCCCATTCCGGGAGTATTGGCCATGCGCTGCAGGAAGGCGGCGAAGTTGGAGTCATAGCGCAGGGCCTGGCTCCCGCTGGAGTCGCCTGTGTCCTGCCGCTCCGTCCGGTTGTCCGGCCGGCTGACCCGGGAGGGGTCAGGCGCGTTCTGGATCCGGGTATCGTTGGGCGAAACGGGGATATTTCGGTTTACATTGCTGTTATCATGGCCCGGTACCGGGTTGGTCACACCAAGCAGGTCTGGCATTGGCGACACTCCATTTCAGTAAAACTTCGTTTTTTTTCTGGGAATCTTAATTTTCTAATTGACAGTGCCGATATAATGAGTATGATTATAGATAGGCAGGTGTACTATGCCCTTCCGGGCAGGACCCTCCGTCAAGCAAACTAAGAAAAGGTGGCGTTTTTATGGGCGACAGCATTCTGGACATGTATCTGTACGAAACCAACACCCTGTTGGAACAGCTGGACGGTATCCTGCTGACTGCGGAGCAGGCAGATACGTTCTCCGAGGACAACGTCAATGAGATCTTCCGCATCATGCATACCATCAAGGGTTCCTCCGCCATGATGGAGTTCAGCTCTCTGATGACGGTGGCCCACCGGATCGAGGACATGTTCTTCATCGTCCGGGAGAAGGGTATGGATGTGGTTCCGGAGCAGACCAAGCCTGAACTGTTCGATATGCTGTTCCAGGCCGTGGACTTTTTCCGGGGGGAAATTGAAAAAGTAGAGAACGGAGACCCCCTCTCTCAGTCTATCGACCACATCGTAAACAAAATTAATAGTCTGATCGATAAAATTCAGGGCAATCCCGCCGCTCCCGCGGCTGAGGCCTCCGCTGAGGCTGAAAGCGCTCCCGCCTCCGAGGCGGAGGCCGCCGCTCCCGCCGTCAGCGCCGTCAACCAGGACTACCCCTACGGTGTTCACGTCTTCTTTGACGAGGGCAGCGGTATGGAAAACCTGCGGGCTTTTATGTGCGCCAACAGCGTGAAGGACTACTGCGGAGACTTTGTCACCTACCCGGACAATGTGGAGAGCGACCCCTCCACCTCCGACATCATCGCCGACCAGGGCTTCTTCGTCTGGTTCCGCACCGCTGACGACCGGGACAGCGCCATCCCCGGCGTGAAGAACGCCGGCTCCGTCCGGGAGTATCAGCCGGTGGACGCCGCCAAACCCGCGCCCGCCCCCGCCCAGGAGGCCCCCAAGGCCGAGGCGCCCGCCCCCGCGCCCAGCGCTCAGGCTCCCAAGGCCGATTCCCCCGCGCCCAAGCCCGCCCCCGCGGCCGCTCCCGCCGGACAGCAGCACGCCAAGGAGAGCCTCATCAGCGTCAACCTGTCCAAGCTGGACCAGCTGCTGGCTGTGGTCAGCGAGATCGTCATCACCGAGTCCATGGTCACCGCCTCCCCCGACCTGAAGGGGCTTCGGCTGGACAACTTCACCAAGTCCGCCCGGGACCTGCGCAAGCTCACCGACGACCTTCAGGACGTGTCCATGTCCCTGCGCATGGTCCCCGTGTCCGGCACCTTCCAGAAGATGAACCGGATCGTCCGGGACATGAGCAAGAAGCTGGGCAAGAAGGCCAAGCTCACCCTCATCGGCGAGGATACCGAGGTGGACAAGACCATTGTGGACGCCATCGGCGACCCCATCATGCACATCGTCCGCAACTCCATGGACCACGGCCTGGAGGAGAACGAGGCCGACCGCATCGCCGCCGGCAAGGACCCGGTGGGCGAGGTGATCCTTTCCGCCCGGCACACCGGCAGCGAGGTCATCATCGAGATCAAGGACGACGGCCAGGGGGTTGACACCCAGGCCGTGCTGAACAAGGCCATCCGCCAGGGCCTGGCCGCCCCCGACCACGACTACAGCCAGAAGGAGATCCTCAACTTCCTGATGATGCCCGGCTTCTCCACCAACACCGAGGTCACCGAGTACTCGGGCAGAGGCGTGGGCATGGACGTGGTGAAGAAGAACGTGGCCGACGTGGGCGGCACGGTGTCCATCTCCAGCGAGTGGGGCAAGGGTATGACCACCACCCTGAAGATCCCCCTGACCATGGCTATCATGGACGGCATGGAGGTCTCGGTGGGCGGCTCCATGTTCACCATCCCCATCAACAGCATCCAGTCCTCCCTGAAGGTGGGCGCCAAGGATGTCATCCACGACCCCGCCCAGGGCGAGATGGTCAAGATCCGGGACAACTTCTACCCCATCATCCGGGCCAAGGAGCTCTTCCAGATGGAAAAGGGCTATGAAAACATCGAGGACGGCATCCTCATGTGGGTAGAATCCGGCGAACACTCCTACTGCCTGTTTGTGGACGAACTGCTGGGCGAACAGCAGATCGTGGTCAAGCCCCTGCCCAACTATGTGAACAGCTTTGGCGTGAAGAACTACGGCATCACCGGCTGCAGCATTTTGGGCGACGGCAGCATCAGCATCATTCTGGACGTGATCAACGTGTACACCGCCGCCCACAACATCTTTTGACCGGGCGGACAGAAGGGAGAGCTAACTTATGGCACAAATGTTACAGTCTGAAGAGGTATTGTTCGCCACTGAGAGCGATGTGGACAATTACAACGATCAGCTGCCTGAGATCGCCACCGAAAAATATCTGATTTTTTCCTCCGACAGCCTGATGTACGGCATCAAGGCCGAACAGGTGCGGGACATTATCACCGGCTATACCATCACCTACCTCCCCCGGGTGCCCGGCTACGTGCGGGGCGTCATCAACCTGCGGGGCCAGATCATCCCCATCGTGGACATCCGCCTGCGCCTGGGCAAGCCGGAGCAGGACAACTTCTGCATCATCGTGGTGGAGGTAGACGGCAGCATGGTGGGCATCATGGTGGACATGGTGGAGCAGATGGTGGATGTGCCTCTGGACTCCATCCTCCCCGTCCCCACCAACTCCGGCCAGGCGATGGTCTCGGGCATGTGCACCCTGCACGACGGCAACACCATGCTGGAGCTGGACTGCGGTCTGCTGCTTCACGACTGATTTGATCATACCACCAAAAGGGAGGGGATTCTGAGATGATACAGACCATCTCGGATGAAGATTTTCACAAGCTGACTAGTTTTATCAAAAGCCAGTACGGCATCACCCTGCAGGAGAAGCGCCAGCTGGTCACCAGCCGCCTGTCCTCCATGCTGGCGGAGCAGGGCTACACAGATTTTTCTCAGTTCGTCTCCCAGCTCCTCAAAGAGAGGGACCCCCAGAAGATTGAGCAGGTGCTCAACCGCCTGACCACCAACTACACGTTCTTCATGAGGGAGCCGGAGCACTTCGACTTCTTCACCAAAGTGGTCCTGCCCGAACTGGTGCAGAAATATCAGAAGAAAAAATCTCTTGCCATCTGGAGTGCTGGCTGCTCCAGCGGCGAGGAGCCCTACAACCTCTCCATGTACATCAAGGACTTTCTCGGTATGCAGGCCAGCCAGTGGGACACCCGCATCCTGGCCACCGACATCTCGCAAAAGGCCCTGGCCAAGGCCAAACAGGGCATCTATGAGGTGCCGGACACGGTGCCCGAGTCCTGGCGCAGGAAATACTTTAAAAAAATCGAGGGCAGCCGGTACGCCGTTACCCCCGAGATCCGCAACAACGTAATCTTTCAGACCTTCAATCTGATGGACCCCATCAAGTTCCGGACAAAGTTCGACGTCATTTTCTGCCGCAATGTGATGATCTATTTCGACCAGCCCACCAAGGATGCCCTGGTGCGCCGGTTTTACGACGCCACCGTCCCCGGCGGCTACCTGATGATCAGCCATTCGGAAAACCTGAGCAAAAACGCCCCCTACGCCACTGTCGCCCCATCCACTTTCCAGAAGAAATAACCGCTTATCCCGGCCCGGAAACCGGGCCGGGATCACGTATAACCGCTTGTTAAAGGAGAGAGTTCCATATGTGGCCATCCAATAAGAAAATCCGTGTCCTGGTGGTGGATGACTCCGTTCTGGCCCGCACCATGATCTCCAACGGCCTGAACGCCTCCCCCCAGATCGAGGTTGTAGGCACCGCCTTCAACGCCAAGGATGCCCGGACCAAAATCGACCAGGTAAAGCCCGACGTGATGACTCTGGACGTGGAGATGCCCGGGATGAACGGCATCGACTTTTTAAAGCAGCTGCTCCCCGCCGTCCCCCTGCCCGTCATCCTGGTGTCCTCCCTGGACCTGCGGGTGTTTGACGCCCTCCAGGCCGGTGCGGTGGACTTTGTCCGCAAGCCGGAGCCCGGCAAAAACGAGGCCTTCATCCAGGCCCTCACCAGTAAGGTGATCTCCGCCGCCGGCGCCCACGTCCGTCCCCGCCCCAGCGCCCCCGCGCTGGCCCCCAGGCCCATCCCCGGGGCCGCTGTTCCGGGAGCAGCGGCCGGCGCCGGCCCGGTCCGCCTGCCCCTCACCGGCTCCAAGCCCGCCCTGCCGGCCCCTCCTCTGTTGGGAAACCGCCCCTCCCTGGACAATGTCATTATCGGTCTGGGGGCCTCTACCGGCGGCACGGAGGCCACGCTGGAGGTCATGACGCGCCTGCCCGCCGATATCCCCGGTATGCTCATCGTCCAGCATATGCCCGTGGGCTTCACTCAGATGTACGCTGACCGGCTCAACCGCCTGTGCCACATGGAGGTGCGGGAGGCCAAAACCGGCGATGAGATCCGCAGGGGGCTGGCCCTGCTGGCCCCCGCCGATTTCCAGATGCGGGTGGTCCGCTCCGGCACCCGCTACACCGTCTCCTGTCAGCCAGGGGAGAAGGTCAGCGGACACCGTCCCTCGGTGGATGCCCTGTTCTTCTCCATGGCCGAGCAGGTCAAGTGCAAAATGGCCGGCATCATCATGACCGGCATGGGCCGGGACGGCGCCGACGGACTGCTCAAGATGCGTCAGGCGGGGGCCTACACCATCGGTCAGGACAAGGAGTCCTCGGTGGTGTACGGTATGCCCATGGTGGCCTACAACATCGGGGCCGTCCAGATCCAGGGCTCCTGCGAGGACATCGCAGGCATCCTGCTGCGCCACCTGCAAAAGCTGTAATATCACAGTTCCCCGCCCGACCGGCGGGGAACTGTCCTTCCCCCGGTAAACAAAAAATCACCCCGCTGGCGGCGGGGTGATTTTTTACTGCTCTTTGGGCGGAAAGACGATACCGCCCACGCTGATATTGACGGCGGCGACCTCCAGGCCGCTCATGGACTCGATGGCGTTTTTCACCGCCTCCTGCACAGCCTTGCCCATCTCGGGGATGGTGTGGCCGTAGGTCATCAGGACGGACATGGTGACCACCACCTTCTCCTCCTCCAGCTTGATGTGGACGCCCC
>CANSSJ010000013.1 GCA_947649625.1 uncultured Bacillota bacterium | reverse complement strand
GCCGGGCCTGTAGCCTTCCAGCAGAACGTCGGCCTTTTTTACCAATTCCTTGAAGCTGGCCACATTGTCTTTCTCTTTCAGATTCAGGACAATGCTCCGCTTATTGCGGTTCAGGGATTCATAAAACTTTGGATATCTGCGGGCCGGATCACCCTCCCCCGGACGCTCTACCAGAATCACATCGGCACCCATGTCTGCCAGCAGAAGGGTGGCATAGGGACCGGGATACTGCTCCGCCAGGCTCAACACAACGACCCCGGACAGAGGGCCTTTCATTTTTGGGGGAGAAGCGGCATCCTCGGCGGTATGTTGAAGTTTTTCGTCCATGCTGTATACCTCCCAATATATCTTACTTAAACTTCGGCCTTTGTTTCGGTAAAACTCTCATCAGGCCCTCTGCGTCCGCTGCAATACGGAGGACCAGCCTTATAAAGTAAATACTGCGCCTTCGTCCATCATCTTTTGAATTTTTTCTTCGGAATAACCAAGTTCCCGCAGCACTTCAACCGTATGTTCACCTACATCAGGCGCGGGGCGGGAGAAGCGAATGGGGGTTTTATCCATTTTCAGCGGCTCTACCACGACCCGGTGCGTACCAGCCAGCTTGGACTGGGAAGTGCGGATCACATCTGCTGCCTTGACGGCCGGGTGCTCCAACGCCTCGGGCAGGCTGTTTACCGGCACAACCCAGTAGCGCTTGCCGGTCAGGCGCTGAACTGCCGCTTCCTTCGTCAGCTTGGAGAGAGGCCTGGCCAACACCGCGGCTACCTCATCGCGCTGTTCCCGCAGAGCTTTCTCGCTGAGATAGGGCCTCATCTCGTCCAATACCCCTAACTCTTCAGCCAAAATTCCCACTACTTCCGGCGAGGGCTGACTGCTCAGCGCTACCGCGCCATCGCAGGTCTTGTAGATGCCATAGGGGGCGCCCTGGTGTACATGAGCAATATTGTTTTTGCTGCGATGGATGGCGGGGTCGCCATTCATGACATAAGAGGCCTCTGCTGCCATCATGTGCAGAGCAGAGCACATCATATCGACCCGCACCCACTGTCCTTCGCCGGTACGGTCCCGGTGGCGCAGGGCCGCCAGCACGCCGACCACAGCGTTCATTGTGGTGTAGGAGTCAATGGCATAGGTGCCGGCCGGCACCGGCAGGGTGTCCTCCCAGCCGCCCATGGAAGCCAGGCCGCTCAGGGCTTCAATCAACAGATCCTGCCCTGGGTCGTCCCTGCTGGGGCCCATGAGGTCATAACCGGAAATGGTGCAGTAAATGATTCCCGGATTGAACTTTTTTACGCCCTCGTAACCCAGGCCGAGTTTATCCAAAACGCCGGGGCGGAAGTTTTCAACGATAATGTCCGCCTGCTCCACCAGCTTGTGCACCGCCTCGCAGCCCTCTTGACTCTTCAGATTGACCCCGATTCCCCGCTGGTTGCGGTTGACGGCGAAAAAGTAGGGGCTGCATCCGTCATAGCCGGGCTTGGACATCCTGACGGAGACCCGTTCCGTGTCCTGGTTGGGGCCTTCGATCTTGACCACGTCCGCGCCCAGGGCGCCCAAATACTGTGCAGTGACCGGACCCGCGGCGAAGTGGGTAAAGGCGACGACTCGAATGCCGTCGAGCGGGGCGGGAGTTTCGTGCCTGTTCTCCATTACTTCATCTCCTTCAACAGCTCCTTGGCAATGATGATCTTCTGAACCTGGTCTGTTCCGTCCCAAATCTGGTGGATCTTAGCGTCTCTGTAAAACCGCTCCATGGGATACTCCTTGCTGTAGGAGTACCCGCCCAAGATCTGCATAGCGTTGCTGACCTGACGCACGCACATCTTACCCGCAAACAGCTTCGCCTGAGAGGTCTCTTTTGTATAGCTCAGCCCGTGGTCACGCCGCCAGGCCGCCTTGCAGATCAGCCCGCGGGCCGCCTCAATTTCTGTTGACATCTCAGCCAGGATAAATTTGATGTCCTGGAATGTGTAGATGACGCGTCCAAACTGGCTGCGTTCCTGAGCATAGGCCATCGCCGCGTCAAAAGCTGCCTCCGCCAGACCCAGGGCCTGGGAGGCGGCGCCCAGGCGGCCAGGGCCGTCCATGCCTTTCATGACGTTTTCAAACCCGTCTGCGGAACCCAGCAGATTCTCTTTGGGAATCCTGCAATCTTCCAGATAGACCGGCGCGGCCTCGGTTCCGCGAATGCCCATCAGGTCCAGCTGTTTGCCCAGACTGAGGCCGGGCGTGTTCTTAGGCACCAGAAAGGTGCGGATACCGTCTTTCCCGAGGCCGGGATTCACGTTTGCGACCACCACAAACAGGCCGGCCTGCAGCGCCATGGTAATAAACATTTTCTGGCCGTTGAGAACATAGTGGTCTCCTTCCAGTTTGGCAGTCGCCTGGATGGCGCCGGCGTCGGAGCCGGCGTTCGGCTCTGTCATGGCAAAGGAGCACACCAGTTCGCCGTCTATAATCGGAGCGAGGTATTTTTCTCTCTGATCCTCCGAGCCCAGGTGAGAGATATAGTTCAGCATGGACTCTGACAGGGTAAGGTAATTGGACACGGCGGTGGACGCTTTGGCGATCTCTTCAATGACCAGACACCAGGACAGCGTATCCAGACCGCCGCCGCCCATCTCCTCCGGAACCGTCATGCCGATCAGACCCAGCTCTCCCATTTTTTTGTGCAGGGGCCAGTTAAATTTAGAGCTCTCGTCAATCTCCGCGGCCAGAGGCGCGATCTCCTGTACAGCAAACTTTCTCGCGATATCTCTTATTTGAATCTGCTCTTCTGTCAGCTTGAAATCCATTCCCATAGACTTCCTTTCATATAAATTGTACAACGGTGCGGCTGCGGTCCGGCCATCGCCGCGCAAGTCAGCGCCCTGCCATGACCTTTTTAAATTCCTCTATCATCACGGGGATCACTTGATACAAGTCCCCCACAATGCCATAGTTGGCAGCGGAGAAAATGGGCGCGTTCTCGTCCCTGTTGACAGCGACAATTACATCCGAATTTTTCATTCCCGCCAAATGCTGCAGTGCGCCGGATATCCCACAGGCGATGTACAGCCTGGGACTGACGGTCTTTCCCGTCTGCCCCACCTGATGGGCATAGGGGATCCATCCCGCGTCCACCGCCGCGCGGGAAGCGCCCACCGCCGCGTGGAGTGTGTCCGCCAATTCCTGGATGAGGGTAAATCCTTTGGCGTCTCCCAGCCCCCGTCCACCGGACACAATGATCTGAGCGTCAGTTAAGCTGATCTCTCCAAGTATCGCGGGAATGATCTTGAGCACCTTTGCACAGGCGTCCTCCTCTTCTAATTCCATTTTGACTGGGATAATATCCCCGGTTTTACCGTCTTGCGGTTCCAGCGGCTCCATCGCGTTCTGATGGATGGTGTACAGCCAGGGTCTGGCCCCTCCGCACGCCACATTCTCCATCAGGCTGCCCCCGTAGACCGGTCTGGAAGCGATCAACATGCCCTCCTCATTCTGCTGCAGACGGACGCAATTGGTACACAGCCCCGTCCCCAGGCTGCCGGCAAGCCGGGAGGCCAGATCATGCCCATTGTTGGTCGCGCCAAACAGAATAATGGCCGGCCGGTATGATCTAATCAGCGACTCAAGCGCCTTCCCATAGGTTGCGGCGCGATAATCCTTTAATTTTTCATCATCACAGACGTAAACGCGGTCCGCACCATAGGCAAACGCCTCTGCTGCCAACCCGTCCACGCTATGTCCCAGCAGCACGGCGCTGGCCTGCACGGAGAGCATATCTGCCAAACGCCTGGCCGCGCTTAAAACCTCCAATGAAACACCGCTGATCTTTCCATCTGCCTGATCTAAACAGGCCCATACGCCCTGATAATCCGGATTTGGCATCTCCATCCCCCCTCTGATCAAATAATTTTCTGTTCCACGAGCCTGGCAACTGCCAATCTTGTAATTTCTTCCGGCTCACCTCTCAGCAGCTCGCCGCGCTGGCGGGGCTCAGGCGCATAGACCATCTGTACCTTTACCAGCGCGCCCGCCCTGTCCGGGTCCGCGCCGATCTCCGTACAATCCAGGGCGGGGATATCAACACGGTTTGCCATTCTTGTCCTCTTCAGGGTAGGATAGCGCGGCTCGCCAAGAGATTTTTCACAGGTCAGCAACGCAGGAAGTCTGGCCGCAATTATCTCACTGCCGCTGTTGCCGGCCCGCTTCACAGTGATGCTCTCCGAGGATACCTCCTGGATCTCTTCCACATAAGTAACTTGGGTCATATTTAACAACCGGGCAATACTGCCGCCCACCTGGGCGGAGTCATCGTCAATCGCCTGTTTGCCGCAAAGGACTAAATCAAAGGGACCGAGTGATGTGATGGCCCTTGACAGGAGATAGGATACGGACCAGGAATCTTGTTCCTGTCCATCCGGCGCCTTGACCAGATAGGCGTGTGCCGCGCCCATCGCCAGGCCCAGCTTCAGCACTGTTTTGCATTCCTCATTTCCAACGGTAATGACGCTCACTTCGCCGCCGTGGACATCTGTCAGCCTCAGCGCCCCTTCCAGAGCATTCAGGTCGAAAGGATTCGCTATTGTTTCAACGCCTTCTGTCACGACCCGTCCTGTCGCCGGGTCCAGCTTTGGGACAGATGCATTGTCCAATACCTGCTTAATACATACCATGATATTCATATTTACCGCCCGTCCAATCTCTTTTACAGATGTATCCAGCGTGTTATTTCAGAACTTCTCGGGAAATGACCATGCGCTGTACTTCACTGGTCCCTTCATATATCTGAGTTATTTTTGCGTCGCGCATCATGCGCTCAAGGGGATATTCCCTGGTATATCCATATCCCCCCAGGAGCTGTACGCACCGGGTGGCAACCGACATAGCGGTCTCCGCTGCAAACAGTTTTGCATGGGCAGAAGCAGTGGAATAGGGCTGGCGGTTGTCCTTGCACCAGGCGGCTCGATAGACCAGCAGCCTGGCCGCTTCGATCTGATTGGCCATGTCGGCAATTACGAACTGGGTATTCTGAAAGCTGGCCAGATTTCGGCCGAACTGCTCCCGCAGCTTTACGTAGGCAACCGCCTCGTTGAGAGCGCCCTCCGCAATGCCCAGAGCTTGGGCTGCAATTCCGATCCGCCCGCCGTCAAGGGTATGCATCGCAATTTTAAAGCCCTGACCTTCTTCACCCAGCAGATTTTCCGCCGGCACGATACATTTTTCAAAAATAAGCTCGGCGGTAGCCGAACCCCGGATACCCATCTTTTTTTCATGCTTTCCAACAGAGAAGCCGCTGAAATCTTTCTCCACAATGAAAGCGGAAATGCCCCGGCTTCCCTTTTCCGGATCCGTCATGGCCATAATGACATAGATGTCTGCCTCGCCCGCATTGGTAATAAAGCATTTGGAGCCATTGAGTATGTAATGGCTGCCTTCACGGATAGCCGTAGTCCTCTGCCGGGATGCGTCCGTCCCCGCATTGGGCTCCGTCAGGCCAAAGGCGCCCAGACACGCTCCGCTGGCCAGCCGGGTCAGATATTTTTGTTTTTGCTCCTCTGTGCCCCAATCATAAACAGGTGCGGCGCACAGAGATGTGTGCGCGGACAGTGTTACGCCGGTGGATGCGCACACCTTGGATAACTCTTCTACGGCAAACACATAGGAGAGATAATCGCCTTCCTCTCCGCCGTATGCCTCGGGAAACGGAATGCCAAGCATTCCCATTTTGGCCATTTTTTCTACATTTTCCTTTGGAAACCGCTCTGCCTCGTCAATTTCCGATGCGATTGGTTTAATTTCTTTTTCCGCAAAGTCACGATACATTTTTTGTACCATTGTGTATTCGCCGCTGAACCCAAAATCCATTTCGCGTTCACTTCCTTATCGCTTGATTATTTGGGGGGATTTTCTTGACGGAGAGAATATAAAGAAATACGAGAAAACGTTTTCTGGCGTAATGATAAAACGTTTTCTCATGAAAGTCAAGTATTATTTTGAGGTTTTTGATCTTCTGGCTTTTCACCAATCAGCATGGCGCAGTTTTGTGAGATTTGCTGTATGTCTTTGCCCCTTTCCCGACTTTGTTATGAAAACTTATCTTCGTCAAGGCATAAAAAACAGCCTGCCGCGGGATACCGCGTGAGGCTGTCAGTGTCTCAGTGTCAATGATATGAGATAATACCGGAAATCTCCTGTTTATAACCGTTTCAGCTGCTCTGCCGTTGGGAAAGAGGCATAAGTGCCGACCTTTTCCATGCAGAGCATTGCGGCGCGATGGGCCTTTATCGCAGCCTTCTGGATGGTGTTTCCTTTAACCAGCTCCGCACCAAACACCCCTGTAAAGAAGGCTGTCGCACCGGAGTAATCCACCACCTTGCTCTCCGGCATCACGTCCAGCGTGGTCAGGATGCCATTTTCGGCAACCAGGACTCCGCCTTTGTCCATGTGGATCACGATGGCCTTTCTGACCTGACCGGACAACATACCGGCGGCAATTCGGGCCGTTCTGACGCTCTCCTCCGTAAGGCCGCATAAATCCGCGGCCTGGGTCAGATTCATGACCAAATAGTCCACCTTCTGCCATAATCCCGTCTGTATACCTGTGAACAGGGTAGGGGTAAGCAGCACCGGTGTACGGCTCTGATTGGCCACCTCAACCATATGGGCGGACGCCTCCATCATCGCCGGTCCCATATAGATCATCACCAGCTTAGCCTGTTGAATCGCTTCGCGGCACTGGTCGATATCCTGCTTGGTGATCTGAAAATTTGTTCCCAGGAAATCAATGGAGACGCTCTCCTTGCCCTCCTCCGCGATGATGGCAGACAGGCCGGTGTTGTCCCCTTCTGTCTCCTGCAAGAACTGGCAGTCCACCTGCTCCTCCTGGAGCGTTTTTTCGATCTGATAGCTGAAGATATCCGTTCCCACCCGGCCTACCGCGGCGGTTGGAACGCCGCAGCGGACGGCCGCAACCGCCTGACAACCGCCATAGCCGCCGGCGCTGATGGATATCCGCTTGCCCAGGCGTTTTTTTCCAATCAGGTCCTTGCCCACTTCCATAACAAAGTCCACATTCAGCACGCCCAGGGACACAATTGCCGGCATTTTACACTCTAACATCCGTTGACCTCCTCGGAATATAGGTCAGATCCACGCCCTCCTGCCAGCAGGAAATTTTCTCCTCCGGTGTATGGATCCACTCCAGCAGGCGTTTGGCTCCTATCATCCCCACCTGATAACCCGCCGGACCTATAACAGAAACCTGTGGGGTCAGCAGACAGGCCAGCTCTGTATTTTCAAAGCTCATAACTGCCGTCTGTTCCGGAACCTGGATGCCCCGCTCCCGCAGGAAGGAGAGGACACCCGCCGCCTGCGCGGTGCTCTGCGTCAAAATGCTGTCTGGAAGGACATCCGCTTTTTCCCAGAATTTTTCCAGCTCCCTGGCTGCATCTCCGGGTGAGCGGCCCGCCTGATACAGCTGACAGGTAAGGCCATGGGCTTCTGCGGCCTGCTGGATTCCGCTCCAGCATTCGCCGTCCAGGCTGTCCGGGCGGCTGCACAGGTAAAGAATGTTTCGTTTTCCTCTCTCAAAAAGAATATCCACCGCCTGTTTTCCCACCCCTGTGCGGTCCATGAACAGGCTTGTCATACGGGCTTTCCCTTCCACCGAATTGCCGGAAAGAAGCAGAATAGGAAAGCTGCTGCCAAAGGCGCTCCACGCCTCCGGTACCGGGTCGTTAGGCGTATAGAGCAGTACGCCGGAGGCGCCCATGGTCTTCGCTTTCAGCAGGCACTCCTGCTCCAGCACGCTGTCGCCCTCTGTAGTGACGGACAGCATGAAATAATTATAGGCGGACAGCACATCTGAAATTCCCTGATGCATCTGCGCAAAAAAGGGGTCGCTCAAACTGGGCAAAAGGACATAAACCGCGTTCAGGCCGTCCTGCCGCAAACTTTTGGCCAGCAGGTTGGAGGAGTATCCAAGTGTGTCAATAGCATCCAAAACTTTGCGCCGCGATTGTTCCGCCACTTTTTCCGGATCATTCAGCACCCGCGATACCGTCGCAATACTGACGCCCGCCTGCTCCGCAACATCCTTTAAGGTCGCAGCCATAATAGTTTCACCCCTGTTCCATTTTAACAAAATCATAACATGTTTTATTTCTCACGTCAATTGAAATCGTTCCCTTTCCGCATTGGTAAACAGAGAACAGCAAACGCTTCCGCCTGATTCACAGGCGATGATCTGTCAAAAAACGACAGATCCACCCGTATTTGACTGGTCTTAAAAAAGATGCGGGAGAGGACTTCATAATAAAGTCCTCTCCCCGCTGCGGATCTTGTTTATCTGCGATAAGGCCTTGCGCTCCTCTGTTCTGCCGGCGCAGTTTACATCTGTGCGGCCTCCACCTCATTTAACCAGGGGATGGAGTCAAACGCTCCCTTTCTGGTAACTGCCAGGGCCGCAGCCTTGGCGGCCATACGCAGCGCACTCGCCGGATCGCCATTTCTCAGGATATCCGCAAGGAAATACCCGGTAAAGGTGTCCCCCGCTGCGGTGGTATCCACCACGGAGACGGGAAAAGCGGGCTGCTCAAATGTTCCCTCCGGTCCGCCGTAACAGGAACCGGCGCTTCCGAGCGTCAAGATCACGGAGCCTCCGGAGCACATCCGGCCCAGCCGCTGAAGGCAGACCCCCGGCTCTGAGGCGCCGCACAGCTGCTCCGCCTCCACCTCGTTGACAAACAGCCAGGTCGCCTTTTCCAGGATGGCCGGGGTAATCTGGCTGTTCATGGGGGACGGATTCAGCGCGATGCGCAGCCCCCGGCGGGCGCCTTCTTCCGCTAAATAGGCCAGCTCGCTGATTTCGTTTTGCAGCATCAGTACGTCGCCAGGTTCAAAGGCGGCCAGCACCTGATCGATCTGTGCCCTGGTAACCAACTGATTGGCCCCGCCATACAGCAGGATACAATTTTCCCCTCGCTGATTGACCTGGATCACCGCGCTTCCGGTGGGCTCCTCCACACGGGACAGATGAGCGGTATCCACGCCGGCCTGACGGCATTTGTCCAAAAACACCCCGCCGTCTTCACCAATACAGCCCGCCAGTGAGACGGGCAGGCCCGCCTTTGCGGCGGCGGCGGCCTGATTAAAGCCCTTGCCGCCGCAGTGTTCCTCCACCGACAGGGCCTTGCAGGTCTCGCCCGGTCTGACGAACTCCTGGACATTGTAAATGTGGTCCAGGTTCAGCGAACCAAAACATAGCACTCTCATACGCTTAAATAGGGGGTGAGCTGTCTGTACAGCGCCTGTTTTTCGTCTTCATCCAGGTCGATGAGGGGGGCGCGCATGTGGCCGCCGGTCAGGCCCCGGAGCTGGAGCGCCGCCTTGAATATACCCATGTCAGCGCCGCTCTGTAAGATCTCGCATATCTCGTTGGCGATTTTCTGCTCCTTCCGGGCGGTGTCCATATCGCCGGCCAGATAAGCCCGATAGACGTTGACAAAGTGTTCCGGCATGGGGCCGGAGCACCCGGACACCGTGCCGTCGCAGCCCATGGCCATGGCGGGCAGAAAGAGCCGGTCCGGGCCAAACAGTACGGAGAAATTGCCGTCGTTCAGATTCAGATAATTTTTTAACCGGATCATGTCCGCGTAGCTGTACTTGATCCCGATGATGTTGGGGCAGGTTTTGATCAGCTCCGCCACCACCTCGGGCTGTAGATCATTGGCGGCACACTGGGGAATGGCGTAGAGATAAATGGGGAAGTCCGGGGACACGCTGGCCGAGACCTGCTGGTAATAGCGGATCATGGCCTTGTCCTTGATCCCGAAGAAGCCCGGCGTCACCACGCCGATGCCATCCACGCCCAGCTTCTCCGCGTGCCGGGCCAGACGGATGGTCTCTTTCAAAGTCATGGCCCCCACATGGATGTACACGGTAACGCGGCCGGCGGCCCGCCGGAATACGGTTTCCGCCACCAGTTCCCGCTCCTCTGGGGTCATGTTGAACATCTCCCCGGTGGTCCCGCAGGGGTACAGGCAGTTTACGCCCTTTTCGATCAGGAAATCCACCTGCTCCTCCAGGGCGTTTACATCCACCTGATCGTGCTCGTCAAAAGGTGTCGTCATTGCGGTGATAACGCCTTTCATCTTTTTCATCGCTTGCTCACTCCTCATTTATTCAGCCAGTTTTTGGGCTCCAGGCCGTTCAGGCTGTCAATTACCGCCTGGGCGGCCATCATGCTGATATTTTGATACGTTTCCACTGTCTCCGCGCCCGCGTGGGGCGTACACAGGATTCCCGGCGTATGGAGCACAGGCGCGTCCGCGGGGAGGGGCTCCTGCTCAAACACATCCAGCGCGGCTCCGGCCAGGTGCCCGCAGGTGACGGCCTCGATCAGGGCCTCGGTGTCCACCAGCGCTCCGCGGGCGGTATTGATCAGCCAGGAACCGGACTTCATCCGACGGAAGGCCTCCCGGCCCATCACGTGATAGGTGGACGGAATACTGGGCATGTGAATGCTCACAATATCACTTTGGGACAGAACTGTGTCCATGTCCGCCAGTGTGACGCCCAGAGACCGCGCTTTCTCCTGGTTGGGGTAAGGGTCGTAGGCCAACAGCCGGACGTCCATGCCGGACAGCTTCCGGGCTACCCGTCCGCCGATGTCGCCAAAGCCCAGCAGACCTACGGTTTTTCCCTGAATATCGTGGCCAACGGCCCGGGCCCACTCTCCCGCCGCCAGCTTCTGGTGGAGCTGGGGAATACCGCGCAGGCAGTTCAGGATCATGGCCACACCCAGCTCCGCCACGGCGTTGGCGTTCATACCCGCTGCGTTGACCACCTGAACGCCATGGTGCTTCGCCGCCTCCAGGTCGATATTGTCTACTCCCACGCCAAACCGGGCCAGTATTTTCAGGTTTGGCGCAAGCTGGAAGACGGCTTCGTCCCACCGGTCCATTCCGATAATGGCCCCGTGAATTTCGGGGGCCCAGACCGCCAGCTCGTCAAAGGAGTAATAGGGCATGTCGTGGTCATTCAGAATGACATGGTGTCCGCTGCGCTCCAGCAGCCCGATCGCGTCCTGGCACAGGGTTTGGAAATGAGAGGCGGTAACCAGAATATTTCCCATCAGATGCCCTCACTTTCCCCCAGGCCCAGCTGGCGGCGCAGGGCCGACACACCGTCCTGATATTCCTGCTGTGTCAAATAGACAGGGTTGGGCTCGTCCGTCAGGAACACCCTGCCCCAATCCTTTCCCTGCTGGTATTTGGGGACAATGTGGACATGGAGGTGGGTGCTGGTATCACCGAAAACCAGATAATTGATCTTATCCGGCTTATACAGCGCGGTCACCGCCTGGGCCGCCCGGTAAACGCTTTCCATAAGGGCCGCGTACTCCTCCGGGGACAGATCGGTGATTTTCCGCACATGGCGCGCGGAGACCATCAACAGCCGGCCCGGGTGGGTCTGGTCCCGGTGGAGATAGAGCGTTCCGCCGGGGAGGGGGCCCACCTCCACCATATCCGGGCGAAGCTGCGCGCCGCCGCAGAATTTGCAGACATTATCCATCACTCCGCACCTCTGCCCGCCTGATCCGCCCTGCGTTTTTTGAACGTGGACAGGATCAGGGGCGCAAACAGGGAGAGGAAGGCGATCACAATAAATGTGCAGGAGATGGGACGGGTAAAGAAGGTTGTCCAGTCGCCCGCGGACAGCACCAGGGAGCGGCGGAAATTTTTCTCCAGAATACCGCCCAGGATCAGGCCGAGGATGATGGGCGGAATGGAAAAGCCCGCCTTGATGATGAAGAAGCCCAAAATACCGCAGACGATCATCAGATAGATGTCCTGAACGGTGTGGTTGACCGCATAGGTCCCGACAAAACAGAACACAAAGATGAGGGGGGTCAGGATAATGTTGGGCACGGAGGAAATTTTCGCAAAGAGCTTGATGCCGCTGAAGCCGCACAGCCCCATGAAAACGTTGGCAAAGAAGAGGCCCAGCACGATCATGTAGACCTTATCCGGCGACTCGCTCATCAGCAGAGGCCCGGGCGTGATGCCCAGCATCATCAGCGCGCCCAGCATGATGGCGGTGCAGGCGTCCCCCGGGATGCTCAGGGACAGCAGGGGGATCAGCGCGCCGCCGGAGATGGCGTTGTTGGCGGCCTCGGGGGCGGCGATGCCGTCGGGGGCGCCGTCGCCGAACTTCTCGGGGTGCTTTGACCAGCGCTTGGCCTCGTTATAGCCCACCCACGCGGCAATATCGCCGCCGGTGCCGGGGATGGCGCCGATCACGGTTCCAATCAGGCTGGAGCGGATCAGCGTGGGAAAAATCGTGCGGACATCCTCCCTGGTGGGGAGGACCCGCTCCAGCTTCTGGCTGACCCGGGCCCGCTCCACGCCGAAATTCTCCTGAATGTTGATCAGCCCCTGAGAGAAAGCGAACAGGCCGATCAGCACCGGGATATTGGAGATACCGCCGGTCAGGTAGACCGTGCCGAAGGTGAAGCGATAGGCGCCGGTGGTAATGTCCACACCGATCGTCGCCAGCAGCAGGCCCACAAAGGCGCCAATCACGCCCTTCAGCACGTTCCCGCTGGACACGCTGGCCACCACGCTGATGCCGAACAGGGCCAGGGCAAAGCTCTCCTGGGCGCTGAACTTCAGGGCAAAGCTGGCCAGGATCGGGGAGGTCCACAGCAGCATCAGGGCGGAAAAGAGCCCGCCGAAGGTGGAGGCTGTGGTGGAGATGGAGATGGCCCGGCCCGGCTGGTGGTATTTGTGGGCCATGGGATAGCCGTCCAGACAGGTGGCGGCGGAGTTGGCGGTGCCGGGGGTGTTGATCATAATGGCGGTGATAGAGCCGCCGTAGATGGAGCCGCAGAAGATACCCAGCATCATCAGCACACCCAGGTTACCCTTCATGGACAGGGCCACCGGCAGCATGATGGACATGCCCATCACGGAGGACAGGCCGGGCATGACGCCGACAAATATCCCGCACAGCACACCACCGAGGATGGAAAGCAGACCCATAGGCGTTATTACCAGGGCAAGACCGGCAGTAATTGCAGATAACATGTTGGTCCCTCCTTACAAAAAGATGCCCTTGGGCAGGACTACATTCATGATCAGCGCGAACAGTACATAAATGAAGCCGGTGATCCCAACCGTGGTCAGCCCGATCCACACCGGCCGGCGCTCCCCCATGGCCAGCATGGTGGCGACCACGAAGGCCAGGGTGGCGGGGATAAATCCAAAATAATACAGCAGAATGGCGTAGGCGATCATAATGCCGAAGATGATGAACACGCAGCGCACGCCGGCGGAGCGGTAATCAATCAGCGGTTCCTCCGGCTCCGCCGCCTTTCTGCCCTGGAGCATTGTCTGAACCAGCAGCAGTCCCGAGGTGAAGATCAGGCCGCAGCAAAGCAGGATGGGCCAAAAGGCCGCGCCGGGGTCCCCGACATTGCCGCCGCGGGCCTCAAAGTTCAGGGACAGAAAGATACCGACCGCCCCAAACACGATCAGGATGATCGATATGATCGCATTGTACTTTCTCATGTGCAAGCCTCCTTTTGGGGTTAAGATTGGGGCGCCGGAACGTGTTGTCATTCCGGCGCCCCAGATCGCAGAAGTTGGTCTTATCCGGGTCTCCGGAGCGGAATCCCCGGAATCTTCAGCCGTGGATTACTGCTTGCCCAGAATCTCTGTGTAGATCTCCAGCTGATCCTGAAGGAACTGCTTCAGCTCGTCCGGCGTCAGATTGTTGGTCTGCATGCCCAGGGTCTTCAGCGTAGAGGCAAAGCTGTCGCTGTCAATCCCGCCGCGCAGTTTCTCGGACAGGTAGCTCTGGATGGCGGGGTCCACGTCGGCCTGGCTGGAGATGATGCAGAAGCCCATGAACTCAAAGTCGATCTCATCGGGGTAGATCTCCGCGAAGGTAGGCACGTCGGGGAAGGCCTCCAGGCGGTCGTTGGCCAGAACGCCGATAATCTTGGCGTTGCCAGCCTCGACCTGCGCGGTAGCGTTGCAGGCCTGGGCAAAGGTGGCGTCAATGTGCCCGCCCACCACGGCGGTGACGCAGTCTGCGCTGCCTTCATAGGTCACGTTGGACACGTCGATCCCCAGGGCGTTCTCCATAGCGGTGATGGCTACGGTGGGGGCGGCGCCGGTGCCGGTTTCGCCTACCACGATTTTGCCGGGGTTCGCCTTGGCGTAGGCCACAAACTCCTCCAGGGTGGAGTAGTTCTCATTGTTGCCGATGATCAGCACGAAGGGGTCCCGCAGGGCGCAGGCCAGCGGAGAGAAGGAGTCCAGGGTCAGGTCGGTATTCCCCAGCACAATGTTGATGACGAAGTCTGTGTTGACAACGCCCAGAGTATAACCGTCTGCGGCGGAGTTCGCCACCTGGGTCAGGCCGATGAGGCCGCCGTTTCCGGTCACATTGGACACGGAGAAGTTGGTGGGGACGCCGGTCACGCCGTCCAGAACGCCGCGGACAGACAGGTCGGTGCCGCCGCCGGCGGAATACTGCACCACCACATTGATGTTCTGCTTGGGATAGTCAAGGCTGGGGGTAGTCGTACCGGAGGAAGTGGTCCCGTTTCCAGAGGATGTCCCATTCCCGGAAGAGGAGCCGCCGCTGGGTTTGCTGTTGTTTTGGCAGCCGGTCATGACAGCCAGGAGCATTACGGCCGACAGAGCCAGAGCCAGAGCCTTTTTCGTTCTTTTCATGTGTTAAGCCCTCCTTAAAAATATGGTTGTCTATGTCAATTGCTTGAAACAAGACCGAAGGTAAGCCGCAGAGCGCTTCATGCCGATACAGGCGTCCGGGATATCCTGCGGGTGCCATCTCCGTTCATACTCCAGAGAGAGCCAGCCCGTGTAACCCCGGTCCTTCATCGCCTGAAGGATCGCGGGCCAGGGGATCACGCCCTCCCCCACAATTTTAGTGATTACGTTCCGCTCCTCCTCCTTGGGGTGGGACACATCGGAGGAGGTAAAGCCTGTATTCCCGCCGCGGAACACCAGGTCCTTTACATGGGTATAGCAGACCTTTGAAAACTGAAGCTCCAAGGCCTCTTCCCAGGCCTCTTTCCCGGTAAAGGTCAGATTTGCCTGATCGTAGAGGATGCCCACCGCCGGGTGGCCGATCTCCCGTGCCACCGAGATGCTGTCGGCGGCGGAGACGGTCATGGTATTGAAATGGTTCTCCATGACCAGTGTCACGCCGGTCTGCTGCGCGTCGTCTCCCAGGCGGCGCATACTGTCTACCAGACAGCCCCGCTTTTTGCCGTCCGGATCGGTGTCCGTCTGGGCGTAGTTCCCGGCATAAATTCGGATATACTTTGCCCCGAGGACGCCGGCGTATTCAATCACCCTGTGTATCCCCTGGATCTCCGCCTCCCGCACCCCGGCGTCCAAATCGTTAAACCGGGAATAATAGGGCGTCAGGGCGACGATTTTCAGGCCCAGACGGTCGGCCGTATTCCGAATTTCCGCCAGCTCCTGCCGTCCCGCCTGCTGGGGGATGGCGCAGCGGTAGCCGTCCTGCACCACGATCTCCGCGCCGTCCAGTCCGATTTCTCGAAACAGCTCCAGCGCTTCCCTCACGGTATACTCCGGCGTGCCCATGGTGTGCCCCGCAATCTGAAACAAAGTATTCACCTCATTCCAGGCCAGGTAGTCCGGCGGCGGTCAGGATGCGGTGCATCAGCTCCTGGGTTTTATAGGCGTCAGCGCCGCTGGTCAGGGGCTCCTGATTATTTTTCAGGCAATCAAAGAAGTGGTCCACTTCCTGGGTAAAGCCCATCTTGTCGATCACCCTGGCCCAGCCGTAAGCAAGCGGAGTCATAGACGTGGTGTGGGACTGCTCATTGTCGGTGATTGTTATGGTGTCCGGGCAGTTGACCAGCACACTCCTGTTGTGCCCGTGCATCTCCAGGGTCTCCACCCACTGGCCGGAGGCCCGGTCGGCCACCAGCATGGCGACAGAGCCGTTTTCAAACTGGAGCTGGGCAGTAGCCAGCGTCTCATAGAGGGGATCGGTGAATTTGGAGCAGGCGTCTACCTTCGTGCACTCGCCGCAGAAGTAACGCAGGATGTCCACCATATGGATGGCGTTTTCCAGCGTGGCCCGGTACTCGCTGGCAGGACGGTTTTTCTGGGCGATGAGGACATCCGGCGCCAATTCCCCGTAGACCTCTTTCGCCTTCCGATAGACGGGAGCATACCGGCGATTAAAGGCGATCATCAGTTTTTTACCGGTGCGGGCAGAGGCGTCCGCCATGTCATAGGCCTCTTTCAGTGTCATGCCCATAGGCTTTTCACAGAACACATCCACTTTGGCTTCCAGCAGACGAATAACCTGCTCCGCGTGAACCGTTTTGGGAGAGAGCACAAAGGCACAGTCCAAACCGATATCCAGCAGTTCGTCCATATTGTGGACTGCCTTCTGGATGGCATAGCTCTTTTGGGTGCGCTGCACGCTCTCAATATGCTCGGCGAAGGCGCCCACCAGTTCCACATCTGTGCGGGCCGAAAGAGCAGGCAGATGGGCAATGTGGGCGATGGAACCCACGCCAATCAGCCCAACGCGGTATTTCTTTTCCATAAAACAACCTTCCTTCCCGCTGTGAATCAGGATTTGGCCAGGAAGCCGCCGTCCACAGCAATCGTAAAGCCGTTTACATAGTCGGACGCGTCAGAGGCCAGGAAGATCGCCGCGCCGGCCAGATCCTCTGGCTTGCCCCAGCGGTCCATGGGGATACGGGTGTTGGTCTCGGCCATCCGTGCGGGCTCGGAACGCATGGGAGCCGTCATATCGGTGATCATATATCCAGGGGCGATGCAGTTGATGTGGATGCCGTGTTTGGCCCACTCATTGCACATGTGCATGGTGATGTTCCGGACGGCGGCCTTACTGGCGGTGTAAGGGATCACCTTGATTCCGCCCTGATAGGAAGTCATAGATCCGATGTTGATGATCTTTCCGCCGTTGCCCTGCTTGACGAACTGACGGGCCGCCGCCTGACACATGAAGAAAAGGGCGGTCAGGTTCACATCAAGTACGTCCTGCCAGTCTTTGCGGTCGATGTCGATGGCCATGACCCGCCGGGTAATGCCCGCCGCGTTGACCAGGATATCTACTTTCCCAAAGCGCGCTGCGGTTTCCGCCACGATCCGCTCAGGGGCCGACTCTTCCCCCACATCCATCCGCAGATTCAGGTACTGGCGGCCCAGGCGCTCCACTTTGCTGCGGGTTTCGCTGTCGTCAGAGCGGCCGACGCATACAATATCGGCGCCAGCCTCCGCCAGTCCGACCGCGATCCCCTGTCCCAGTCCGCGCGTCGCGCCTGTGACAATGGCGACCTTTCCCGCTAAGCTGAATTTCTCTAATGCGTTCATCTTGCTCCCCCTTTTGCAATTCGTTTTCAATTCAATTGTCTTATTTTTCTTTGAAATTGTAAACGTAACGCTTATGATGAAATATTATCAAAATCAGGGGAGATTGTCAATGAAATTTTCCTTGACGTTCTGCACCATTTTTGGCAAAAGAACTTGTATAAAATGACAAAATAATCGCGGGATTCTTGAGAGAACGATTCAACCTGTTGAAAAACGGCAGCCTGACCATTGCGCACGGGCGGGTACCGCCTGCGCCGTGACGGTGAGCCCGGCGGCGGACAGCTATGGAACCCCGGGGCGCTCCCGCCAGAAGAGAACCTCGTCAGGTCAAGGCCCGACGAGGTTTTCTTTATACAATAAAGAGGGGACGCCGGCCTGTCCGGCGTCCCCTTTAAAATGGTCAGCTGACGGCGTGCTCCCCGTCCTCCGGAGTGGCCAGCTCCGCCCGGCCCAGCTCCCGGCCGTCCTCCCCGTAGAAGACGGCCTCCATGCGGCAGTTCAGTCCCCGCAGGGCGGCGGACTGCTCATAGGTGTATCTGCGGGCCAGCTGCCTGAGCAGCGTGCCCTCCATTGACGCGCGGTCGTCCACAGGGACCCGAAACAGGACGCCGCCCTCCTTCAGCGGCTCCCCCTCAATATGGAATTCCTTAGTCCAGAGCGTCCAGCTGTCCAGATCCTCCCCCAGCACGCCGCCCCGCTTTCCGCTGGCGCTCCAGCCGTTGTCGTAGGGGCAATACCAGCAGTCCAGCGACATATCCAGCTGGGCGGACCGGGTCTCCGGGGGGACGTCCACTGCTATCACGGCCAGCTCGGTCTGCATCCAGTGCCCGATGGGGACCAGCGTGGTCCCCTCTTCGCTCCGGGGCCACTCGTCCAGGGAGTGGCCCTCAGAGAAGATCACCCTGTCCTCCAGAACGCCCGCGACGACCCGCTCCTGGTCCAGCCGGAACACCCCCTGGATCTGGGAGGGCGGCATCAGGCTCTGACGCTCCAGGCGGCGGAACTCCATCTCCGCCGTGGGCAGGGGATAGCCCGCCCAAGCCCACAGGGCGTACAGGCACACCAGTGTCAAAGCCAGATTGCGGATAATCTTCCACCTTCGGCTCAGCCGGGGCAGCTTTCTTTTAGCCATTCTGACCGCCCTCCTCTGTCTCCAGCGGTATGGTCAGCGACCACCGCACCCCCAGCCAGTCGTACTCCAGCCTGATCCACTCCGTACCCGGCGGAATAACATCAATGGTCAGGTCAAAGCGGTTCTCCAGCCAGCTTCCCCTGCCCTGGCTGACCATCACATAGCCCTCGTGCTCCTGCCTCAGCTCGTACACCTCATAGGAGCTGGCGTACTCCCTGCCATTGCTGTCCACCGCCCGGAGATGCCACAGGCTGCTCTGGACGTCCAGCTCCCAGGGCGGTCCCGATGCCCGCAGCTCGCAGAACAGCCGGCAGTCCCCCCGGGGCCTCCGGGCTGTGTTGAAAGAGGAACAGCCCGGCCCGCTTCACCCGGAAGCGGTAATTGCCCGTTTTGGCGCTGTCCTCCGGCCGCAGAGCGGCCAGCGGGGTGCGGATGACGTCTTCCCCCGTGCTGGGGTAGGGCCCGTCGGCCCGGAAGGGGTCGATTCCGGCCTGATAGCAGTCCGTGACATAGGCGCTGTAGCCGACGTCGTGGGGAATATTCTCCATCTCCCGTTCCAGCTTGCGCTGTCTGGCCCAGTCCTCCAGCGCCCTGCCTCCCCACAGGAGCAGGGCCAGCGCCAGCGTCACCGCCGCCAGCACCTGGCTGGCCCGCCACAGATATCCCAGCCAGGGCTTATGTACCCGGGCCAGCAAAATTTTCAGTTCCTCTGGGTCCCCCATGCCCCTCAGCGCCCGCTCCCGGGCCTCTGCCTCGGGGATATCGGGAAAGACCCGCCGCAGATCGGCAATTTTATCCTCAAAATGGCCCTCCAGCTCTTCCCGCACCGCCCGCCGGTCAGGGCCGAACCGGATGCCGGAGACAGCTGTGTCCAGCCAGCTCTTTTGATCCATGACCCTCTCCTTTCACCACTTCTGTAACCGCTGGTCCGGGGGCGTAGTCCCGGACTGCTGGGCCACAGTGTTCCCCTGACTGTCGGTCAGGGTCAGCCGGTAGGGCTGCTCTAGGTCGCCGAAGGTGCTGAAGAAAGGACCCCGGGCCAGCAGCATCTCCATGGCGCAGCTGGTGTTCTCCAGGTGGCCGTCATGGGGGACAAACTGGAAGATAAACCAGCCATCCTCCCGCCGCTCCGCCTGAGCGGTAAAGGTCTCCAGTCCGGGCACACGGCCGGTCCAGGGATGGCTGCTGCTGATGCCTTTCAGGTCCAGCTCCAGGGTGCCGGAGACCCCCTCCTCCGGTCCGCCCCAGACGGCAGCTACCGCGCCGTCACTCCCGTTTTTCGCGGGGAGAAGCACCACCACAATCCCCTCCTTGGGCAGGACCTGGTGCAGGATGGCGACATTTTTATCAATGTTCAGGGGCTTGCCCGCGTCGTTGTATGTCTCCACACTGCCCACCGTGACCCAGCTGTCCCCCTCGGTAAGATAAGCGGCTGTCCTGCCTCGCTCCACCTGGAGGACCAGCCGGGAGGGAGTGAGGAGATAGGCCCCCTCCAACCGCTGGAAGGCCCTGTAGGGGCTGAGGGCGGGCCACTCCAGCAGCCCCAGGACCAGCACGGCCAGCGCCGGCGCCAGCGCCAGGTTGCGGACGATCCGCCATTTTCGGGGCAGTTTGGGCAGACGGTCCCACCATTTTTTTACCCGGTCCCACCGCTTTTCCACAAAATCCGGTATTCTCATGGGACCACCTCCCTCGTCAGGTCCACCGCCAGGTCCAGCCCGTCCCGCAGCTCGTGGTGGACGCGCAGCTCCCTGGCCGAGAGGGGGACGCCCTCCAGGGCCAGGTCCAGCTGGTACCAGTTCCAGCCCTCCCGGAAGGCCCGGGCGGTATTGATCTCATAGGTGTTGCCCAGGTCGTCCTCCGCGAACAGGCAACTGACGGTCATTGGGTTGACCTCCCAGGGCCGGTCCCAGGTAATGCGCAGCCGGAGATAGAGGCAGTCCCCCTCAGGCTCCCGCCACCGGGCGCCCCTGGATACCGAGATGACCGCCCGGCCCAGCCGGGCCGTTTCGTCCGCCTCGTAGACGGCCAGCCGTTCCCCTTCCCAGTCGGGGGTGCCGTCCTCATAGAGGGCCCGGCCCACCGCCCGGGCCTTCCGGGCCTCCTCCCAGCGGTATGCCTGACCTTCCAGGAGGCTTGCGCCGCTGCCCAGGGCGGCGATCAGGCTCAGGGCCAGCAGCCCCCACACCAGCACCTGGGTCAAACGCCAGAGATACCCCAGCCAGGGCGAGTGGACCCGGGCCAGCTCCTTTTTCAGCTCCCAGGCGTCCCCCATAGCGGCCAGAGCCCGCTGTCCCGCCTCCTCCTCCGGGATATCAGGGAAGATGCGCATGAGGTCGGCGGCCTTGTCCTCGATGTGCTCCCGCAGTTCATCGCGCACCGCCTCCTGGTCCGGGCCGAACCGGATGCCCGAGGTGGCGATGCTCAGCCAGGAGTACATCCCCATAATGCTCTTCATGGATGGGCCTCCTCACGCCAGGGCGTTTGCCCCGCCCGACAGCACCTGCTCCACCCCCTGGTGGAACGCCGCCCACTCCGCCCGCTTGTCGTCCAGCAGCTTCTTCCCCCGCCGGGTGAGTTTGTAGTACTTCCGCACCCGCCCCGTGGGGGCCTCCTGCTGG
The DNA here is from genome assembly GCA_947649625.1 of uncultured Bacillota bacterium. Taxonomy (GTDB): domain Bacteria; phylum Bacillota; class Clostridia; order Oscillospirales; family Oscillospiraceae; genus Lawsonibacter. The sequence continues at coordinate 20,993 of CANSSJ010000013.1, read as the reverse complement.
TAGGAGGACAGGCATTTGTCCTTCTCCAGGGCGTGGAGGATGGGGTACAGGGTGCCCTCCTTCATCTGGAACAGGTCGCTGGACCGCCGGGCCAGCTCCTCGATCATCTGATAGCCGTACATGTCGCTCCCCTCCAGCAGCGACAGGATCAGCATGGTGCCGCTGCCCGCCATCAGGCCCTTGTCAAATTTCATAGTATACCATCCTTTCTGCACATTGCCTCGAACTTCTAGGTATAGTATACCTTGAATCTCTAGGTATGTCAAGCCCTTTCTTTCCATTGCATTTTTTCCCAAAGCGTGCTATATTTGAACCGCGAAGGGGGGAGAATGGTGACTGCCGTTATAACCGACGTACACTACCGCATGTCGCTGGCGCTGATCCGGGACCTGTCCCGGGCCGGGGTCCGGACGGTGTGCTGTGAGCGGGAGGGGGTCCCGGCTCCCCTGGGATTTGTCTCAAAATATGCGGGGGAGACCGTCCTCCTGCCCCGGGAGGGCTGGCTGGATGCCCTCTACGACCTGTGCGCCCGGCTGGCGGAGGGAGAGGGGGAGCGCCCTGCCCTGCTGCCCGTGGGGGCGGCCACCCTGACCGCCCTGTCGGCGGAGCGGGGGCGTTTCGCCGCGGTCTGCGGCCTGTGTATTCCCGCCCCGGCCCAGTTGGACGCCTTCAACAGCAAGGAAACAGTGGCTCAACTGGGGGAGAAGCTGGGCGTCCCCGTCCCGGCGCGGTATACCCCCCAACCGGGGGAGGCCCCCGCCGCTTTCTTCGCCCGTCTTCCTCTGCCCTGCGTAGTGAAACCCCTGTGCGGGGAGAAATTCGGCCTGTCCGCCGCCCGGCGGTACGTCATTGCCCGCACCCCGGAGGAGGGGGCGGCGGCCTTCGAGCGTTTCCGAAGTCTTACCGGCGAGCTTCCCATGGTGCAGGAGTACCTCCCCGGAGGCGGCCTGGGCTGTTCCGTCCTGGCGGAGGAGGGGATCATACGCGCCTCCCTGTGCCACCGCCGGGTGCGGGAGTACCCGGTGTCCGGCGGGCCATCCTCCTGCTGTGTCCGGGTGGACAGGCCCGATCTGGAGGCCTTTGCCGCCCGGCTGGTATCGGAAACAGGGTACACCGGGCTGGCCATGTTCGAGTTCAAGGAGGGGGTGGACGGACAGCCCCGCCTGTTGGAGGTCAACCCCCGGGTGTGGGGCACCTTCCCCCTGACCCGGGCTTCAAAGAGCGGTATCCCCCTGCTGTGGCACACCCTGAGCTGGAACCGGGGCAACCCGGACCGGGCCCTTCCGCTGCCGGAGATGTCCCCCTTCCGGTCCTGCAAAATGCAGTTCGGCCCCTCCGACCTGATGGCCGGCCTGGGCTATTTGAAAGAGGGCCGGCCCGACCGGACCCTGGGTGCCCTGGCCGACTTCCTCAACCCCGCCGTCAAAGACGGCCTGTGGGAGTGGGGCGACCCCAAACCGGGGCTGATGTACTGCCGCTCTCTGCTGAAAAAGGAGAAATCATGACCTTTCACATCGACCTCCACGCCCACACCGCCGCGTCCCTGGACGGCCTGTCCTCCCTGGAGGAGCTGACCACTGCGGCCAAGGCGGCGGGACTGGACGGGATCGCCATTACCGACCACAACCTCTGCACCCCCGTGCCCCGGGAGCTGAACGGGGTGCTTCTCATCCCCGGCTGTGAGGTGTCCACCCGACAGGGCCACATCACCGGCCTGTTTCTGGACGGGCCTCTGGACCTGGAGGCTCTGAGAAAAAACGGCCTGCCCGACGGGGCGGACGCCATAGCGGAAATTCACCGCCGGGGGGGCGTGGCCGTCCTGGCCCACCCCTATCAAAAACCGGGGGCCGACCCCTCTGCCTTCGACTTCCGCCCCGACTGCGTGGAGGGGGCCAACGCCCGGGCCGCCCTCAAGGTGCGGGATGCCAACAAAAAAGCCGCCGCCCTGGCCCAGAGCTGGGGCCTGCCCGCGGTAGGGGGGAGCGACGCCCATTCCCGCCATGAGGCGGGGAACGCCTATACCCGGGTGGAGGCCGCCGATCTCACCCTGCCGGCGCTGAGGGAGGCTGTTTTGACGGGGAACTGTGCCCCCGTCCTGGTGAAAAACACCCCACATCTGCGCAAGGGCCTGTCCCAGTTCGCCCAGCGCCGCCGCCTCGGCGGCCTGAAAAACCTGACGGTGGGCGCGGCCTATGTGGCCTGGTGCGCCGGACTGGATATTTTACGAAAATAGGAGGACCTCCCATGTCTCTCATGACAAAAGCCATCGGCACAGCAAAAAAAGTAAAGCACCATTTTCAGGATCAGATCCGGGAGCGCACCCCGGTGTATCTCTCCCCCGTCCGCCGCATCGAGCGGGTGGTGCTGGGTGAGCGCATCTGCGCCATGACCTTTGACGACGGCCCCTGCCGCCTGCCTGCCAACCCGGACGAATTCGGGGGAAAGCCTCTCACCCTGGTGCTGGCGGAAATTCTGGAGAAGTACGGCGCGGCGGGCACCTTCGACGTGGTGGGGGACACCTCGGGCAACTACCCCGACCAGCCGGGGAAGGAGGGGGAGGCCTCCTGGGGCGGGATCGCCTACGACCACTACCCCGACTTCGGCAAGGACTCTGAGGGCGGCGTCCTCCACTGTCCGGAGCTGGTGGACCGCCTGCTCCAGGGGGGGCATGAGCTCACCAGCCATACCTACTCCCACGTCCTCTTCGGCAAAAAGAATCTGGTCTACGGCAAGCGGCACACCCTGTCCGGCCTGGACGAGGCGGTGGCCGATCTGGAGAAGCTCCACGCCCTGGTGAAGGAGCGCCACAATTACGAGATCAGGCTCTCCCGCCCGCCCCACTATGTGGACGGCATCGCCGGAGGCTTTTCCAGCTACGACGCCTACGCCAAACTGGGCTACCAGTACATGGCGGCCAGCTTCGACGGGGCGGGCTGGCTCCCTCTGGCCTCCTACGAGGCGGAGGTGGAGGCCACCTGGAAGCCCATCGCCCAGCGGCTGGCAGAAAATCCCGACTACTTCTGCGGTCAGATCATCTTCCAGAAGGACGGCTATAACATGGCCCGCCGCTCCCCCATCGCCCACGGGCTGGAAAAGCAGCTGGAGCTGCTCACCGCCCAGGGGTACCGGGTGGTCACCGTGTCCCGGCTGATGGAGCTGTCCCCCTTCCTGGACGTGCCCCAGACCGATCCCCGTGGGGCGGCGGCGAAAAAGCTGCTGGAGGCGGGCTGGTGCCCCGCCTACCGTGACAACACCCTGCGTTTGGACAATCCCCTCACCCGTGGGGAGCTGGCCATGATGGCCTTCGGCTGGAAGGCGGTGGATGCCCGCATCGCCCTGCTCCGGAGGGAGGAGCAGCCGCCCTGGGACGACCTGAGGCCCGACCACCCCTACGCCGCCCCGCTGCTCCTGGCCTATTTGGACGGGTGCCTGTCCGACCGGGGGGACGAGACCGCACCCGACGCCCCCATCACAGGGGAGGAGGTGAAGCGGTTCCTCTCCGCCCGTCTGGGCAGGGCCCCGGAGGGGGTCCCCCAGACCCTCACCCACGGGGAGTTCTTCCTGCTGGCTGCCCCGCTGCTGTGATAAAAAAATCCGGTTCCTGTCTGGAACCGGATTTTTTATGATTGGCGCGGCTACCTGGGATAAGGCGACCTCTCTTTTGTCAGCCCCAGCAGATAATCCACGCTGGTATTGTACAGCTCCGCCAGCCGGACCAATGTCTCGGGGGTCATGGAGTTGGTCCCTGTCTCATAGGCGGAGTAAGTGCGGCGGTTGACGCCCAAAAAATCCGCCACATACTGCTGCGTCCAGTCGTTATCCTCCCGAAGATTGCGAATATTGTAATAAATCATAATATTCACCTCGATTCTATTATAAATGCCAGAATTTATGCCATTGATTTTTGGCACAAATTCTGGCATATTGATTGAGAGGTGATTAAAGTGACGGCTTTTGAGATGAAAATACAATTTTGCAAAAGGATTTTTGACCTGCGCACAGAGAATGAGCTTTCTTTGCCGGAACTGGCCCGGCGCAGCGGGCTGTCTCTGGCAATGCTGGAGGAGCTTGAACGAGGCATAGTCCCAAAACGCATGATGGTGGCCGACGCCTGGAAGCTGGCGGGGGTTTTCGGCCGTGAGCTCCACGAATTATTTCGATAAAAAAGCCTTCCCCCTTTGAGGGGGAAGGCGGTGCGGCGTTGAGGGTGCTTACCGGCGGACCCACTTGCCGAAGAGAGTCTTTTTAAACTTGAGCATGGCCTCCTGGGCGGGGGCGTAGTTCTTGCACTTCTGGAAATACTCCACACCCTTTTTGATATCCTCCGGGACGCCCAGGCCCTCGGTATAGATGGTGCCCAGGCCGTAATTCAGCAGATTTGTGCTGTAATCCACCTCCTGGAAGAGCATCAAAGCCCGCTGAGGGTCCTTCTGGCAGCCGTAGCCGAAGAGGTAGCAGGTGCCCAGCATGTCGTTGCCCCAGGTGTTCTTGTGGCCGTGGGCCTGCTCGAAGAGCTGTACCGCCCGGGCGTAGTCCTGGGGGATGCCGTCCTTACCGTGGAACAGCAGCTCACCCGCCCGGTTGGCGCAGCCGATCTGATCCGGGTCCTGGAGGCCCAGCTCGTAGCACTTCATGGCCTGCACGCAGTCCTTGGGCACCAGCTTGCCCTCCTGGAAGGTCTTGCCGATATAGAACCAGCTGGACAGCTGGCCCTGCTTGGCGGCGGCGAAGTACAGATCCAGGGCCTCCTGGGCACGGCCCTCCCGGTTCAGCAAAAAGCCGGCGTACCGCTCCTGCCAGTCGGGATATCCCAGCTCGGCGCCCCGGCGGGCGATGGCCTCGGCCTTGGACTTGTCGGGCTCCATGACCCCCTCCTCGCCGTCGTTGTACAGGTTATACATGTTCCGGCCGGCAAAGCCCATGCCCCCCTCAAAGGCCCGCTCGAACCAGGGCAGGCATTTCAGCTCGTTCTCCCGCAGCCACTGGCCGAAGGCCGCCTTGGAGGGGAAGTCCTCGGGGCCCTTGTTCTCGATGCGCACGATATCCAGCCAGAAATAGGTGTTGCCGATCATGTTCATGGCGAAGAGGCAGCCCGCCTGGGCTTTCTCGTAGACCACGTTCCAGACCTCCTGGAGGCCGGAGTAGTGCTGCTTCATGGCCTCCTCCATCTCCGGAGTGAGCATCCCGCACCGCATGGCCCCCAGCACCCCCATGGCGCTGCCGTTGATGATGCTCTGGCGGATGAGATGCTCCACCGCCTCGTCGTTGGCCTGGAAGGGGTGGTAATCCCAGCTGTACTGGGGCCCGGAGACGCACCGGGACAGGATGTAGGCCGCGTCGCCGTCCCCGGCGTTGGCCGCGTCGGCCAGGGGCTGGACGGCTGCCGCCGCCTTCTCCCGGTCGTAGGTGTAGTAGATGGCCTCGATGGCGTTGTCTACCGCGTCGCTAAAATACTTGCCCATTGTGATCCGCTCCTTTTTATGATTTAGTCTTTTTCTCCAACTGCCTGGTGATATCCTTCCACTGGGAGAAATCCGGGTCGAAGATGCCCTCAGACATCTGCAAAAGCCACTCCTGGGCCTGGCGGTCGGTGCATTTGGTCTCGAAGATCCGCAGCTTGTCCGGGTCGGGGCGGCTGGCGTTGACGGTAATACGGCCGTCCGATTTGTCCCCCGCCTTCAGGTACAGATACCTGGGTCCGGCGAAGAGGGCCACCACGGTATATTTACCCTCGGCCAGCCCCTCTCCGGCCAGTTCCACATCCCGGCGGGAGAAGGAGTCGTAGTCCCGGGTGGCCCCGGTGCGGTCGCTGATGGACAGCCGGGCCCGGGCCTGCTGCCGGGGCTGCTCCACCGCCTGGAGGAGCTGCCAGCCCGCCGTGTCGGGGACCTGCTTCCGCTCCAGCAGATCGGCGAAGGCGGTCCAGACCTCCTGTTCGCTGGCCGGTCTGGCAAGGGCCTGATACTGCCCGCCCGCCATTTTCAGCACGGCGATCAGGGTCAGCCCCTGGTTGGTAATGCCGCACTCCAGCCGGGAGAAGTTCACCCCGCTCAGCCCCGGCATGGGAATGAGTTCCACCGGCTCCAGGGCGAAGTGGGTCCCCTGGCCGTTCAGGCCGGTGAGCTGGTCCTCCACCGTCTTGCGGTCAAAGCGGGAGGTCCGCCGGCCCTGGAGGTCGATCAGCACAAAATCGGTGTTATTTCCGGCGCTGTACCGCTCCTGCTCCTCCCTCTGGGCCAGGCGCTGTTCCCGGCGGCGCTGGAACGACCGCTCCACCGCCTGCCACTCCTCCTCGGACTGGCCGGTGAAGTCGGACATGTTTTTATAGTCGTCAAAAAAGGCCTCGGGCGCCCGCAGCCGCAGGCAGTTCACCGCCGCCTGGAGCTCGGCGGGCTTGCGCAGGCCGGTGGCCTGGACCTGCCGGCGGTCGTCCACGATGTACAGCTCAACGATTCGGGCGGACTGTCGGCGGCCGTTGGTGTAGCGGACCTTGATCTCGTCCCGGGGGAATACCCCCCGAATGCGGGGGATAGAGGTCGCCTCGTCCCCAAAGACCCACTCCTTGCCGATGGCGAGGCGGTCAAACCACTGCCCGTTCTCCCGGATGTCCCTGTCCACCATGGCGAAGAGCTCGGTCACATCCGGAGCCTCGTCGGGGTAGGGCAGCTGGGAACGGATGGACCTGGCCAGCCGGCTCTTGGCGGGGAACAGGGCGTCCCGCAGGTCGGTGACGGTCTCATACAGGCAGCAGCCGGTAAAGAGTACGAAGCCGCCGCCGCTGACGATCCACACGGCCCAGTCGGCGATCTCCTCCTTCTCCTCCCCGAAGCCCATGAAGAACACCACGCCGCAGCCGGCGGCCAGCAGTAAGTACAGCAGCGCCCACACCAGCCGGGCCAGCCGCTTCCGGGTCCGGTCCAGGCAGTAGCCTCCGTCGGGGCCGTCGGGCTGCTGCTTTTTGTTCCACCACATGATCAGCAGAATGACCGGAATGGCAAAGACCCGCAGCAGAACCACCAGCAGGATATAGACAATCAGGTTAACAGGCCATTTCAGATAAAACTTCTTCTTTCCATCCACGCTTCCCACATCCTTATACTCCAGTCTACATGCCGAAAGGCACCTTTAGTTTAGCACCAAGGTTTTCCGAAATCAATTCCTTTTTCAAAGAAAAAACCGCCCAGCGGGCGGCGGAATAATTGACATAAAACGTCAAATCGGGTATGATAGACACACCGAGCCGAATGGCGAGGCCAGATTTCTGGCAGGTACAGCGATACTTATGTATCTGTCAGCCATAAATGCTTGTTGACCGCCCGGCTGCTCCCGAGCGGTCAACGGTTTTCGTTGATCCTATAAAGTGGGCTGACCGCTAAAGCAGCAAGCACCCTTCTGTTTTTATTATATCGAACTGCTCCCTGTTTTGTCAAGACGGCAAAACAGGTTTTTTCATGGCGTATCCGTCCGCCCGGCCAGATAGTCCAGGGAGACGTTGTAAAAATCGGCCATCCGAATCAAAACGGACAACTGAGGCTCGCGCTCTCCATATTCATATCGCTGATAAGCGCGGACAACAACGCCAAACTCTCTCGCAACTTCCTTTTGCGATAAATTGCGGCTGTCTCGCAGTTCTGCTAATCGTTCAGAAAAAACAGACATTTGGAAATCTCCTCTTGACAACGACCAAACGAGCATATATAATAGATATACGCTCAAACGGTCGTCTACATTATTTTTGGAGGAATCACAATGAAAACCCTACCGGATGTTCTCATGCAATACACAGAAGAAAACCTGGTTACCCGCTTTCTGCGCGAAACCGCCGGCAAGACCCGCCTGGCGCAGCAAAAGGCGGACGTGCTAACCGGCCGGCTGAACGCCCTGAGTCCGGAGGCGGAGCAATGGCTTGAGGAGCTCAAAATCCAGTGGGACGAAATGAACGACGGCCATGAGACGGCCCTTCTCCTCTCCGGCATCTCCATCGGCCTGGAGCTGGGGCGGCTCTAATTGAACTTATAGATCTTCCGGGCCAGCCGGTACAGGGCCACCGACAGCTTCCGTCCGGGGAGGGTGGGGAGATTGGTGGCGGCGGGGATGGCGAAGTAGCGCATCCGGGCGTAGAGCCGGCTGTTCACCGCCCGCAGGTACTCCCACAGCCGGGTCCGCTTGCCCAGGGACTCGGGGCTGCCCTCCATGGTGAGGAAGATGGAAGAAATGGACATCATGATGGCCAGATAGTTGTACATATACCGGGCCAGCTTCTTGTCCTTTTTTGCTACCTCCCGCAGGTCCCAGCAGTCGATCATGTGGTAGTTCACCCGCAGCTGCTGGTCCACCCGGCCCATCATCACGCTCTCGTTGACGCTCTGGTCCGCCCGGCCGATGAAGTAGCGGTACAGGTCCACGTCCATATAGTAGATGTTCTTCACATGGGGCAGGGGCTCGTACACAAAGATGTTGTCCACATAGAAGGTGTGCTTGGGCAGTTCCATCCCGCAGTCCCGCAAAATCTGGGTGCGGTAGATGACGGAGTGCATCAGCAGGTACTGCCCCGGCCTGAACCGGCCAATGTGCCGCCAGTTGAACACCCGGCCTACGGGGAATACGTTGCGGTAGTTCACCGGCCGCTGGGTGTTGTCCTCCACGTGCTCGTAGACGTAGTTGGCGATCATCAGGTCGATGGGCCTGCCGTCCCGCTGGAACTGGCGCAGCTTGTCCAGCACCTGGTGCAGGGCGTCTACGTCCAGCCAGTCGTCGGAGTCCACCACCTTGTAGTAGACGCCTTTGGCGTTCCGGATGCCCTGGTTCACCCCCTCGCCGTGGCCGCCGTTCTCCTGGTGGATGGCCCGGACGATGTCGGGGTACTGCTCGGCGTACCGGTCACAGATGGCGGGGGTGTCGTCCTTGGTGGAGCCGTCGTCCACCAGGATGATCTCAATGTCGTCCCCGCCCTGGAGCAGGGTGTCCACGCAGTGCTCCATATAGGCCGCCGAGTTGTAACAGGGGACGGCAAAAGTAATCAGCTTTTCCATTGGCTTAATTCTCCTGTTTTATTTTTTGTAGGGGCCGCCGCCCTCGGCGGCCCGCTTTTATAGACGCGTTTTATTGAGCGGCACGGGCCGTCCAGGGGGGCGGCCCCTACATAAGGCGTTACAGCCGCGCCGCCAGGTCCAGGGCCCGGGCGGCGATGGCGTCCATGTTGTAGTATTTGTACTCCGCCAGACGGCCCAGCAGGTAAAGATTGGGGTATTTGTCCGCCTCCGCCTTGTATTTGGCGTAGAGGGCGTTGTTTTCCGGATTGATGATGGCGTAGTAGGGAATTTCATCCTCCGCGCCGGTGTAGGCTTTGGAATACTCCCTCACAATGGTGGTCACCCCGGGCAGATCCTGGCCGGTGAGGTGCTTGAATTCGGTGATGCGGGTGAAATCCTCGTCCACGGTGTAGTTCACCGTGCCGTGGGTCTGGAAGAAGCCGCCGCCCCGGAGGGGGTGATCCGGGTCCGGGTAGGGCATTCCGGGGGCGTCGTAGTTCCGGTCCAGCCAGGTCTCGAATTTGAAATCCAGCGTCCGGTAGGGCAGGGGGCCGAACTGGAAGTCAAACAGCTCGTCCACCTGGCCGGTGTAGATGACGGGGCCTGTGGCCTCCTTCAGGACAGGCCGTGCGTCCACCCCCAGCCGGACCTGGATGTTGGAGTGGTCCAGCATGTTCTCGAACATCCTGGTGTAGCCCTCCAGCGGCATCCCCTGGTAGGTATCTTGGAAGTAGCGGTCGTCCCGGGAGAGAAATACCGGCACCCGGGCGGTGGTGTTGGGGTCGATGTCCTCCGGCCTCTGCCCCCACTGCTTCATGGTGTAGTGGACAAAGACGTGCTCGTACACATAGTCGGCCAGGGCGGATATCTCGGGGTCGGGGTTCTGGCGCAGCTCCAGAATGGTGACCTTCTTCTCGGCCCCGTAGGCGGCGATGAGCTTGTCCCCCAGTTTTTTGCCCTCCTCCTGGCCGAAGGCCTCTTCCAGGGAGGTGAGGTTGAAGGGGACGGGATATTGCAGACGCCAGTTGGGCTTGCCGCTGCCGTCGGGGATGTTGGCCACCACCCGGTGCTGATAGTCCCGCCACTGGGTAAACCGGGACAGGAAGTCGAAGACCTTTTTATCGTTGGTGTGGAAGATATGGGGGCCGTACTTGTGAATCAGCACCCCGTACTCGTCCAGGCAGTCGTAGGCGTTGCCGCCGATGTGGTCCCGGCGCTCCAGCACCAGCACCTTTTTCCCTTTTTCAGCCAGAGCCCGGGCGGCCACCGCGCCGGCATAGCCGGCCCCCGCCACCCAGACGTCATACTGTTTTTCCAATGTTGTCCATCCTTTCCGGCCCCAAGGGGCAGAGCGGCCCTTCCGCCGCGTATGTCAAAAAATAGTATAGCACAGGGGCGCGCCTTTGGAACATTAAGTTTTTATGAAATTTTCCTGAGAATATGGCCGGTTTTGGCGTCTTGACGCCAAAACCGGCCACGAGGTTCCATGGGGTCAGGCCAGCAGCTTTTCCACCGCGGCCAGCTTGGCGGCGGCGCAGAATACCTCCATCGCCTGGGCCAGCTCGGCGGGGGAGGGGAAGGAGGGGGCCAGCCGGATATAGCTGTCCTCCGGGTCGTTGTGGTAGGGGTGGGTGGCCCCGGCGTCGGTGAGGACCACGCCGGCCTCCTTGCACAGGGAGACAATCCGTTTGGCGCAGCCCGGCATGGCCATATAGGTGACAAAGTAGCCCCCCTTGGGCTTCACCCAGGTACCGGCTCCGGTGGAGCCCACGTCCGACTCCAGGGTGGAGAGCACCGCGTCGAACTTGGGCCGGAGCAGGGCGGCGTGCCGGTCCATCTGGGCCCGGATGCCGTCCAGGTCCTGGAAGAACCGAACGTGGCGCAGCATGTTCATCTTGTCCCAGCTGATGGATTGGGCGTTGAGCTGCTTGGCGGTGAAGTCCACGTTGGCTTTGGAGGCGGCGAAGAAGGCCACCCCCGCCCCCGGGAAGGTGATCTTGGAGGTGGAGCCGAACATGTAGGCCATGTCGGGGTTCCCCGCCTTTTTGCACTCCTCCAGGATGTTGAGTACCGGGGTGTCCTCGTAGACGTAGTGGGCGGCGTAGGCGTTGTCCCAGAAGATGCGGAAGTCCTTGGCGGCGGGCTTCAGACAGGCCAGACGGCGCACCGCCTCGTCGGAGTAGGAGCCGCCCAGGGGGTTGGTGTACTTGGGCACGCACCAGATGCCCTTGACGGTCTCGTCCTCCGAGACCAGCTTCTCCACCAGGTCCATGTCCGGGCCCCACTCGGTGAGGGGGATGTTGACCATCTCGATGCCCAGGGTCTCGCAGATGGTGAAGTGGCGGTCGTAGCCCGGGACGGGGCAGAGGAACTTCACCTTGTCGTATTTGCACCAGGGCTTATCTCCCCCCAGCACGCCCAGCAGCATGGCCCGGGCCATGCAGTCGTACATGAAGGTGAGGGAGGCGGAGCCCACCACGATAGTCTCCTCGGGGGATACGCCCATGTATTCCCCAAAGAGCTTCCGGGCCTCCGGGATGCCCAGCAGCTCGCCGTAGTTGCGGCAGTCCACGCCGCTTTCGGTGATGCAGTTGCTCTGGGAGTTGAGGGCGTCCAGCATGGGCAGGGACAGCTCCAGCTGGTCGGCCCCCGGCTTGCCCCGGGCCATGTTCAGCTTCAGGCCCCTGGCCTTCAGCTGGGAGTAGGTCTGCTCCAATGTCTCCCGCTGGGCCTGGAGCTCCTCACGGGTCATTTCCTGATATCGTTTCATCGGTTTGCCTCCTTTTTTACCGTCAACCTTGACCGGGTACGCATGATGCCATACATTATACCGGATGTTTTGGGGAAAGGCAAGGGATTTCTGGCGGTTTCGGGACAAAAGAAGGCCCCGCCGCGGGGTTTCCCGCGGCGGGGATGGGGTTTATGGGGAGGGCGCGGGTCAGGACAGGCCGTTCAGCTTCTTGTACAGGTCCTCCACGGTGGCGTTGTCCACCAGGGCGTCGGTGTCCTCCTCGGTCTCGCAGACCTCCACGATGCGGTTGAGGATATCCAGGTGCTCCTCACCCTGGGAGGCGATGCCGATGACCAGACGGACCAGCTCCTCGTCCTCGCCCCAGACGATGCCCTCGGGGTAGGTCATGACCACCAGGCCGGTCTTTGTGATAAACTCCCGGGACTCGTTGGTACCGTGGGGGATGGCCACATGGCTGCCGATGGCCACGGGGAAGCCGGCGTTGCGCTCGATCATGCCCTGGACATAGCCCTCGGTGCAGTAGCCGCTGTCCACCATCAGCTTGCCGCAGGCGGTGATGGCCTCCTCGGGGGTGACGGTCGCGCAGTTCAGGACGATGTTCTTCTTCTCCAGCAGGATGGCGGCGGGGGCGGCGGGAGCCTCGGCGGCCTTGGGAGCGGCGGCAGGGGCGGGAGCGGCCTTGCCGCTGCGGGCGGCCACCAGTTCCTCCACCAGCATGGCGTACTCGGGGGCGCCCATGAAGTTCTGGATGGGGATGACCCGGGCGTTGGGGTTGCTGGCTACCGCCCGGTGGGCCAGTTCATGGTGGGTGACCACGATCTGGCAGTCGGAGGGAATTTCGGAGACGGGGTGGTGGACCACCTCAATGTCGGTGATGCCGGCGTCCTTCAGCTTGTTGCGCAGCATAGTCGCGCCCATGGCGGAGGAGCCCATGCCGGCGTCGCAGGCGAAGACGATCTTCTTCACGGCGCTCATGTTCACCGAGGCGCCGGTGGGGGCGGCTCCGGCGGGAGCGGCCTGGCCCTTGCTGGCGGCCTTGGAGGCGGCCACCTGGGCCTGGGCCTCAGCCAGATCGGCGTCCTTGCCGAAGAACTTGAGCAGGAAGACCGAGATGGCGAAGCTCACCGCCCCGGCCACGGCGATGCCCACGATGTTGGCGAAGTAGCAGCCCTTGGGGGTCATGAGCATCTCGGCGATGATGGAGCCGGGGGAGGCGGGGCCGGACAGACCGCCGCCCAGCAGGGACAGGGTGAAGATGCCGGCGACGTTGCCCACCATGGGGCCCAGGATGACGATGGGGTTCATCAGGACATAGGGGAAGTAGATCTCATGGATGCCGCCCACAAACTGGATAACGGCGGCGGCGCCGGCGGAGGAGCGGGTCTCACCCTTGCCGGCTACACAGTAGGCCAGCAGCAGGCCCAGACCGGGGCCGGGGTTGGACTCGATCATGTAGAGGATGGACTTGCCCACCTCGCCGGCGGCCCGGAGGGCCTCCACCTGCTCGGTGCCGATGGGAGTAAAGACGCCGTGGTTGATGGCGTTGTTCAGGAAGAGCACCTTGGCGGGCTCCACCAGCACGGCGGTGAGGGGCAGCAGGCTGTGGTCCACCAGCCAGCCCACGCCTGCGCCCAGCACGTCGGTGAGGACCACGCAGGTGGGGCCGATGGCGAAGATGGACAGGATGGCCAGGATGCCGCCGATGATGCCCACCGAGAAGTTGTTGACCACCATCTCGAAGCCGGCGGGGATGTGGCCCTCCATCTTTTCGTCAAACTTCTTGATGCACCAGCCGCCCAGGGGGCCGCAGATCATGGCGCCGATGAACATGGTGCTCTCGGTGGAGGCGATGGCGCCCAGGGCGGCCAGCGAGCCGGCTACCGCGCCCTTCTGTCCGCCCACCATCTTGCCGCCGGTGTAGGCGATGAGGATGGGCAGCAGGTAGCGGAGCATGGGGGTGACCATCTCGGCGATGGTGGCGTTGGGGAGCCAGCCGTCGGCGATGAACAGGGCGGCGATGAGGCCCCAGGCGATAAACGCGCCGATGTTGGGCATGACCATGCCGCTGAGGAAGCGCCCGAATTTCTGTACATGTTCTTTCAAGGGAAATCGTCCTTTCCTATCAGTTCTTGGGGATCTAGCTGGATACCGCGATGACCTCCGTGCAGTCCAGATACTTCCGGTCCGGCGGACGGTCGGTGATGATGCGGGCCTCCTCCAGAGGGAAAATGGTGGCGGCGGTGACCCGGCCGAATTTGCTGGAGTCGGCCAGCATATAGACCGACTGGGCCTTGGAGGCCGCCAGAATTTTCAGCGCCGCCGCCTGCGGGTCGGGGGTTGTGAAGCCCTGACTGACGCTGACGCCGCTGGTGCCCAGAAAGGCCTTGGTGAAGTTGTACCGCCGCAGAGCGTCCAGCGCCTCGGCACCTACAATATCCACTGTGCCCGGTTTCAGCGTTCCGCCCAGCACGTAGACGTGCCGCTCATGGGCGGACAGCAGCCCGGCAAAGTCGATGCTGCTGGTGACGAACAGCGCCCTGGAGTCCTTCAGATACTCCGCCATGTGGCGGGCCGTGGTCCCGGTATCCAGAAAGACCACGTCGTCGTCCCCCACCAGGCCGGCGGCGTAACGGGCGATGCGCTCCTTCTCCCGGGTGTAGCGCTGCTTGGTGGCCAGGTCGGGCTCCCGGGCCAGGAACTCCTCCTCCTCCAGGCTGGTGGCCCCGCCGTGGATCTTTACCAGCCTTCCCTGGCGGGCCAGGGCGTTCAGGTCCCGGCGGATGGTGGCCTCCGAGGCTCCGGTGGTCTGGCACAGATCCGTTACGCTGACGGTCTGGTGCTGAGAGAGCTGCTGCAAAATCGCTCGGGCGCGCTGCTCAGCCAGCATGATGTCTCACCTCCTGTTTGATTGATTTTGTAGAAATGATTGATTTTGACTGACCAAATCTTACCACAGTCTGGGAGGGCTGTCAACCCTGATTTCCTTTGCTTTATAGCCAAAAAACGGGCGTTATTTTTGTATAATCCGTATAAACAGAAGGGAAACTGGGCAGAAAATAAAAAAGCGGGAACCTTTTGAGAGGTTTGAAATGTCAGGAAAAACCAGCTGAGGAGACGAAACGGTCAGAATCGCTCATTTGACGGATAATGACTGATATTTACCGGAAATTTTCGGTATTTTCCCGTCTTGCGGAGCCGGGGCCGGAATGCTATACTATAGGCAACGAGACCCGGGAACACACAAATCATTATGAAAAGGAGCGGAAAATCCCATGAAACAGGCAATTATGATCGGCGCGGGCAACATCGGCCGGGGCTTTATCGGCGCCCTGCTGGAGAAGAGCGGCTATCATGTCACCTTCGCCGACGTGGCGGAGAACCTGATCTCCGCCATCAACGAGCGCAGGAGCTACACCGTCCATATCCAGGACAAGGTGCAGGACCAGTGGACCGTCACCAACATCAGCGGCATCTCCTCCGCCGGTCCCGAGCTGGTGGAGGCCATCGCCGGGGACTGCGAGCTCATCACCACCGCCGTGGGCCTGCGCATCCTGCCCATCGTGGCCAAGCCCATCGCCGCCGGCATCCGGGCCCGGAAGGCCGCCGGAAGCACCCAGATCCTCAACGTGGTGGCCTGTGAGAACGCCATCCGGGGCACCAGCCAGCTGCGGGAGGCGGTGTACGCCAACCTGAGCGAGGAGGAGCGGGCCTACGCCGGGGAGTATGTGGGCTTCGCCGACTGCGCCGTGGACCGGATCGTCCCCAAGGCCAGCTTCGAGAACCCCCTGGACGTGGCGGTGGAGCAGTACACCGAGTGGGACGTGGAGAAGGGCGGCTGGAAGGGCGAGCTGCCCGACATCCAGGGCCTGGGCTGGGTGGACAACCTGGACGCCTATCTGGAGCGCAAGCTGTTCACCCTGAACAGCGGCCACGCCATCTGCGCCTACCTGGGCACCCTGAAGGGCTATAAGACCATCGTGGAGAGCATCGCCGACCCGGCCATCGGCCACCTGGTCCACCAGGCCATGTATGAGAGCGGCGAGGGTCTCATCAAGAAGTTCGGCTTCGACCCCGACGCCCACCACGCCTATATCGAGCGCATCTTCGCCCGGTTCCAGAACCCCTTCCTGGCCGACGAGACCCAGCGTGTGGCCCGGGAGCCCATCCGCAAGCTGGCCCCCTCCGACCGGCTGATGAAGCCCCTGATGACCGCCTACGGCTACGGACTCCCCGTAGACCACCTGATCTTCGGGGCGGCCGCCGCCCTCCGCTTCAACTGCCCCGAGGACGAGCAGAGCGTGGAGCTGATGAAGGCCATCCAGGCCGAGGGCGTGGAGAAGGCTTTGGAGAAGTACACCGGCCTGAAGCCCGGGGACGCCCTGTTCGGCCGCATCCTGGACGTGTACCGCGCCCTGGCCATCGCGAAAAAAGAGTGATTTTCGATCCCCCGCCCATCGGGCGGGGGATTAGTGTTATTTCAGCGCGTCGGACACCTTGAGGAGGGTGTCCTCGTGGGTGTGGTCCACCAGGTGGGTGTAGATCTTGCCGGTGGTGGCGGGGGTGGAGTGACCCAGGGCCTTGCCGATGTCGAAGAGGGGCACCCCCTGGAAGGAGGCCACAGTCGCGAAGGAGTGGCGCAGGCCGTGGAGGGTGACCCGGGGCAGGCCGTTGTTCCGCACGAATCGGGTGAAGGCTACGGACAGGGCGTTGGGGGAGTAGGGCAGGCCCTGATAATTCAGCACGACGAACTGGCTGGGCTCCGTCAGTTTGCCCTCCCGCAGCCAGTCCGCCTGCCGGACCTGCTCCATGTGGAGCAGCCGGGCCACGTCGTCGGGGAGGAACAGGGTGCGCACCGAGGAGCGGGTCTTGGTCTCCTTCTGGACCACGGTGGCGCCGTAGGCGGTGCGGGCCTCCCGGATGAAGAGCAGCTGGCGCTGGTAGTCCACGCACTCCCATTTCAGGCCGCAGATCTCCTCCCGGCGCATCCCCAGGCTGCCCGCCAGCTTGACGCACAGCTCCAGAGGGTGGCCCTCCACCAGGGTGTACAGCCGCTTCAGCTCGTCCGGGCGGTAGTAGGAAGCCTCCTTCTGCTTGGCCCTGGGGGGCTCCACCCTGTCGATGGGAGAGACCAGCAGCTTGTCCTGCCGCACGGCCGACCGCAGGGAGGAGGACAGCAGATCGTGGTGCCGGCGCAGGGTGTTGGAGGACAGATTGGCGGTCTGCTGGACCTGGATATAGTACTGCTGGATGTCCATGGGGGTGAGCTTGAGCAGGGGGATGTGCCCGAGGGCGGGGAGGATGTGGTTGTCAATGATCTTCTGATAGCCGTACACCGTGGTCTCCGCCCGGGTGGGCCGGACGATGTTGTCCATCCAGCTCTCCAGCCAGTCGGCCAGGGTCAGGTCGTGCTTGGGGGTGTTGATCTCCTCCTCCCGGTGGGTGAGAAAGCCCCGCAGCCCCATGCGGGCGGCGTAGAGGGTGCGGTAGGTCTGATACCGCTTGACCCGCCTGCCCTCCTTGTCCTTGCCCAGATCCATGCTCACGTAGTAGATTTTCCGGACGTCGTCGTAGGATATGTTGCGCTCCACAGTCTTTCTTGCCATAGTTTTGACCTCCATATCTTTAGTATGGGTATTCTTTCCCATTTGGAAAAAATTACCCTGATAAACAATATGGAGCATTTTTAAAGGAGGGACAAGGAATTTTGTCAAAAAAAGTGTAAAAAAGTCGAATTTTGGCCCAAACTGCCGGGAGGGGGCTTCCGGAGCGGCCCGGTTTGTGGTAAAATGCGGACAGAATACAGTCCGGGCCGCGCCCCGGAGAGGAGAGGACGCCGCTATGATACGGATCGGGAATCTGTCTCTGCCCCTGGATGGGGACTTCGACCTGCTGTGCCGCCGGGCCGCCCGGGCCCTGGGGGTACGCCCCGGGGCGCTGGAGGAACTGGAGATCGTCCGCCAGTCCATCGATGCCCGGAACAAGGGGGACGTTCGCTATGTGTACACGGTGGAGTTGTCCATGCCCGACGAGAGGGCCATGGTGAAGACCGCCCCCGGGCGGAACATTACCCTGACGGAGCGGACCCCCTACGCCTTCCCGGCGGTGAGGCGGTCTTCGACCCTGCCCCCGGTGGTGGTGGGGATGGGCCCGGCGGGCCTCTTCGCCGCCCTGTTCCTGGCCCGGAACGGCCTGCCCTGCGTCATTCTGGAGCGGGGCCGAGACATCGACCGGCGCACCCTGGATGTGGGAGACTTCTGGGCCACGGGGGCGCTGGATGAGGGGTCCAACGTCCAGTTCGGAGAGGGGGGCGCGGGCACCTTCTCCGACGGCAAGCTGACCACCGGCACCCACGACAGGCGCATCTCCGCTGTGCTGGACGCCTTGGTGGAGGCGGGGGCCCCCGCCGACGTGAGATATTCCCACAAGCCTCACATCGGCACCGATATCCTCCGGGAGGTGGTGAAGACCATCCGGAAGGAGCTGATCTCCCTGGGGTGCGACGTCCGCTTCGGCCACAAGCTCACCGGGCTGACGGTGAGCGGGGACGCGGTGGCAGGAGTGGAGGCGGAGGGGACGTCAGGGCATTACCTGCTGGCCGCCGACGCGGTGATCCTGGCCCCCGGCCACTCCGCCCGGGACACCTTCGCCATGCTCCGGGAGGCCGGAGTCCCGATGGAAAAAAAGAAATTTGCCGTGGGGGTGCGCATCGAGCACCGCCAGCAGGAGATCAGCCTGAGTCAGTACGGCCCCGCCTGGGAGAAGCTGCCTCCCTCCGACTACAAGCTGGCCTGCCACCTGCCCTCGGGCCGGTCGGCCTTCACCTTCTGCGTCTGCCCGGGGGGGCAGGTGGTGGCCGCCGCCTCGGAAACGGGGGGTGTGGTCACCAACGGCATGAGCCTGCGCGCCCGGGACGGAGAGAACATCAACGGCGGCCTGCTGGTGGGGGTGGGCCCGGAGGACTTTTCCGGCGGGGATGTGCTGGCCGGGGTCCGGTTCCAGGAGCAGTGGGAGCGGGCCGCCTTCCGGCTGGGAGGCGGGGGATTCCGCGCCCCGGCCCAGCGGGTGGAGGACTTCCTCCTGTGCCGGCCCTCGGAGGGGCCGGGGACCGTCCTGCCCACCTACCGCCCTGGGGTCACCTGGACCGGGCTGTCCGCCTGCCTGCCCGATTACGTGACCGGGACCCTGCGGGAGGCGCTGCCCCTGCTGGACCGGAAGCTCCGCGGCTTCGCCGCCCCGGACGGGGTGCTCACCGGGGTGGAGACCCGGTCGTCCTCTCCGGTGCGTATTTTGCGGGGCGAAAATTACCAATCGGCACTGCGGGGCCTCTACCCCTGCGGCGAGGGGGCGGGGTACGCCGGGGGCATCATCTCCGCCGCCGTGGACGGCATCCGGGTGGCCGAGGCGGTTGCGTCGTCGACGTAAAGTCCTCTCCAAACCGCAGCCGCTCCGCTGGGCTGCGGTTTGGTAAAAGAGCGCTCAGGAATATTTTCCGGCTTTCGGGGTATGCTAGGGCCATCCAAAACAAGGAGGTCTTACCCCATGAGCAAGCAGAAAAACCAGAAGGCCCGGGACCCGCGCACCGGCCGGAGCCTGCGGAGCTCCGCCCCCATCGCCGGTCAGAACCGCACCGACACCGCCACCAACGCCCAGGACCCCATGGCCGATCCGCTGGAGATGCGGATGAAGCGGGAAGGACACGATATGTAAAAGTGACCGGGACAGCGAAGGCTGTCCCGGCCGTCTTCATAGAAACTTCACAAAAAGTTCCAAGTCTGGTGAAGATTGGAGGGGGCGCGTGTGGTATCCTATGGGCAGATCAAGGAACCGATCTGAACCTTCACCGGGGCCGCAGAAGCGGTCCCACGGTCCGGAAGAACGCGTGGGTCCGGACATATCTGGGTTTCCCCCTCCGGCGCAGGGTACGCGCCCCACTGCCGCCCCGCGGGCGTCCGCTCCGGCGCGGCAGACCAAAAGCCCCCGTCCGCGGACGGTTTATCATAGACATAATTCCCTCTTCTTTTCCGTCAAAGCCTCCGGTCTTACCGGGGGCTTTGACGGTGTATGGGGAAAGAAACGCCCGCCAGCCGGGAAATGTCCCGAAAAAATTGCTTTTCAGCGGGCGCTGTTTTATAATGGGTTCAGCAATGGATCGGGATCTGAACCGAAGCTGTAAAAAGGAGGCCGCTTTCCATGGATCTTTTCAAGCGTTCCCGGCGTCAGAAGAAGGGGGTTCGTCCCCGCCAGATCGTCTTCAAGAAGGAGAACACCGAAAACACATACATCACCTGGGAGGACAGGATGAAGCCGCGGATCGAGCTGGATGACGGCATCACCCGGGAGGAGTACCAGGCTTTGGCTTCCCGCTGGGACGAGATGCTGTCCCTGGCTGAGGCGATCCTCTGGCGGAACTATCTGGACCCCAACAGCGATGACCTCATGTCCGAGGTGGACTCCTTCCCCGACATCCAATACCTCACCGGGAATTACTACGTGGGGGATGTGTCCTATGGCTACGCCTATCGGGATAAAAGCGGCCGGGCCTACCACATCAAGGACGGGCGCCTGCGGCACAAGCACCACAACGGGAAGGAGTGGCTGGAGGAGTGGCTCCCTATGGACAGCCCGGAGATCACCCGGTATTATCAGATCCTTCTCTCCCTCCGCCTCACCGGCGACGAGGGCGGCAAGGAGGAAGATTATATGGGTCTGGACTTGATAGCGGAATTTTTGAAGCCGGATGATCCCATAGAATTTGAGATACTTTCCCATGACGTGATCTGATTCATTCGATTCATGACAGAATCAAAAGGGCAGGGCAGACCGTGGCGGTCTGCCCTGCCCTTCGCTTCTTTCCGTTCCAAAGCGGGTCTGCTTTTGTGCTCACGGGCCGGCCATGCCGGCATGCTCCAGGACAAGGCGGTAATAATCGGTGTCCAGGATGGCCCCGGAGTAGGCCACCCGGTTCTGCACCTCGGCCACCATGGCGGCCACCTCCTCCGGGTCGGGCTCCCCCCCGTCCCAGCGGGTGAACTGGTCGGTGATGGAGTTGTAATACCCTTCTCCGTTGATGAAGCTGTAGTTGGCGAAGATGACCAGCGGGTCGGCGGGAGAGAGGATGTCGGAGCCCATGATGAGCCGGGAGTCGTAGTCCAGGCCGAAGAGGTTGGACAGGGTGGGCATCACGTCCAGGCTGGAGCAGTATTTGTCGA
>CANSSJ010000012.1 GCA_947649625.1 uncultured Bacillota bacterium | reverse complement strand
CTGGTGCGGCTGTCCGGCTTCTCCCACGGCACCGACGTGTGGCTGGGCAACGCCCGGGACCTGATTATCCAGCAGGGCATCCCGGTCGGCCAGGCTATCGGCTGCCGGGACGATATCATGTTGTTTCTTATCTCCAAGGGGATGGACCCCAAGCGGTCGTTTAAGATTATGGAGGCCGTCCGAAAGGGCCGGGGCCTGCCCGACGGGGCGGAGGAGGAGATGAAGGCCGCCGGCGTGCCCGACTGGTACATCGGCTCCTGCAAGAAGATCGCCTACCTGTTCCCCAAGGCCCACGCCGTGGCCTATGTGATGATGGCCTTCCGCATCGCCTGGTTCAAGGTGCACCGGCCCCTGGCCTTCTACGCGGCCTACTTCTCCATCCGGGCCAAGGCCTTTGACGAGGCCTTCATGTGCCGGGGGATGGATGTGTGCCAGCGGAAGATGCGGGAGATTGTGGCCAAGGACAAGGAGGCCACCGCCGTGGAACAGGACATGCTCACCACCCTGGAGGTGTGCTACGAGTTCTATCTCCGGGGCTTCCAGTTCGACCGGATGGATATTTACCAGTCCCAGGCCATCCACTTCACCATGGACGAGGAGAAGGGCACCCTGCGGCCCCCCTTCGTGTCGGTGGCGGGGCTGGGGGAGACTGCCGCCATCTCTCTGGCGGAGCAGCGGGAGGGGAAGCAGTTTATCTCCATCGAGGAGGTGTCCGCCGCCTGCCCCAAGGTGTCCAAGACCCATATCCAGCTGCTCAGGGACGCCGGGGCCTTCGGCGGCCTGCCCGAGACCAGCCAGATGGACCTGTTTTCCATGTTTGGATAAAACCGGCCGCCGTCATACAGCTGTGACGGCGGCAAATTTTATGAAAAATTAAAGAAATATCCCTTGACTGACAGGGGACAAGTGAGTAAAGTAAGTAGGTAAAAACAGGTTTTCCGATTTGGAGGTCGATCCCAATGGCTTATAACGGCAGACGTATGAGCAGCGGGCGGGGGCGTTCCCGCCGGAGCGGGGACGCCGTGCTGGCCCAGACCATGGCCCGGGTGCTGCTGTTTCCGGCGCTGCTGCTCTATCTGGAGCTGGCGCTCCATATCTATATGAAGATGTCCCTGGCCTACACGCCGGTGTATCTGGTTTTTTCTCTGGCGGGGGGCTTTTTCCTGTCCGCCCTGGCCCTGCCCTGGCGCAGGCTGGGCAACGGCCTGGCGGCCAAGATCCTGGCGGTGGTCCTCTCCGTGATTTATGTGGCTGAGATGATTGCCAAGACCATCCTCCAGACCTACTACGGCCCCAGCTCGCTGAAGGTGGCGGCGGGCAACAGGCTCACTGATTACGCCGAAGTGATCATCTCCACCGTCCTGTCCAAGCTCCCTATCATTCTGGTGTTCCTGCTGCCCTCCATCCTGCTGATTATTTTCGGCACCCGGCTGCTGGGCTTCGAGCGGCTGGACATCCGCTTCGCCGGGCTGGTGGTGGGGGCCTGCGTAGTATTTCACATCGTGGGTCTGGGAGTGCTCCATCTGCCCTGGAAAGGGGACCTGACCCCCGCAGGCCTCTACAAGGTGGACACCAACATCGACGATCAGGTGGAGCAGCTGGGCCTGTTTACCATGCTCCGGCTGGACGTTAAACATATGATTGTCCCGGTGAAAAACACCATGGGCGGCGGTTTCGACGACATCGGGACGCTGAATCCCGGCAGCTCCTCCGGCAGCGCGGACCCGGCGGGCAGTACCTCGGAGCCCGACCCCGGCCCGGTGATCGACACCTCCCCCAATGTGATGGACGTGGACCTGGCCGCCCTGGGGTCGAACGGGAAGAATGACGAGGTCAAGACCCTGGCCAGCTACTTCAACAGCGTCACCCCCACCAAAAAGAACAAGTACACCGGCATGTTTGAGGGGTACAACGTGATTTTCCTCACCCTGGAGGGCTTCTCGGGCTACGGGATCAGCCAGGAGCTGACCCCCACCCTCTACAAGCTGACCCACGAGGGCTTTGTGTTCAACAATTTCTATACCCCCCTCCACTTCACCAGCACCTCCAACGGCGAGTGCCAGAACCTGCTGGGCCTGTACCCCAAGGGTAACTTCCCCGTTACCATGTCCCGCACCGGCGAGCTGGGCACCAACTGTTACTTCTCCCTGGCTCAGCAGCTGGGCCGGAAGGGCTATCTGGTCCAGGGCTATCACCCAAACAGCAATATGTACGGCCGGGACCTGTCCCACCCCAACCTTGGCTATGAGTGGCACCAGTTCGGCGTGGATAAGCCGGTCACCGGCGAGCGGGGCAGCCTGGTCAATTTTGACGGCTTGGAGGTGGCAAACAGCGGCAAACTCCTCTGGCCCCAGCGGGATAAGCACATGATCGAGGCCAGCGTGGACAACTATATCAACAGCGACAAGCCCTTCCATGTCTACTACCTGACCATCAGCGGCCACATGCCCTACTCCAACAACCGGGTCCCCCAGCAGTACCGGGATATTCTGGACCCCTTGCCCTACAGCGACACCACCAAGAACTATATCGGCACCTGCATCGAGGTGGACCGGGCGCTGGAGACCCTGATCAACAAGCTGGAGGCGGCGGGCAAGCTGGATAAGACCCTCATCGTGGCCGCCCCCGACCACATCCCCTACTTCGACGTGGCCACCCTGGAGGAACTGGCGGGGCAGAAGTTCGGCAGCTCCGAGGACCTGGAGTACCTGAAAGAGGGCAGCATCAACTTCGATGTGTACAAGAGCGCTCTGATCCTCTGGACCTCCTCCATGGAGGAGCCGGTCGTCGTGGATAAGGTGGTGGGCCAGGTGGATATCCTGCCCACCCTGTCCAACCTGCTGGGGCTGGAGTACGACTCCCGGATGCTGGCTGGCTCTGACGCCCTGTCCGACAGCGAGGGGCTGGTGATATTCTCTTCCCGGTGCTGGAAGTCCGACCGGGGCTTCTACAACCGCTACACCGGCAAGTTCACCCCGGCGGAGGGAGTCACCATGACCGCCGAGGAGCAGGATAATTACGTCTCCGCCATGAAGAAGCTGGTGGGCTACAAGCTGGACTCCACCGCCATGATCGTGGAAAATGATTTTTACGATGTTGTGTTTGGGCAGTAAAATCAGTTGATTTTTTCTCTATGCGGCGCTATAATAGAAACAACCTCAACCGGGCAGACTGAGAAAAGCTGTCCGCAAAGAAAGGAGCGCTTTTTATGAGCTTTGATCCCTATGAGTTTGACAGGGGCTACGCCTCCAGCCAGGGCGATACCATTGGCCAGTACACCGCCAAGACTTTCCTGTGGATGGTGCTGGGCCTGCTGGTCACCTTCGGGGTGGCGGTGGGCTGCTGGGTGACCCAGCTCGCCTCCCATATTCTGATCTGGTATCCCGCGGTCTCTCTGGTGGTGCTGGTGGCCACTCTGGTGCTGTCCATCACCATGGTCCGCCGCATTGAGAAGATGCGCGTGGGAACGGCCATCGCCATGTTTGTCACCTTCTCCGCCCTGTTCGGATTTACCATGTCCATCTACTTCTGGCGCTACAGCCTGGAGAGCCTGGGCTTCAGCTTCCTGCTCACCGCCGTCTATTTCGGAGCTTTGGCCGCTTACGGCTACCTCACCAAGCGGGATCTGTCCAGCCTGCGGGTCATCCTGTTCTCCGGGCTGATCTTCCTGGTCGTTTTTGGCCTGCTGTCCATGTTCATCCCCGGCCTGGACATGTTCGACCGGATCGTTTGCCTCATCGGCATCGCCGTCTTCCTGGGCTACACTGCCTATGACACTCAGCGCATCAAGGCCTTCTATAACTACTATTCCGCATCGCCTGAGATGCTGGCCAAGGCCTCTATTTTCTCCGCTCTCCAGCTCTATCTGGACTTTGTCAACCTGTTCCTGTATCTGCTGCGCTTCCTGGGCAATAAGAGGAACTGACAGTTATTGAAAAGCCCCGGCCGCTGGCCGGGGCTTTTTCGTCACTCTTTGGGGTAAATGAAGCCAACATCGGGGTTATAGGCGGGGGTAAAAGAACTGGTGTCTGAGCTGGCGTCCTCCTCGGGGACGGAATCCGTGGCGGCGGGCTTCCTCTCCTCGGGCAGGTCCCGGATATCGTAGTGGGCCCCATCCAGATCTTCGTCCACCCAGGGCTCCACGGCGATGAGGTCCGCGTCGTCCTCGGGGACGGGGGCGGTCACCCCGCCGGGCATCTTGTGGTGGACCGCTGGGTCCTCAGTTGCAGCGGTATCTGTGCGGACGTCCTCGCCGCCGACGTCGGCAGTGGCCCGCTGGCCCACCCGGACGTAAATCGCGTCGTCGTCCGGGTCAAGCTCCGCCAAAACGATGAGGATGGGGTCGTTGACCTCAGTGAGGGTCAGTTCAATGCGGTTGGCCTCCTCATTGATCCCCCAGCCTGCCATGAACTCGTGGCAGTCCTGGCGCTCGGCGGGGAGGGCGTTGAGTTGGTCCATCAGATGATTCAGGTGGGCCAGGGAGTACTTGCAGGAACTGAACATGATATGGTCGCTGTCCGTCCAGTCCAGCACCTGGAGTTCCAGAGTCTTGTCCCCGGGGTCCTCATCGCTGACCAGCTGGACCACCAGATAGCCGGAACCGTCGATATAGGCCCCGCCGTACCAGTCGGGGTAGTCGCCATCGAAGTGGTCCATCAGCTTCTGGTAGGCGTTGACCGCCTCCTCCTGAGAGGGGGCGTCCCCGATATAGGCCCCGCCGGGTAACGCACCGCTGGGGGCCAGCGCCCCGCCGGGCAGGTCGCCGGTATTGGGGCCGGGGAGGACTTCGATGGCGCCTGTGTCCCCGCCGCCGGTTTCAGTGGTAGTGTTCTCGGTAATGTAGCCGGTCAGATCGTCCACCGTCACATAGCTGTGGAGGGGGGTCTCCAGAATACTGGGACGGAAGTTTTGGAGGATGAGTTCCCAGCTTGGATACCGAGAAGCGCCCAGCGCCCCAATCACCAGCGCGGCACAGGCGGCGACAGCGGTGTACTTCTTCCACGCGGCGGGCCGCTTTTTCACCGGCTGGGCCAGCTTCTCGGACAACTCCGCTCGGACCTGGGGGGAGGGGGACATCTGCTTTTGCATAGAATCAAACAATTCCTTATTCATCGAAAAATTCTCCTTTCAGCTTTGCCCGGAGTTGTTCCCGCCCCCTGGTCAGCCGCATCCGGACGGCTCCGGGGCGTATCGCCAGCACCTTGGCGATCTCCTGGGTGGACAACTCCTGGAAGTAAAACAGATAGATGGGCAGGCGGTAGTCCTCGGCCAGTTCCTGGAGGGCGGCCCACACCCGGTTTTCTTCCGGCTCCCGGAACTGGACCGGGGCGTCCTCCCGCTCCGACAGGGGGACGGTCTTCTGCCTCCAGGTGGAGGCGGTCACCCGCCGGGACTGGTTGACGGTGGTGCGCAGCAGCCAGGCCTTCCGGTGCTCCTCGTCCCGGAAGGTCTTTCCGCACTGGCAGTAGGCCAGGAAGACCTCCTGAAATACGTCGTCGGCGTCGGCCCGATTGCCCGTCCGGGCCAGGGCCAGGCCGTACACCGTGTTTTGATAGCGGTCTATGATCGAATCCATCTCACCGCCCGCGCGCAGCGGCAGAGCTTCCATACGCAAGACCTCCTTTCACCTATAACTCAAAGAAGAGAGGGGGAATGTCACAGGGGAGAAAAACTTTTCTTCCCATTTTACCACCCTTGTGCTATAATTACCATGTCATATTGTGGGTGTAGGGGTCGCCCCCCTGGGCGACCCGCATGTTGGCAAAATGGGCCGCCGAAGGCGGCGGCCCCTACAGGTGCGTACCAAAGAGAGCAGGGGGGAGTATATGATCATCCTGGGCATCGACCCCGGCGTGGCCACCATTGGCTTTGGGGTCATCCGGGCGGACCGGCAGAGGAACGCCCTCCTGCGCTACGGGGTCATCACCACCCCGCCGGGCATCCCCCTGTCCCGCCGGCTGCTTCAGATTTCGGACGATATGGAGGAGCTCATCCACACCTTCCACCCCGACGAGATGGCGGTGGAGGAGCTGTTCTTCACCAAAAACATCACCACCGGCATCGCCGTGGCCCACGGCCGGGGGGTGATCCTGCTGGCCGCGGAGAAGCTGGGGGTGCCCATCTTTGAGTACACCCCCATGCAGGTGAAGCAGGCCGTGGCGGGCTACGGAGGAGCGGACAAGCGGCAGGTGATGCTGATGACCCAGCGTCTGCTCAACATGAAGGAGATTCCCCGACCCGACGACGCCGCCGACGCGCTGGCTATTGCCATCTGCCACGCCCGTTCGGCCACCAGCCTGTTAAATACGGAGCGGGTCTTTGACCCGGAGAAATATGATACGAGGTAACGACTATGTTTTACTACTTGAATGGTACCGTAGCCCACATTGAGCCCTATCTGGCCGTCATCGACTGTGGCGGGGTGGGCTACGCCTGCCGCACCACCACATACACCCTGTCCGCGCTGAAGAAGGGCGACAAGGGAAAGCTCTTTACCCACCTGAATGTCCGGGAGGACGCGGTGGAGCTCTACGGCTTTGCCACGGCGGAGGAGCTGCGGCTGTTCCAGCAGTTGATTTCTGTCTCCGGAGTGGGCCCCAAGGCGGCCCTGTCCATCCTGTCGGCCAGCACCCCGGCCAATCTGGCTTTGAGCATCATCACCGGGGACGAGAAGGCCCTCACCTGCGCCCAGGGCATCGGTAAAAAGATCGCCCAGCGGGTCATCCTGGAGCTGAAGGACAAGCTGGCCAAGGGCCAGACCATCAACGCCGCCGGGGAGAGCTACGGCGGCACCGGGGTCACCGTCATCCCGGAGAACAAGCTGTCCGAGGCCACCGCCGCCCTGGCTGTGCTGGGCTACTCCCAGGGGGAGATCAATCTGGCCCTCAAGGGCGTCGACCTGGACGGCCTTTCCCTGGAGCAGGTCATCAAGCAGGCCCTGAAAAAGATGGTGAAAGGGTAGAAAAATGGAAAGCAAGCCGGAATATGACTATTATGACGGGGACGAGACAGATGAGCGCCTGAAAGTGGAACTGCTGGAACTGTCCCCCTATTTGCCGGAAGGTGGGCATTTCTTTGATGGAATCCATTTCGACGAACGGGGTTTGGTATTTTTATTCTGCGATGGAAGCAATCAGAAGCCTAAGACCTATGAAATGCAGGTGGTATTTTCTGGAGGCTTTCAAAATTTTAGAACGCAGGCGCTGTCTGTGTTTGAGGATAACAAGCTGTTCTTTTTTCAAGAGAAGTCTGGCGCGGATAAAGTGAAATTTTGGGCTTTTCGGTGCCGGTATACCAACTACTTTAACTGGTGTATCCGCCAGTCTCTTGATCGGGAATACCTGGAAAAGAACGGCTGGCACTATGTTTTAGCCGCGCAAGATATGTGGGTGGATGTGTTCAGCGTGAAGCCGCCTCGGGTTTTTGTTAATGTTTGGGGGATGAACCTTCCTGGTGAGGAAAGTCAACAGATTCCAGCATCAGATGTGTTGTATAATTATTGCCGGAATCCTGAAAAATGGGAGAGGTAAACATGGTCCGATATTCGGTCCAAGGGTGGGAGTTTTGTTCTGACCCGGAAAAAACAGTAGATTTGGCCCGAAGATTTCCACAAAAAGTATTTGGATTAAATGGAATTGTGCCCGCCTTGGACGAATTGGCGGAGCGGCTTGGCCTTGACTTGACGAGGCCGGTATGCTGTGTGGGGGACGGCAGATGTTATTTATTCCACGGGATTGCCCGGTCACAGTCGGGCTATGAGCTGGACTTCTATGGAGCGAACCACTGCATATCCATGGTGGTGCATCCTTGTCCTGATGGGTATCAGGATGAGCAAATAAATGTAGCAGGGCTTTGCGTTTTGCTGGAGATATTTGGGTGAGAGGAAGTATAATATGGCGAAATTTGAGTGTACCCTCCAGGGCGACTACGACCAGGCTCTGCGCTACTTTCATGACGGCATCCTGGACGGCAGCGCGTCGGCCAGCTTCGAGGAGGAGAGCTATTTCCAGTCCTTCGGCGTGCGGGTGACCGTCCGGGTCTACGAGCGGTACAGCATGACCGGCGGCAACCGCCTGTCCATGACGCTGACATTGGTGGGGGATGAAAACAAAATCTACCTCTCCGGCATCACCGCCGGAGGCAGCCAGGGCATGTTCCTGAAATTCAACACCTTCGGCGAGGAGGCCTTTTTGGACACCCTCCGTGACCTGGCCCGGCGGTGGTGAGGACGGAATCCCCCAGTCACCGCCTGCGGCGGCGACAGCCCCCTTTCACAAGGGGGCCTTTGAAGGAGAACGGCGACATTCAGCGCACAAAAGCCCCCCTTGTTAAAGGGGGGAGGGCCACGAAGTGGCGGGGGGATTCCGTGAGAAGCAAACATGTGCCTAAACTGACGCCTCGGGCAAAGGAGCTGCGCAAGAATATGACGCCGGAGGAGCGGCATTTGTGGTATGATTTTTTGAAAGACTACCCTGTTCGTTTTTTGCGTCAGAAAGTAGTAGATGGCTATATTGTTGATTTCTACTGTGCCAGTGTCAGAATTGCGATTGAATTGGACGGCGCACAGCATTATACGGAAGATGGAACAGAATATGATAGAGAACGGGATAAGTTGTTGTCGGCATGGGGGATAGAAGTTATTCGCTTCCCAAACAGTGTGGTAAGAGATAAATTTGAGGATACTTGCAGATGTATTGACCAAATCGTTACAGCGAAAATGAAGCTGTAAATAGGGAGTGACATTTTGAGTATTGATTTTTCCGGCGCGGGACTGGACGCCGAGGAACTGGAACCTCTGGTGACCACCTCTCTGACCCGGGAGGATGAGGGGGAGTTTTCTTTACGCCCCAAGACCCTCCGGGAGTACATCGGCCAGGAGAAGGCCAAGGGCAACCTGGAGGTTTTTATCCAGGCGGCGAAAATGCGCAATGAGCCGTTGGACCACGTGTTGCTCCACGGCCCGCCCGGCCTGGGCAAGACCACCCTCTCCGGCATCATCGCCAACGAGATGGGGGTGAACATACGCATCACCTCAGGCCCGGCCATTGAGAAGGCGGGGGACCTGGCCGCCCTGCTGACCAACCTGAACGAGAATGACATCCTCTTCGTGGACGAGATCCACCGCCTGAACCGGGCGGTGGAGGAGATCTTATACCCCGCCATGGAGGACTACGCCATCGACATCATCATCGGCAAGGGCCCCTCGGCCAACTCCATCCGCCTGGACCTGCCCAAGTTCACCCTCATCGGGGCGACGACCCGGGCGGGCCAACTGTCCGCCCCTCTGCGGGACCGCTTCGGGGTCACCCTGCGGCTGGAGCTGTACAGCCCGGAGGAATTGTCCTGGATTGTCACCCGCTCCGCCGGCATTCTGGAGGTACCTATCGAGGCCGACGGCGCTATGGAGATCGCCAGGCGCTCTCGGGGGACGCCTAGAATCGCCAACCGGATGCTGCGCCGGGTGCGGGACTTCGCCCAGGTGAAAGCCGGGGGCGTCATCACCAAAAAGGTGGCCGACGAGGCCCTCACCGCCCTGGAGATCGACCACCTGGGCCTGGACTCCATCGACCACCGGATGCTGCGGTCCATCATGGACAACTACCGGGGGGGCCCGGTGGGGCTGGACACCCTGGCCGCCACCATCAACGAGGAGGCGGTCACCCTGGAGGACGTGTACGAGCCCTACCTGATGCAGCTGGGCTTTTTGACCCGCACCCCCCGGGGCCGGTGCGTTACCCCCAAGGCCTACCAGCATTTGGGCCTGCCCGTCCCCGGCGAGCCGGGCGGCCTGGACCAGCTGAGCTTTTAGGAGGCGGCCATGGAATATCGAAAAGCGTCTCGGCGGGACTTTTCCGCTGTGCTGGCTCTGATACAGGATACCATCCGCACAGTTTTCCCCCGATATTACCCTCAGGGCTGTGTGGACTATTTTCTGAGCTGGCACGGCCCGGAGCGGGTGTCCGCCGCCATAACGGCGGGGCAGGTGAATGTCCTGCTGGACGGCGGAGCGCTGGTGGGCACGGGCAGCCGGAAGAAAAACCATATCGAGCGCGTGTTCGTTCTGCCGGAATACCAGGGCAGAGGGTACGGCCGCTACATATTGGACCGGCTAGAGGAGGCCGTGGCAGTGGATCATGACGTTGTTCAACTGGACGCCTCTCTGCCCGCTGTCCGGCTCTATGAGCGCCGGGGGTATTACACGGTGGAGCACCAGAGCGAGGAGACGGAGAGCGGCTGTGTGCTGGTGTGGGACGTGATGGAAAAACGTCTGCGGGAGGACTGACATATGGACCAGAATACCCTGTTCTTTTTTAACGAACACCCGGAAGCGATTCCCCTTTACAGAGCTTTTGAGGGGCGGCTTTTAGCGGAGCTGGAGGGGGTGGTCATCCAGCCTCAGAAGAGCCAGATTACCCTGAAAAACCGGCGAGTGTTCGGGGCGGTGTCCTTTCTGGCCGCCCGGCGGGCCAAGGCCCGGCCCGACCCCTACATCACTATCACGCTGGGCCTGAACCGGCGGGAGGGCTCCCCACGCATCGACCAGGCCTCCGAGCCATATCCTGGAAGGTGGACCCATCACCTGGTCATCGGGTCGGTGGAGGAGATTGACGACGAGCTGATGGCCTGGGTCCGGGAGGCCTATGACTTCGCGGCGGCGAAGCGGTAAAATAAAGGAGAGAGCTGGATGAAAAGGGAATTGGGAATTGCGAGATGTGGGCTGGCCTGCTGCCTGTGTTCGGAGAATGTAGAGTGCGGTGGCTGTGATTCAGGCAGCTGTCCCGACAAGTCCTGGTGCGAAAACAGAAAATGTTCTATGGAAAGGGGCCTTTCCCACTGCTATGCCTGTGAAAGGGATTGCAAAAAGGGACTGCTGAATAATATAAAACCCTATGGATTTACATTATTTACAAAGAGATATGGACTTGACGAACTGCTTGACTGCCTGGAGGAAAACGAAAAGCGGGGAATTGTATACCATCGGAAGGGAATCGTCGGAGACTATGACGACTTTGACGATGTGGAGAAACTGATCGAGTTTATCAGGACTGGAAAACGCTAAATTTAGATTTGAGGTGTATCAGCATGGGCAAATTATTTGGAACAGACGGCATTCGGGGCGTGGTGAACGCCGGGCTGGACGCGGATCTGGCCTACAAGGTGGGCCTTGCGGCGGCCACGGTGCTGGCCAAAAGCAAGGGGGGCAAGCCCCTGGTGACCATCGGCAAGGATACCCGCATCTCCGGCGACCTTCTCAAGGGCTCGCTGATCTCCGGGCTGTGCACCGCCGGGGCGGACGTGCTGGACCTGGGTACCCTGCCCACCCCCGGGGTGGCCTGGGTGACGGTGGACGAGGAGGCGGACGCGGGCATCGTCATCTCGGCCAGCCACAATCCCTTCGAGCACAACGGCATCAAGATTTTCAACGGCAAGGGCTTCAAGCTGTCCGACGAACTGGAGGAGAAGATCGAGGACATCGTCCTCTTTGGCTCCAACAACGTGCCAATGAAGACCCGCGGCGATATCGGCAAGGTGAGCTACGTGGCCCCCAAGGCCAGCGAGGACTACATCGACCACCTGGAGTCCACCATCGACTCCACCCTGGGCGGCCTGCGCATCCTGGTGGACTGCGCCAACGGCGCCGCCTCGGCCACCGCCGCCCGGCTGTTCGACCGCTTCTCCAAGCTGCGCACCGACGTGATCAACGCCGACCCCGACGGGGTGAACATCAACGACCGCTGCGGCTCCACCCACATGGACGCCCTGGCCGCCATGGTGAAGGCGGGGGGCTACGACATGGGCATCGCCTTCGACGGGGACGCCGACCGGTGCCTGGCCGTGGATGAGCTGGGCAACCTCATCGACGGCGACCAGATCATGGCCGCCTGCGGCCTGGACATGAAGTCCAAAGGCCGGCTCCCCGGCGACACGGTGGTGGCCACCGTCATGTCCAACCTGGGCTTCCACGTCTACGCCAAAGAGCACGAGATGAAGCTGGAGTGTACCGACGTGGGGGACCGAAACGTGCTGGAACGGATGGTGGAGAAGGGCTACGCCCTGGGAGGCGAGCAATCGGGCCACATGATCTTCCTGGACCACGCCACCACCGGCGACGGCCAGCTCACCGCCCTGCAGATCCTGGCCCTTCTCAAGGAGAGCGGCAAAAAGGCCAGCGAGGTGTTCAGCGCCTGCCCCCGGTACCCCCAGGTGCTCATCAACGTCCCCGTGGCGGACAACGACGTGAAAAAGGCCGCCATGGCCAGCCCCCTGCTGGCCCAGGCCGTCCAGCGGGAGGAGGAGGCGCTGGGAGACGAGGGCCGGATTCTGGTGCGCCCCTCGGGCACAGAGGCTCTCATGCGGGTGATGGTGGAGGCCAGAAGCCAGGAGACCGCCCAGGAGACCGCTCAGCGGCTGGCTGATCTGATCCCTGAGCTGTAAGCGGACTGCCTGGTTCTACTCAAAAATTGGAAGACTGGAAATATCAACAAACTTTTTTGGGAAAGGCCTTGACAAATCTGAACATTTTGTTTATGATAAAAAATAACCGGGATAATAGTATGGAACAGAAATTATTTGATTTATCCGATGAGGCATTGTGCCTGGGCGCGGCCCAGGGCGATTCCAGCGCGGAGACAGAATTGGTGCGCCGGTATGGCTGGCTGGTCCGGGCCTGTGCCCGACCTCTGTTTTTGGCGGGGGGCGACAGCGAGGACCTGATTCAGGAAGGCTTTTTAGGCCTGCTTACCGCTATCCGCAGCTTTGACCCGGAGCGGGACGCCGCTTTTCGCACCTTTGCGGAGGTTTGCATCCGCAGCCGCCTGTACACTGCTGTACGCGCGGCCCAGGGTGGCAAGCACGCCCCATTGAATCACAGCGTTTCCTACGAGCCCCCTCTTTTTGACGGAACCAATGCGTATTTGTTTTCCAGCGCCGAAAGCCCGGAGGACGTGGTCATCGGCAGAGAGGAACTGAGAGAGCGCCTGGAGGCGCTCAAGGGCCGATTATCCAAGTTTGAAGCGCAAATACTACCCCCTTACCTGAACGGCCTCTCCTGTGGAGAGATTGCCCAGCGGGTGGGCCGCTCACAGAAGTCGGTGGACAACGCCATCCAGCGTATCCGCCGCAAAACGGCCCTGCAAATTTCTTCCGGCGTATCCAGCGAGAGCTGATCGCAATATCACACGCCCAGGCCAAGCGCCGGGCAAAAGTCAAAGAGAGGGAATTTCCATGTACGAAGACAAGATCCTGGTATGCAAAGAGTGCGGCAACGAGTTCACCTTTACCGCTGGTGAGCAGGAGTTCTATGCGGAGCGCGGCTTCCAGAACGAGCCCCAGCGCTGCAAGCCCTGCCGTGACGCCCGCAAGAACGCCGCCCGCGGCCCCCGTGAGTACTTCACCGCCGTGTGCGCCGCCTGCGGCGGTGAGGCAAAGGTTCCTTTCGAGCCCAAGTCTGACCGTCCCGTCTACTGCAGCGACTGCTTCGCCAAGATGCGCGAGCAGCAGGGCTGATAACAAGCCAGGAAAAAAGTCCGCCGGAAGGCGGACTTTTTCTATAAAACGGAGAAAACAGGCCGCCGCAACTCCCGTTTGCGCAATTGCAAGGCGGAACTGGTGGAACTGCAACCGGGTTTTTGTCAGAATGGAGGGGAAAGGAGGTCTGATCCATGGCAATGGGCGAAATTATTCAGACCGGGCGGGCCAAGCGGGGCCTGTCCCAGGAGAAGCTGGCCGAACTGGTGGGGGTGTCCCGCCAGGCGGTGAGCAAGTGGGAGGTGGGCGACGCGGTGCCCGACACGGACAAGCTGGTTCCCCTGGCCCGGGCGCTGGGTATCACCACCGACGAGCTGCTGGGCAATGTACCGGAGGAGCAGGAGGAGGCAGGAGAAGCAGGACCCTCACAGCCCAATAAACCCGGGTGGTTCGCTACCCACTGGTACTGGCTGGGCCTGATTTTGGCCGCCTGGGGCGGATACATGCTGCTCCAGCTTGTGATTATGCTGTTTTCTGTGGGAATTATGATGCTTTGAGGAAAGGGGAGAGATACATGGATCCTTTTGGAGGAATCCGGTTTATCCTGGTACTGGGGCTCTACGCCCTGATCCCGGTGGCCCTCATTGCCGCCGGCCTGCTGATCTTTTTCAAAGGCCGCCGCTATGTGGAGCGAAAGTACGGAAAAAAACAGTGATCATGCGACAGAGAAAAGTCCGCCGGAAAGCGGGCTTTTTCTTTAATCCCTTTTGGACAGCGGCCGAAAGCCCAGGGCCAGCATAACGCAGGACAGCCAGATGGCGGGCAGGTCCAGAAGCTCCACGGCCAGGCTGCCAATCTCGGCCCCCAGAGCGAACAGGAGGATAGCCAGGAAATACAGCCGGGCCTTTTTCCTTTCCTGGCGGTCTCCGGTGCGTAAAAAGGTGCACAGGGCCTCCACGCCGCTGCGCAGGTTGCCGATGCACATGGTACTGGCGAAGAGGAAGCCCTCCATCTTTCGGAAGGCCTGGACCTGCATGGCGCAGGAGAAGGAGACCAGGGCGTTGGCCAGCTGGTCCAGGGAGTGGGGGATGAAGCCTACCAGGAACAGCAGGAAGATTTCCCACAGCAGCACCCTCCGCTGCCAGTGGAGCCGGGACGGGTGGAGCCGGATCGCCTCCGCCGCCGCTACCCCCAGGGCGAAGGCCACCACGGGGAGGAGATAGCGGACGGCCCGGGACCAGTCCCCGTCGAACAGGCTCTGGCCCAGCAGGACGATGTTGCCTGTCTGAGCGTTGGCAAAGACTCTGCCCCGGCGGAGGTAGGTGTATGCATCCTGCAGCCCGCCGGAAAGGGTGAGCAGGGCCACGGGAAACAGCCGCTCGGCGGCGGGATGGGCTTGCTGGTCCATAGGATCAGATCCTTTTCTTAAAAATCATCTGATTATAACGCTGGTTTTTCCAAAAGGGAAGAAAAAATTCATTGCAAAAAAACCGCATATCGGTTATACTATCTCCATCCCAAAGATAAACGGAGGAATTGATCATGACCATTACCAAAGACACCATCATCGGCGACATCCTGAAGGTCGCTCCTCAGGCCGCCCCCATCTTTATGGGTATCGGTATGCACTGCCTGGGCTGCCCCGCCTCCCAGGGCGAGACCGTTGAGGAGGCCTGCATGGTCCACGGCGTGGACGTGGATGAACTGCTGGCCCAGGTCAACAAGCTGGTTGGCAAATAAGAGGATCATCGTCCTCCCACGGGAGGGCGATTATTTTTGAGCTTTACAGCAGGAAAATATTGTGCTAAGATGGGCACAAATGTTCGATATAACGAGGTGGCGGGATGAAATTCTGTATACTGATGGGCAGCCCCCGGGAGAGGGGCAACACCGCCTCCCTGCTGGTCCCCTTTTTGGAGGAGTGCGGGGCGATAGGGGTGGAGACTCAGGTGATCCCCCTGTACGACCGGGCAGTGAACCCCTGCCTGGGGTGCATGACCTGCCAGGATGCGGCGGGCGGGCCGGGCTGCGTTCAGGACGACGACTTTGAGGAGATCTTCCAGACTATGGCGGACTGCGACGTGATCGTTCTGGCCACCCCCATCTACGCCTTCTTCTGCACCGCCCCCATGAAGGCCCTGCTGGATCGGGCCATCTACGCCGGGACGAAGAATTACGGCCGGGAGAAGGGGGCCAGGCTGCTGGCGGGCAAACGGCTGGCCGCCATCGCCACCTGCGGCTATCCCCCGGAGAAGGGGGCCGACCTGTGGGAGGAGGGCGTCAAACGGTTCTGCCGCCACGGAGGTCTGGAGTACATGGGCATGTTCTGCCGCCGGGACTGGGGCAGGGGAGAGCCCTTCCTCAATGAGGAGCGGGAACAGGACGTGCGGGACTTTGCTCAGGCCATCCGCATATCCATCCGGGCGGAGGGGCTATGAGGATCGAACTGACGCCCCGGCTGCGGATGGTGGGGGAGCTGGTGCCGGAGGGGGCCCGGCTGACCGACGTGGGCACCGACCACGCCTACCTGCCCGCCGCCCTGATCCTGGAGGGAAGGATCCCCTTTGCCATCGCCGCCGATCTGCGCCAGGGCCCTCTGGCCCGGGCCAGGGAGACGGTGCGTCAGGCGGGGCTGACCGGGAAGGTGGCCTTTCGCCTGTGTGACGGCCTGTCGGGAATCCGGCCCGAGGAGGTGGACGCGGTCGCCATCGCCGGCATGGGCGGAGAGACCATCGCCGCCATTTTGTCCGCCGCCCCCTGGACCCGGGAGCGGAACATTCCCCTGATTTTACAGCCCATGTCCTCCTTCCCCGATCTGCGGGGCTGGCTCCGGGACAGCGGCTTTGCCATCACAGAGGAGCGGCTGGCCCGGGAAGGGGAAAACCTTTACACCGCTCTGCTGGTCCGGGCGGGGGAGATGCCCCCCCTGACCCCGGCGGAGCTGTGGGCGGGAAAAAACAACCGAGACCCCCTGCGGGGAGCGTGGCTGGACCGGTGGATCGCCCGGACGGGCCGGGCGCTGGCGGGCATGTCCCGGGCCAGGGGAGAGGGCGCGCCTGCCCGAAAGCAGGAGTTGGAGGAGGTCTGTGACGGCCTCCGTGACATGAAAAAGGAGTGGGAACAGTGGCAACGTTACGTGACGTAGAGCAGGCGATTTTCACGCTGGCTCCCAAGGAGCTAGCGGAGGAGTGGGACAACGTGGGCCTGCTGGTGGGCCACACCGGTCGGGAGGTCACCAAGATCCTGGTGGCGCTGGACGTGACTGAGTGGGTGGTGGAGGAGGCTGTCAGACTGGGGGCCAATCTGATCGTGAGCCACCACCCGGTGATGAACTGCGCCTGGCACAAGGTGCAATCCGTCCGGGACGACGATCCCCAGGGCAGGCTGCTCCTGTGCCTCATCGAGAGCGGCGTGGGCTGCGTGTGTATGCACACCAACCTGGATAAGGCGGAGGGCGGCGTCAACGATGCACTTGCGGTGCAGCTGGGCCTGACCGAGGTGCGGGGGTTGGACGGGGGAGACGGCATCCTCCGCACAGGAGCTATCAAAGAGATGACCTGTATAGAGTTTGCGGCCCTTGTAAAAGAGAAGCTGGGTGCGGGCGGCGTGCGCTTCATCGACACCGGCCGCCCGGTGCGACGGGTGGCTGTGGGCGGCGGGGCCTGCGGGGGCTACTTCCGCACAGCAGCAGCGGCGGGCTGTGACGCCCTGGTCACCGCCGATGTGAAGTACGACCAGTTCCTGGAGGCCAGGGCTCTGGGCCTCAACCTGCTGGACGCCGGCCACTTTCCCACAGAAAATGTGGTGTGTGCCCCGCTGGCCCGGCGGCTGGCCAAGGCGTTCCCACAGATCGAGGTGACAGTATCCCAGGTCCACAAGGAGGTCTATTCCAATGCTTGAGCGAAAAAAAACGGACTGGAGGCTGACAGCCGGACTGGCCGCGGTGCTGTTCCTGCTGGTCATGGTCCGGTACTGCGCCTTTGGCGTGCAGTATTACCACCAGCTGGACGACTACATCCAGTATCACAACTATCCCAGTTCGGGTGATTTTATGGCCCTCCAGCAGGCCACCGGCCTGCTGGCTTCCCGGCCTCTGGCGGGGATCGCGGATTTTTTCGTC
Source organism: uncultured Bacillota bacterium (assembly GCA_947649625.1). Lineage (GTDB taxonomy): Bacteria > Bacillota > Clostridia > Oscillospirales > Oscillospiraceae > Lawsonibacter. The sequence goes on along the minus strand of CANSSJ010000012.1, from coordinate 25,000 downwards.
TGGGGGCCCCTGTTTGACCATATGATCCTGGGGGTAGCCCTGATCTCGGCCATGTATGTGGCCGCTGTCCTGCTCATCTGGAATACTCTGGGACGGTACTTCCGGGTCAGCCCTGTGCTCCCGGTGATTATGGCCCTGCTTCCCCTGGGGATCGAGGGAACCTATTGGATGTCGGCCTCCACCCGGGTGGTAGTGGGAATGTTCTTCGCTGCTCTGGCGGCCCGCACCTTCCTGAACTGGCTGGACGGAAGGGGCTGGGGCTGGCTGGTCCTGTATCTGATCCTCCAGCTGATCCCCTTCGGCTTTTATGAGCAGGCGGGGCTGTTGTCCATCACCCTGACGGTGGGGGCGGCCATTCTGGAGTGGACGGGAAAGAGACAGTCCCTGGGCCGGTGCGCCCTGTCCCTGTGGGGACTGCCCGCCATGGGTCTGTATTTCCTGGTCACCCGGCTGCTGGCGGACGGCGGAGTGTACAGCAGCCGGGCGGAGATCCTGCTCCCCTTCAGCCGTTACTACTGGTTTGCTTTCCTGCCCAAGGTCCTGTGGCAGTTTTTCTGCGCCTTCCTGGGCGGCGGTTTTTTCACCGCGGCCAAGGGCTTTGTCCGGGGGGTGCGGATGATCTTCTCCGGGGAGCTGCTGGTGTGGGCTCTGGGGGCGGCTGTACTGTGTGGCCTGTTCTGGCTGCTGGTCCGGAGGTGGAGGCCGAAGGATGAGCCGGAAGGGGAGAGGGACGCCCCCCTCTGGCTGGCCCTGCTGTCCGGCGTGCTGCTTGCCGCCGGTCCGGCCAGCCTGTTCCTGGTGCTGGGCAACCCCTGGTTCTCCCTGCGGGGGACGGTGACCTCCTTCCCCGGCATCGCCCTGCTTGCCGATACCCTGCTGCTGTGGCTGTGGGACAGGCTGAAGCTGGGAAAGGGAGGGCTGCCCGTCCTGGCGGCGGCGCTGGCTTTTGTGTTCTGTGTGGCCGGGGCCAGCGAGATCAAGGACTACCGCGACACCTGGTACAACGACCAGCGCATCGCCCGGCTGGTGCTGGATACGGTGGCGGCGGAGGGGGTGGACGGTTCCTCCGGCCGGATCGGGGTGCTGAACCTGGAGCCCTCCTACCTGCCCAACCAGAATTTCTTCTACCATGAGCACGTTCATGGCTGTACCGAGAGCGACTGGGCCTTTACCGGCCTGCTCACCGCCCTGGGGGGCAGGGTGGGAGTGACCCCCCTGCCCGCCGACCCCATGTACCGGGGGTGGAACCGGGAGGCCAACCACCCCTCCGGCTTCCAGGTGCTGTACTGGTTTGACGGCGAGAACCTGACTCCGGCGGTGCTGCGGGAGCTGGCGGAGAACACCTACCAGATACGGGACCGGGAGGACAGACTGCTGGGCGTCATCTGGGAGGAGGATGGGATTGGCTATATCCGCCGCCCGGAGCAGCTCTCCCCGGAGCAGAGCTATTTGCTGGAGGATTAAATTTCTCCCGAAAAAGGGAAAAAACTGCTTGCAATCCCCGGCCCGCTGTGATATACTTCCTTAGTCTGAATAACGGGCGGTCCTCTGCGGCGCCCCTCTGGAGGGGGACAAGGGCCGGAATGAACGCCTATATAACAGGAGGAAAACAACTATGGATCTGATGAAAGCATTTACCGAGAAGTACACAAAGGCCGAGCCCCCCAAGGTGTCTATCGGCGACACTGTCCGGGTTCACCTGCGGGTAAAAGAGGGCAGCCGTGAGCGTATCCAGGTCTTCGAGGGCACCGTCATCGCCAAGAAGCACGGCGGCATCGAGGAGAGCTTCACCGTCCGCCGCATCTCCTACGGCATCGGCGTGGAGAAGGTGTTCCCCCTCCATGCTCCCTCTGTGGAGAAGGTGGAGGTCGTCCGCAAGGGCAAGGTGCGCCGCGCCAAGCTGTACTACCTGCGCGACCGCGTGGGCAAGGCCGCCAAGGTCAAGGAAGCGCTGTAATCAAAAAAGGAGCGGCTTTGCCGCTCCTTTTTGCTACGCTCCCAGCAGCGCCCTCTGTGCCAGCCCCAGCAGCAGAAGGTGAGCGGGGTAGAAGACATACCACAGGTACTTGTCTCCCGGAAAGGAAAGCCCCTTTTTTCCGTTGTAGAAGAAGGTGAACGCCACCCCCAGCAGGGGCCCAAGAATATTCATGCACAGTATATGAAACCACTGATAGTTAAACGACTGCTCGAAGAAGACCATCCAGATCAGACTGTACCGGGACAGGGGCATGAGGAACAGCCACAGCAGGGCCTTTTTTCGGACCGGCCAGTGTTCCGTCCAGTAAAAGACCAGGATAAACAGGATATAGCGCCCTTTGCCCTCGAAGAGAGCGAAATACTCAGCGGCGATCACCACACCGGCGGCCAGAGCATATCCCAGCCCCGCCCGCTTTTCGTTGCCCCAGTCCATGAGCCGCAGAGTGAGCAGGCCCAGCAGCAGGGTAAACATGATGTTGCCGTGAAAGCCGAACAGGAGATAATAGGGCCACTCCGCCAGACAGGCAAAGACCAGCAGCCGCAGGGCGTATTTGTTAAAATTCCGGGTGTGCCGGTAGCCGTTGGCGATGGAGAACAGGAAGATGGGGGCGGCGATGCGGCCGATGTAGCCAGTGGCCCGCTGGAGGATCATCAGGGCCGGGACGGTCTCTGCGGCATTGGGGAAAAATATTCCCTGCAATGTCATGGCCAGCGGCCAGACATGTGTCACATGGTCCCACAGCATGGACAGCAGGGCGACAGTTTTCAGGACAAAAAAACTCATAATTAAGCTCCTCTCTGTAGTGGATACAGGGAGAATACCAGATAGTTCTTACAAAAAAGCGGTCAAGTTCCTTACAAATCTCTGAATTTTGGGAGGTCCCTCATGAACATCCAATGGTATCCCGGCCACATGACCAAGACCCGGCGGCAGATCGAGGCCGACCTGAAGCTGGTGGACATGGTGGCAGAGATCATCGACGCCCGCATCCCGGCCTCCAGCCGCAACCCGGACATCGATGCCATCTGCGCGGGCAAGCCCCGGCTCATTGTCCTCAACCGGGCGGACCAGGCCGACCCCGCCCAGAACAGGGCCTGGGGAGCTTATTTCCGGAGCCAGGGCCACTCGGTCCTGGAGACCGACGCCCGGTCCGGCCGGGGGATCAACCAATTTTCGACGGTTGTGCAGGGCGTTCTCAAGGACCAGATCGTCCGCTGGAAGGAGAAGGGCCAGGTGGGCCGGCCGGTCCGGGCCATGGTGGTGGGGGTGCCCAACGTGGGCAAGTCCACCTTTATCAATAAGGTGGCCAAAAAGAAATCGGCCAAGGCCAGCGACCGCCCCGGCGTCACCCGGGGCAAGCAGTGGGTCCACGTGGACCAGGGGCTGGACCTGCTGGACACCCCCGGCATCCTCTGGCCCAAGTTTGAGGACGAGGTCACCGGCATGAACTTGGCCTTCACCGGGGCGGTGAAGGACGAGATCATGGACGTGGAGACCCTGGGCTGTCACTTCATGGCTCTGCTGGGGGAGCGCTACCCCCAGGCGCTGGTGGACAGCTACAAGCTCACCGAGGTCCCCGCCTGGGAGGAGAGGGAGAACGACGTGGCCTGGGGCTATCGGCTTCTCCAGGCCGCCGCCGCCAGGCGGGGGATGCGCATTTCCGGCGGCGAGGTGGACACCGAGCGCATGGCTCGCGTCCTGCTGGACGAGTACCGGGGGAGTAAGCTGGGGCGGTTTACCCTGGAGGTGCCGCCCGCTGATATAAAGGAGGAGAAGTTATGACGACGCAGGAGGAAAAAGAGTTTGTAGAGCAGGCCTTTCAGAAGCTGAAGGAGCGGGGCTGGTTTTCCAAGACCGGGCTGGTGCCCACCGGGGTCACCGACCAGGAGATCGACGCCTTTGAGGAGGAGTTCCAGATCAAAATTCCCTCCCTATACAGGGAGTTTCTCAAGTCCTATCAGATGGACTTCCATTTTTGGGGCATCTCCAACGGTTTTGATATGTACACCTGCCCCCGCCCGCTGACACTGAACACCGGGATAAAGGAGCTGAGGGATGCCATGGTGGAGTTCCGCCGCGCCGCACGGGAGTATTTTTCCTACTCCGCCGGGCCGGAGCAGTACGGGAAATACCTTCCCATCGGGAACTGGGACAGCGACTGGCTGCTCTGGGACCTGTCCAAGCCGGCGGATCAGGTGGTGGTGGACGACCCCAACTTTGGCGCCAGCTGGCTCCTGGTCTCCTTTGCCCACGACGAGGAGTGGGACGAGGACTATTGGAGGGAGGGGAGCTGTCCGGCGGCCCCGGATTTCAAGACCCTGCTGGAGTGGTTCTTCTGTGGGACGCTGATCCCGGAGTTCGAGGAAGAGAACTGCGTAAAGGTGACCTATGAGCGGCTGAACCACTACGATTTCCTGTGGCATTGGTATGAGGACCGCTGGAGGGAGCAATAACCATGGATTTCTGGCAATACGAAAGAGAGGCTTTAGAAGAGGACCACGCTCTGATCTGCGGCTGTGACGAGGCGGGGGCGGGGCCCCTGGCCGGGCCGGTGTACGCGGCGGCGGTGATTCTGCCCTTTGGAGAGGATATCCCCGGCCTGGACGACTCCAAAAAGCTGACGGAGAAGCGCCGTGAAGCGCTTTTCCCTGTCATCCAGGAGCGGGCGCTGGCCTGGTCGGTGGCCTTTGTGGACGCGGCGGAGATCGACAGGACGGACATCCTCAGCGCGAGGATGCGCGCCATGCAGCTGGCCATCGACGGCCTGTCCCAGCCCCCGGGCTTCGCCCTCATCGACGGCAACCGGGACCACGGCAGGAGCGCGGCCATTACCACCCCTCACCGCTGTGTGGTGAAGGGGGACAGCCTGTCGGCCTCCATCGCTGCGGCCTCCATCCTGGCCAAGGTGAGCCGGGACCGGTATATGGTGGAGATGGCGGAAAAGTATCCAGAGTACTGTTTCGACAAGCACAAGGGCTACGGGACGGAGCTCCACTATGCGATGCTGGCCCAGCACGGGCCCAGCCCCATCCACCGCAGGACCTTTTTGAAAAAGAAGGCGGAGCGATGAGCGGCCGGGAGAGCCGTCTGCTGGGCCGGTGGGGGGAGGACCGGGCGGCTGAATTTTTGCGGGACAGAGGCTATCGTATTACCGCCGCCAACTGGAACTGCCGCTTCGGGGAGCTGGACCTGGTGGCCGAGGACGGAGAGTATCTGTGCTTTGTAGAGGTCAAGCTGCGCAAGAGCGCCGCCTACGGTCCGGCGGCCGCTTTTGTGGACCGCCGCAAGCAGAACAGGCTGCGCGCCGCGGCGGAGCTGTATCTGCTCAGCCACCCTACAGACCTCCAGCCCCGGTTTGATGTGGTGGAGATCTATGCCCCGCGGGGGATCGAGACCCCGAAACCGGAGATTTTTCATCTGGAAAATGCCTTTTGATCCCGAAATCTCTTGACCCGGGGGAGAAAAACTGGCATAATGAAAGCCATCATAACCATGATAAGGAAGGATCACTATGCGGTATATCAGTACGCGGGACAATACCATTCAATACTCCGCCGCTCAGGCCATCACACAGGGGCTGGCCAGAGACGGCGGCCTGCTGACCCCCTTCTACATCCCCAAGCTGCCGGGCAAGGCGCTGGAGGACATGCGGGATATGGCCTATCAGCAGCGGGCGGTCTATGTGATGAAGCAGTTTTTGGAGGAGTTCTCCGTGAAGGAGCTCACCAATTTTGTCAACGCCGCCTACGGCCCGGACAAGTTCGATACTCCGGCGGTAGCCCCTGTCCATACCATCGACAGCGCCACCCACTGCCTGGAGCTGTGGCACGGCCCCACCTGCGCCTTCAAGGATATGGCCCTGCAGATGCTGCCCCACCTGCTTACCGCATCCCTGATCAAGACGGAGGAGGAGAAGACCGCCTGCATCCTGGTGGCCACCTCCGGCGATACGGGGAAGGGGGCCCTGGAGGGCTTCCGGGACGTGCCTCGGACCAAAATTCTGGTGTTCTATCCCAAGGACGGGGTGTCTGAGGTCCAGGAGCTCCAGATGATTACCCAGGAGGGGGACAACGTGGGCGTGGCTGCCGTGTACGGCAACTTTGACGACGCCCAGACCGGAGTGAAACGGCTGTTTTCCGATGAGGAACTGCGCCAGGAGCTGGCTGACAGGGGATATTTCTTCTCCTCCGCCAACTCCATCAACTGGGGCCGGGTGCTGCCCCAGATCGTCTACTACATCTCCGCCTACTGCGACCTGCTCCGGGACGAGAAGATCGCCCCGGGCCAGCCGGTGAATATCTGCGTGCCCACCGGCAACTTTGGCAACATTTTGGCCGCCTACTATGCCCGGGAGATGGGTCTGCCCATTGACCAGCTGATCTGCGCCTCCAACAGCAACAATGTCCTCACCGACTTTATTCGGGAGGGAGTCTATGACCGGAACCGGACCTTCTACAACACCATGTCCCCCTCCATGGACATTTTGATCTCCTCCAACCTGGAGCGGCTGCTCTACTTCCTTACCCAGGATACGGCTGAGGTCAGGAGCTACATGACCCAGCTGGCCGAGACAGGCCGGTATCAGGTGAGCGACAGGGTGAGGAACAAGCTGCAGAAGCGGTTCAAAGGCTACTTCTGCGGCGACCGGGAGACCCAGCGGATGATCCGCGCCATGTTCGACCGGTACGGCTACCTCATCGACACCCATACCGCCGTGGCCTTCTCCGCTCTGGGGCAGTACCGGCAGGCGACCGGGGACGGCACGCCCGCCATTGTGGCCTCCACCGCCAGCCCCTTTAAGTTCTGCTCCAGCGTGCTGGAGGCCCTGGGAGACTTTGCCCCCGATTCCGGCCTGGACGCTCTGGACCGGCTCTCCGCCCGGACGGGCCAGCCTGCGCCTGCCCCTCTGGCCAGCCTGCGGAGCAAGCGGGTCCGCTTCACCCAGGTGGTGGAGAAGGAGAACATGGTGGACGCGGTCATGGATCTGCTGGGGTGAGCCCATGTCCCTGTACGCAATTGGAGATACCCATCTGTCTCTGGCTTCCGATAAGCCGATGGACGTATTCGGCGGGAGCTGGACAGGCTATGTGGACAAGCTGAGAGAGGGGTTTCAGATCGTGTCCCAGGAGGATACCGTGGTGGTCTGCGGGGACGTGTCCTGGGGCATGAGCCTGGAGGAGGCCCGGGAGGACTTCGCCTTTCTGGACGCCCTGCCGGGGGGGCGTAAGCTCCTCCTCAAGGGCAACCACGACTACTGGTGGACCACCGCCAGCAAAATGCAGGCCTTCTTTGAGGCGAACGGCTTCCACACCCTGGACATCCTCCACAACAACTGCCATTTCTACGGAGAGACCGCCCTGTGCGGCACCCGGGGCTGGTTCTATGAGGAGGACCGGGGGGAGCACTCCGCCAAAATTTTCAACCGGGAGCTGATTCGGCTGGAGGCGTCGCTGAAGGCGGCGGGAGAGCGGGAGAAGCTGTGTTTTCTCCACTACCCGCCTCTGTATCAGGGCTACCGCTGCCAGGAGATCATCGACCTGCTGGAGCGGTATGAGGTAAAGCTGTGTTGTTACGGCCACCTCCACGGAGGGAGCCACCGCCTGGCGATTACCGGACGGCAGGGAACTGTGGACTACCGCCTGGTGGCCGCCGATTATGTAGGCTTCAAGCCGGTGTGTATTTTGTAGGGCGGGACGACCTCGGCCCGCCGTTTCCTGATAGGCGGGCCGCCGGGGTCGTCGGCCCCTACACATGGGTCTATGTGAGCCTGCCCCCGTCAAACTGCCTGATTCAGCCCTCTGAAAAACCAGAATAGGAAATAATCTGGAAAATTTTCAAAAAAGACTGTTCAAACGGCTGCGTATCTGGTAAAATATCGTGGCGAAAGTAAAAGGGTCCCCCTTCCGGCTGTTCCGGAGGCGGGACCGACAGGAGGAAATTGTACAAATGAAGGTCACCAGTGTTGAGAAGAAAGAGAAGAGCACCGTAGAGCTCACCATCCAGGTGGAGGCCGAGGCCTTTGAGGCGGCCATCCAGAAGGTCTATCTGAAAAACCGTGGACGCATCAATGTTCCCGGCTTCCGCAAGGGCAAGGCCCCCCGGAAGATCATCGAGGGCATGTACGGCTCCGGCGTGTTCTACGAGGATGCCATCAACGATGTCTACCCCGCCGCCTATGAGGAGGCAGTCAAGGAGCAGGGGCTGGACGACGTGGGCTACCCCAAGATGGAGATCGTGGAGGCGGGCAAGGAGGGCTTCACCTTCAAGGCGCTGGTCTCCGTCCGTCCCGAGGCCAAGCTGGGCGAGTACAAGGGCCTGACCGCCCCCAAGGAGGAGGTCGAGGTCACCGAGAAGGACATCGACGAGGAGCTCAAGCCCTACATCGACCGGGCCACCCGCCTGGTCAGCGTGAAGCGCAAGGCCAAGAAGGGCGACACCGCCGTCATCGACTTCGAGGGCTTCGACAACGGCACCCCCTTCGAGGGCGGCAAGGGCGAGAACTACGATCTGAAGCTGGGCGCGGGCATGTTCGTCCCCGGCTTTGAGGAGCAGGTCATCGGCATGAAGGCCGGCGAGGAGAAGGACATCGACATCACCTTCCCCGAGGACTACCACGCCGACCTGGCCGGCAAGGCCGTGGTCTTCCACGTGAAGGTCAACGAGGTAAAGGAATCTCAGTCTCCCGAGGTGGACGACGAGTTCGCCAAGGACGTGTCTGAGTTCGAGACCCTGGCCGATTTCCGCAAGGACCTGGGCGAGAAACTCCAGGCCCGGAAGGAGGCCCAGGCTAAGGCCGACTTTGAGAACGCCGTTCTGGAGCAGCTGGTGGAGAACATGGAGTGCGAGATCCCCGACGGCATGGTGGAGAGCCAGACCGACCGGCTGATGGACGACTACGCCATGCGCCTCCAGAGCCAGGGTATCCCCATGGACCAGTACATGTCCATGATGGGCATGACTCCCGAGATGATGCGGGCCTCCGCCAAGCCCGCCGCCCTGAAGCAGGTGCAGGTGGAGCTGGCCCTCACCGCCGTGGCCAAAGCGGAGAGCATCGAGGTCTCCGATGAGGAGTGCGAGGCCGAGGTGGCCAAGCTGGCCGAGCAGTACAATATGCCCGCCGAGCAGGTGAAGGCCGTCGTGTCTGTGGACAGCCTGAAAAAGGATCTGTCTCTGCGCAAGGCCAACGATCTGGTGCTGTCCAGCGCCAAGGAGGGCGAGAAGCCCGCCGCCAAAAAAGACGGGGAGAAGCCCAAGCGCAGCCGGACCAAAAAGGCCGAGGAGCCCAAAGAGGAAGCGGCTGAGTAATATGGCACACGTCCCGGGGCGGTCTGTTCCGCCCCGGGCGTAAGAATATCCTAAGGAATGAATTTTCCATTCGATGGGTATAATCAGGTATCCCAACTGAAAAAGGAGTATTATCATGAGCTTAGTTCCCTATGTAGTAGAGCAGACCAACCGGGGCGAGCGGTCCTATGACATCTTTTCCCGCCTGCTGAACGACCGCATCGTCATGCTGTCCGAGGAGGTCAACGACACCACCGCCTCCCTGGTGGTGGCCCAGCTGCTGTACCTGGAGGCCCAGGACCCGGACAAGGACATCCAGTTCTATATCAACAGCCCCGGCGGATCGGTCACGGCGGGCATGGCCATTTACGACACCATGCAGTATATCAAGTGCGATGTGTCCACCATCTGTATCGGTATGGCGGCCTCCATGGGGGCCTTCCTGCTGTCCTCCGGCGCCAAGGGCAAGCGGCTGGCCCTGCCCAACGCCGAGATCATGATCCACCAGCCCTCCGCCGGTACCCAGGGCCAGATCACCGACATGGCCATCCATCTGCGCCGTCTGGAGATCATCAAGACCCGGATGAACCGTATCCTGTCGGAGAACACCGGCAAGCCCATCGAGGTAGTCACCGCCGACTGCGAGCGGGACAACTTCATGACCGCCCAGGAAGCCATGGAGTACGGTCTGGTGGACAAGGTGCTGGACAAGCGGTAACTGACTGAAATCGAGGTGCAGTCATGGCAAGGAATGAGGATAAAAAAATACGCTGTTCGTTCTGCGGCAAGCATCAGGATCAGGTGAAGCGGATCATCGCCGGACCCGGCGTCTACATCTGCGACGAGTGCGTGGGCCTGTGCATGGCGGCGATGGGGGAGGACGCCCTCTTCCTGGAGGGGGACAGCGCCCAGTTTCCCGGGGAGATCCCCGACGTTATCCCCACACCCAAGGAGATTCACGCCGTTCTGGACCAGTATATCATCGGCCAGGAGAAGGCCAAGATGGCTCTGTCGGTGGCGGTGTACAACCACTACAAGCGCATCTACTTCGGCGGGGCGGAGGACGTGGAGCTGCAGAAGAGCAACATCCTGCTTATGGGCCCCACCGGCTGCGGCAAGACCCTCTTCGCCCAGACCCTGGCCCGGGTGCTGAAGGTGCCCTTCGCCATCGCCGACGCCACCACCCTCACCGAGGCGGGCTATGTGGGCGACGACGTGGAGAACATCCTCCTGCGCCTGGTCCAGGCCGCCGACTACGACATCGAGCTGGCCGAGCGGGGCATCATCTATATTGACGAGATGGATAAAATCGCCCGGAAGAGCGAAAATACCTCTATCACCCGGGATGTGTCCGGCGAGGGCGTGCAGCAGGCCCTGCTGAAGATCCTGGAGGGCACTGTGGCCAACGTCCCGCCCCAGGGCGGGCGGAAACACCCCCATCAGGAGTTCATCCAGATCGACACCCACAATATCCTCTTCATCTGCGGCGGGGCCTTCGACGGCATCGACAAGATCATTGAGAACCGCCTGGACAGGCGCTCTCTGGGCTTCGGCGCGGAGATTAAGAGCAAGAAGGAGCGGAATGTGGGCGAGCTGATGAACGAGATCCAGCCACAGGACCTGCTCAAGTACGGCATCATCCCCGAGCTGGTGGGCCGTATGCCGGTGGTCACCACCCTGGAGTCCCTGGACAAGAGCCAGATGGTGCGCATTCTCACCGAGCCCAAGAATGCCCTGGTCAAGCAGTACAAAGTGCTGCTGGATTACGACCAGGTGGAGCTGGACTTCGCCCCTGAGGCGCTGGAAGCAGTGGCCGAGCGGGCGGTGGAGCGGGAGATCGGCGCCCGGGGCCTGCGGGCCATCCTGGAGGAGATCATGAATCAGATCATGTACGACATCCCCTCCGACCCCACCATTGTCAAAGTGGTCATCACCGAGAGCTGCGTCAGAGACAGGGCGGGTCCGGAGCTGGTCCGGGATCCGGAGCGTACCCAGCGGCCCAAGCTGGGCAAGGCCTCCCTCCAGGTAGAGCAGGCGGGCTCCACTGGCCGTTATGGCCACGCCGGTTGACATAAGATATTGACCAGACGTCCCGCAGAGCCCCCACAGCGGGGCGCGGGGCGTCTGTACTGTCTTATAAACGCCTCCCTCTCTGAGGGAGCCTTATATCCCCTGAAAGGAAGTGACAAACAATGTCGAAAGAATGGGATATCCTCCACACTACTACCATGCCTGTCATCGCCCTGCGGGGACTGACGGTGTTTCCCAACGTGCTGATCCATTTTGAGGTGGCCCGGGAGGCGTCCGTGCGGGCGCTGGAGGCGGCCATGACTGCCGGCAGCCCGGTGTTCCTGGTGGGGCAGAAGGACATTGGGGCGGAGGAGCCTGGGCCGGACGACCTGTACCAGGTGGGCACCATCTCCAATATCCGTCAGATCCTCCGGATGCCGGGGGATAACGTGCGGGTGATGGTGGAGGGCGCGGCCCGGGGCAGCCTGCTCCAGATGCTGCGCGCCGAACCCTATCTGGAGGCGGAGGTGCGGGAGATTCGGGAGTCCCCCGCGCGGGGGAGCGCCCGGACGGAGGCCCTGATGCGGGCCGCCTATGAATTGTTTCAGAACTATGCCGAGTTGTCTCCCAAGCTGTCTCCCGACCTGATCGTGCATATACTGGCCAGCCAGGAACCAGGCCATATCGCCGACTATATTGCCCAGAACATCCCCATGCGCAACAGCGACAAGCAGTCCATCCTGGAGGAGCTGCGCCCTGTCAGGAGGCTGGAGAAGCTGTACCGCCTGCTGGAGCGGGAGGTGGAGATCCTTACCCTGGACCAGGAGATTCAGGAGCGGGCCCGGGAACAGATGAACGAGAACCAGCGGGACTACTACCTGCGGGAGCAGATGAAGGCCATCCAGTCCGAGCTGGGGGAGGAGGCCGACGAGATCGAGGAGTATCGGGAAAAGATCGCCAAGTCCAAGCTCCCCGACCCGGTGCGGGAGAAGCTGAACAAAGAGCTGAGCCGTCTGGCCAAGCAGTCCTACAGCTCCTCCGAGGGCACCGTTCTGCGCAACTACCTGGATACCTGCCTGGAGCTGCCCTGGGGCAGGACGACCAAGGAGAAAATCAACGTCTCCGCCGTCCGGAAGGTGCTGGACCAGGACCATTTCGGCCTGGACAAAGTGAAAAAGCGTGTGCTGGAGTTTGTGGCTGTCCGCCAGCTGGCCCCCAAATTGAAGGGGCAGATCGTCTGTCTGGTGGGCCCGCCGGGGGTGGGCAAGACCTCCATCGCCATGTCCATGGCCCGGGCCATGAACCGGAAGCTGGCCCGGATATCTCTGGGGGGCGTCAGCGACGAGGCGGAAATTCGCGGTCACCGCAAGACCTATGTGGGGGCCATGCCCGGCCGGATCATCTCCGCCATCAATCAGGCCCAGAGCTGCAACCCTCTCATCCTGCTGGACGAGATCGACAAGCTGGGCCGCGACCACCGGGGAGACCCGGCCTCCGCCCTGCTGGAGGTGCTGGACGGAGAGCAGAATTCCACCTTCCGGGACAACTTTTTGGAAATTCCCTTCGACCTGTCCCAGGTCATGTTTATCACCACCGCCAACACCACTGACACCATCCCCCGGCCCCTGCTGGACCGGATGGAAGTGATCGAGCTGTCCAGCTACACCGACGAGGAGAAGGTGCAGATCGCCAAAAAGCACCTGCTGCCCAAGGAGAGCAAGCGCCACGGGCTGTCCAGGCAGCAGCTGAAGGTGTCCGACGGCGCCCTGCGGGAGATCATCGCTGCCTACACCCGGGAATCCGGGGTCCGTGTGCTGGAGCGCCGGCTGGCCGCCATCTGCCGCAAGGCGGCAATGAAGGTGGTGTCAGAGAATGTAAAGTCTATCCGCATTACAGAAAAGGACCTGGAGGAGTATCTGGGCGTGCCCCGTTATCACCCCGAGCGCCAGGCTCTGGAGGAGCGTGTGGGCGTGGTCAACGGCCTGGCCTGGACCTCCGTGGGGGGCGAGCTGTTGGAGGTGGAGGTCAACGTGGTCCCCGGCTCCGGCAAGGTGGAGCTCACCGGCAACCTGGGGGACGTGATGAAGGAGTCGGCCCACGCCGCCCTCAGCTTCATCCGCAGCCAGGCCGGCCGGCTGAACCTCCCCGCCGACTTCTACAAGGAGAAGGACATTCACGTCCACTTCCCGGAGGGGGCGGTGCCCAAGGACGGCCCCTCCGCCGGCATCGCCATCGCCACCGCCATGGTGTCCGCCCTCACTGGCGTCTCCGTGCGCCGGGGACTCGCCATGACCGGGGAGGTCACTCTCCGGGGACGGGTGCTGCCCATCGGAGGCTTGAAGGAAAAGACCATGGCCGCCTTCCGCAACGGCATTAAAACAGTTATCATCCCCGCTGACAACGCCAAAGATTTGGAAGAGATCGACCAGACGGTGCGCAAGGCCCTCCAGTTCATCCTGGTGGAGCGGGCGGATCAGGTGCTGACCCAGGCCCTGAACCGGCCGCTGGAAGTTCCCGCCCCCCGCAGGCGGGGCCGGCCCAGAAAGAGCGGGGCCCTGCCCGAGCTGCCTCCCGTGCCCCAGGGGGAGAGCGGTTCCCGTATGAGCCAATAAGGAGGCCTGCAATGGCTGTCAATCTGCAAAAGGCGGAGTTTGTGCTGTCCGCCGTCTCTCAGAAAAACTTCATTCAGGACGGTCGGCCTCAGGTGGCCTTCGCCGGGCGGTCCAACGTGGGCAAGTCCTCGGTCATTAACCGTCTCCTCAACCGGAAAAACTTTGCCCGGGTGGGGGCCGCCCCGGGAAAGACCGTCCATGTGAACTACTTCGATATTGACGGGGCCTTCTATCTGGTGGACCTGCCGGGCTACGGCTATGCCAAGGTGTCCAAGGCGGAGCGGGACCGCTGGGGGAGGCTGATGGAGGACTACTTCGCCCGGCCCGACCTGCTTACCCTGGGGGTGATGATCGTGGACTCTCGCCACAAGCCTACCGCCGACGACCGCACCATGTTCCGGTGGTTCAAGGATACCGGCTGTCCTCTGATTATCGTGGCCAACAAGCTGGATAAGCTGAAAAAGAGCGAGGTGGAGCCCAACTTCCAGGCCATCCGGGATACCCTGGAGCTGGGGGAGGGGGACCGGCTCATCCCCTTCTCCGCCGAGAAAGGCACCGGCCGGGAAGAGCTGCTGTCGGCCATCTTCGCGGGGATTGAAAAATGACCGCCTCGACCTTGACAGGGCGGCGGCGGAGTGGTAAAATGAAAGCATAAAAGGTGCCGCAGTAAAGCGGTCAGCCCTTTATGGATTGGGTTATTTTAGAGAAACAACCGTCACCGTGCAGGGTGGCGGTTGTCCCTTTTTACCCTGATGGTCCAAGTAAAACCGAACCAATGCCAGGTAATGGTAAGGGGCATAGGCACACCCCCTTTCGGATGGTGTTGCTGACCGCCAAAGACGAAGCAAATACTGCGACACCCGGTTCTCAATGGAACCAGTACGATTTTAGCAGAAACAGAGAAGTATGTCAATATTTTGGAAGAACATACGTTCCTGTGATTTTATCTTGTCTTTTCTTGGACAAACTGTTATAATAACAGGAAAGATAATCCTAAAATGGGGAGGTGGGCCCTTGGAGGCACCCATTTACCACCTGGAAGGGGTGGTGAAGGCAAAAGAGGAGAACATGGAGGATTTTGTGGGCCCTCTGGACCTGATTCTCCACCTGCTGAGCAAGAACAAGCTGGAGATCAAGGACATCCAGATTTCCCTCATTCTGGACCAGTACATGGAGTGGATGAACAAGCGGAAGGAACTGGACCTGGAGGTGGCCAGCGACTTTGTGACCATGGCCTCTCATCTGGTGTATATCAAGACCCGGATGCTGCTGTCCATCAACGACGAGGAGGCCATGAGCGAGATGGAACAGCTCATTGCCACCCTGGAGGCCCACCAGCGCAATGAAAACTACCTGAAAATCAAAGCGGTGGTACCCGCCCTGGACAGCCGCTATCAGATTGGCCAGGACTACCTGACCAAAGTGCCCGAGGCGGTCCAGCCCGATAAAATCTACCGCTATGTCCACGACAGGAGCGACCTGCTCAGGGCCATGACCGACGTGCTGGGCAGGCTGGACAACAAGCTGCCCCCGCCGGTGTCCGCCTTCCAGGGCATCGTGGGCCGGGAGCCCTACCCCGTGGCCGACAAGGCGGGGGAGATCATCAGGCGGCTGATCTCCTTCGGTGTCACCCGGTTCCGGGCCCTGTTTAAGGGCAGCCGCAGCCGCTCGGAGGTGGTGGCCACCTTCCTGGCGGTGTTGGAGCTGTGCAAGGCCCGCCGTCTGCTGCTGGCGGGCACCGAGTCGGACTGCACTGTCACCTGCACCCGGGAGGAGGGCGCGGTGGAGTTTACCTCAGAGAATTATTGAATCCTGGAAGAAAAACGAAGTTTTTCGCCAAAGTTCTTTCGGTTCCTTTCTTTCAAGAAAGGAACGCCCGGCCGGCGAGGCCAGAAAGGAGTGCCCCCGAATGGAGATCAAAGAGCTGGAATCCGCCCTGGAGGGGGTGCTGTTCGCCGCCGGGGAGCCGGTGGCGGTGGAGCGGCTGTGCCTGGGGCTGGAGGTGGACCGGCCCACCCTGGACGCGGTGGCCCAGCGGCTGATGGACCAATACAGCTACGACCGCCGGGGCATCCGTCTGGTGCGGCTGGATACCAGCTACCAGCTGTGTTCCGCCCCCGAGTTCGCCGGATACGTCCGCAAGACCCTGGAGAGCCGCAAGCCCGCCCGGCTGTCCCAGCCGGCGCTGGAGGTGCTGTCCATCATCGCCTACTACCAGCCCGTGACCCGGGCTTATGTGGACCAGGTCCGGGGGGTGGACAGCTCTTACACCATGGGTCTGCTGCTGGAACGGGAGCTCATCGAGGAGGCGGGCCGCCTGGCCGTCCCCGGCCGGCCGGTACAGTTTAGAACTACCAAAAATTTTCTGCGCTCTTTTGGCCTGTCCAGCCTGGATGAGCTGCCTGAGCTGCCCAGCCAGTCTCAGGAGGGCAGCCAGATGACCCTGGAGCTGGAAGCCAGCCTCCAACGCCTCCGGGAGGCGGAAACTCTGGAGGAGGAGCCGCCCGCTGAGCCGCCGGAGTCCCCGGCGGAGGAGACATGAGGGCCGTCCATATCCTGGCCGTTGTGGTGCTGGTCCTGTTCCTCATCGGGCAGGTCCGGGTGGGCGGCCGGGCGGAGTTTAACGCGGATGGATTTTTCCTGTGGATACGGTTGGGGAAATTCAACATAAAAATCCTCCCCATGAAACCCAGGGAGGAGAAGCCGAAGAAGCCCAGGAAGCCTAAAAAGAAAAAAGAGCCCAAGAAGCCTAAAAAGGAGAAGCCCCCAGCCCCTCTGCCGGAGAAGATCGGCGGCGCGCTGGAGTACGCTCAGGCCCTGCTTCCCGTGGGACTGGAGGCAGGCAAGGGCATGTGGCGGGGCCTGCGGGTGGATGTGCTGGAGATAGAGCTGACGGCGGGAGGTCCTGACCCGGCGGACGCAGCCATGCTTTACGGTCAGGCCAACGCTGCTCTGGGAGCCCTGTGGTACCCTCTGACCAAGGCGTTCCATGTGAAGGACGGTACAGCCCGGGTGAAGCTGGACTTCGACGCCCCAGGGACGACGGTGTACGGTCAGGCCGCCCTGTCCATCAAAATCGGGACGGTGGTCTGTATCGGCCTGCGGGCGGGCTGGAAAGCCCTGTTTGGAGCGCTTGCCGCGAGAAAGCGGCTGAAACTAAAACGGAGAAAGGCGGCATAACTGATGGAACAGGAGAAGAAGAACTCCCTTGGCGAGCTGATGAAGATTACGATGGAGCATATCAAGACGATGGCGGACGCCAACACCATTGTCGGCACACCCATTCACGCGGAGGGCGTTACCCTCATCCCCGTGTCCCGCATGTCCTTTGGCATGGGGGGCGGCGGGACCGAGTTTACCACCAAGGCGGGAGCCCCCAAGGAGGGCTTCGGCGGCGGCAGCGCGGCCAGCGCCAAGCTGGAGCCGGTGGCGTTCCTCGTCGTCCGGGAGGACGGCAGCGTGAAGCTGCTCCCCGTGGCCCCGCCCCCCGCCACCACCGTGGACCGGGTTATCGAGACGGTGCCCGAGGTGGTGGACAAGGTGACCGGCTTCATCGAGAAGCAGCAGGAGAAGAAGGCCCAGAAGGAGACCGAAGGGGATTTCGCTGAATAAAAAATTTCCTGGGAAGAAAGGTAAAAAGCCGCTCCATACTAACGCTATCGACTGAAAAGAAGGTGGCAAAATGAAGCGGTTTTTTTCTGCTCTGCTGGCCGGGGCGCTGTTGTTGCCAACTCTGCCCGCTGTCCGGGCGGAGGGGGATGCCCCGCCTAAAATCTCCGCCGCCAGCGCTGTGGTGATGGACGCCGGTACCGGGCGGGTGCTCTATGAGAAGGAGGGCCGCACCCCCCGCCTCATCGCCAGCACCACCAAGCTGATGACGGCCCTAGTGGCCCTGGAGTCGGGGCACGGCCTGGAGGAGACGGTCACCGTTCGCCCTCAGTGGGCGGGGGTGGAGGGCTCCTCCATCTATCTGCGGCCGGGGGAGGAGATCACCCTGGAGGCCCTGCTCTACGGCCTGCTCCTCCGGTCGGGTAACGATGCCGCCCTGGCCATTGCCGGCCACTGCGGCGAGACGGTGGAGGATTTTGTTGTCCAAATGAATGTTAAGGCCCGGGAGCTGGGTATGGCAGACACCAGTTTCGCCAACCCCAACGGCCTGGACGCGGAAAACCACCGCTCCACCGCCTATGACATGGCCCTCCTGGCCCGGGCCTGCCTGGAGAACGAGGCGCTGGCCAAAATCGCCGCCACCAAATCTATTACCCTGGGTACCCGCACCTTCACCAACCACAACAAGCTGCTGTGGCGGTATGAGGGCTGCATTGGTCTGAAGACGGGATATACCAAGGAAGCGGGCCGCACCCTGGTCTCTGCCGCGAAGCGGGATGGCATGACCTTGATCTGCGTCACCCTCAACGCCCCCAGTGACTGGGCGGACCATGCCGCCCTCTTTGACTGGGGCTTTGCCCATTATGAGGCCAGGACTTTGTCCAGGGCGGGGGAGCGGGTGGGGCAGCTGCCCGTGTCTGGCGGACTGTCCCCCGTTTGTCCTGTTGTGACAGGCGTGGACCAGAGCGCCGCCTTGGCCTCCGGCGAGAAGCTGGAGGCGGCCTGGGAGTTGTCCGAGGCTGCCCTCACTGCCCCGGTGTCTGCCGGGACCCAGGCGGGGGAGATTGTGTATTATGTAAACTCTAAAGAACTGGTCAGGGTGCCGCTGGCAGCAGGCCAGGATGTTGCTGATATTTCAGCGCCGAAGAGAGGAGGCTGGCCATGGAGGAACGTCTTCAAAAACTGATCTCCGCCTGTGGGCTGGCCTCCCGGCGGGCGGCGGAAGGGTGGATCGCTGCCGGGCGGGTGACGGTGAACGGGGAGAAAGCCCATCTGGGGGACAAGGCGGACCTGGACCGGGATGCCGTTCTGGTGGATGGACGGCCGCTGGCCCCTGGCGGCGGGCGGACCTATCTCATGCTGAACAAGCCTCGGGGGTATGTGACCACTCTGTCCGATGAGAAGGGCCGAAAGACGGTGGCCGATTTAGTATCCGGCTGCGGTGTGCGGGTGTGGCCGGTGGGGCGGCTGGACGCCGACTCCGAGGGATTGCTTCTCCTCACCGACGACGGCACCCTCACCCATCAACTCCTCCACCCCAGCCATGAGGTGGACAAGGAGTATCTGGTGTGGGTGACGGGCAACGTAAACAGGGCCCTGTCCATTCTGTCCGCCCCTATGACGCTGGACGGGGAACAGCTGGCCTCCGCCCGGGTGCGCCGGGGGAGGGACAGTGGAGGGGTCCATCAGCTCTCTATCACCATCCACCAGGGGAAAAACCGGCAGGTGCGGCGGATGTGCGCCCAGGCCGGACTGGAGGTGCTGCGGCTGAAACGTATCCGGGAGGGGCCGCTGGCCCTGGACCGGAGCCTGAAAGCAGGTCAGTGGCGAAATCTCACCAGCGGAGAACTATTGGAGCTTACAGGGCCATTAAGCGATACTTGAGAGATTTTTGCGGGAAAAACACGAAACTCCCACAAAAATCTCTTGCGTTTCTCCCGGAAAACGAGTATGATGAAAGATGCTGATTTCACCGGGAGGATGGAAGCCATGAACCGAGATATTTTAACCGTGATCCAGGACAGTATGCACACCTTTTCCAAGGGACAGCGGAAGATCGCAAACTTCATCCTGGAGTCCTACGACAAGGCCGCCTTTATGACGGCCAGCCGCCTGGGCCAGCGGGTGGGGGTGAGTGAGTCCACTGTGGTCCGCTTCGCCTTTGAACTGGGCTACGACGGCTACCCGGACATGCAGCGGTCTCTGCAGAAGATGATCCGCAACCGGCTGACCACCGTCCAGCGCATCGAGGTGACCAACGACCGCCTTGGGGACCAGGACCTGCTGTCTATGGTGCTCCAGTCGGACGTGGAGAAGATTCGCCAGACGCTGGAGGAGCTGGACAGGGACAGCTTTTACAAGGCGGTGGACGCCATCGTGTCGGCCCGGAAAATTTACATCATCGGTGTGCGTTCCTCGGCGGCCATCGCCTCCTTCCTCCATTTCTATTTCAACCTGATTTTTGATAACGTGGTGCTGGTGTCGGCCAACACCGCCAGCGAGATTTTCGAGAGCCTGCTCCGAGTGGGGGAGGGAGATGTGGTCGTCGGCATCAGCTTCCCCCGGTACTCCAGCCGAACCGTTCAGGCCCTCAGTTTTGCCCGGGACCGGGGGGCTACCACCGTCGCCATCACCGACAGCGAGACCTCCCCCCTGGCCCCCATCTCCCGATATACGCTCATGGCCCGCAGCGACATGGCCTCCTTTGTGGACTCCTTGGTGGCCCCGCTGTCCCTGGTCAACGCCCTGCTGGTGGCGGTGAGCCAGCGGAAGAACGAGGATCTGGCCCGTACTTTCCACACCCTGGAGGAGATCTGGGAGGAGTACGGCGTCTATGAAAAGGTGCCCGAATGAGCTGGCCCGATATCGTGGTAGTGGGCGGCGGGGCCGCCGGCATGATGGCGGCCATCTGCGCCGCCCGGCAGGGGGCGTCCGTCACTCTGATTGAGCGCAATCAGAAGGTGGGCCGCAAGCTGTACATCACCGGCAAGGGCCGGTGCAACGTCACCAACCACTGCTCTCCCGAGGAGGTCCAGGCGGCCGTTCCCCGCAATGGGAAATTCCTTTACAGCACCCTGGAGCACACGCCCCCGGCCTTGGTGGAGGAGTTTTTTGAGTCACTGGGCGTAAAACTGAAAGTGGAGCGGGGGAACCGGGTGTTCCCTGCCTCTGACAAATCCGCAGACATCATCGACGCCACGTTTTTTGAACTGAAGCGGCTGCGGGTTCCGGTTGTAAACGGGCGGGTGTCCAATATCTGCCTCCGGGACGGCGCGGTGTGTGCCGTGGAGATGGGGGAGGGGAGGGCCCTCACCGGCATCCCCTGCAAGGCGGTAATCCTTGCCACCGGCGGGCTGTCTTATCCCGCCACCGGTTCCACCGGGGACGGCCTGTGGATTGCTGAGGGGCTGGGTCACACCATCGTGGACCCGAAGCCGTCCCTGGTGCCCCTGGAGTCACCCGACCCTTTCTGTGCCCAGATGCAGGGCCTGGCCCTGAAAAATGTCACACTGACGGTAAAAAACAGCAAAAAAAAGACGGTCTACCGGGAGCAGGGGGAGCTGCTGTTCACCCACTTCGGCCTGTCCGGGCCGCTGGTGCTGTCGGCCAGCGCCCACATGCGGGATTTTGACCGAGACAGCTACACCTGCGCTATCGACTTAAAGCCCGCCCTGGATGAGCCCACCCTGGACGCCCGTCTGGTGCGGGAGCTGACCGCCGGGGCCAACAAGGACATGGATAACCTTCTGGGGGCTCTGGCCCCCCGGCAGCTGGCGCCCGTCCTGCTGGAGCGGGCCGGTATCCCGGGAAATAAAAAGGCCCACGACCTGACAAAGGGGGAGCGCCGGCGCCTGCTGGAGCTGTTCAAGAGTTTTACGGTTTCGGTGTCCGGCCCCCGGCCCATTGAGGAGGCCATTATCACCTCCGGCGGGGTGAAGGTGTCCGAGGTGGACCCCAAGACCATGATGAGCAAGAAGGTCCCCGGCCTGTTCTTCGCCGGGGAGCTGCTGGATGTGGACGCCTACACCGGCGGCTTTAACCTCCAGATCGCCTGGGCCACTGGCCGCGCCGCCGGGGAGGGCGCGACGGCATATTTAGGAGGAAACGATGAATCAAAGTAATTCTGATGTAAAGCTGGGTCGATTTTTGAGTCTGGTCCTGCGCCACGACCCGGCTGCGGCGGGGATATCCCTGGATGAGCACGGCTGGGCGGACGTGAAGGAACTGCTGGCCGGAGTGAACCGAACCGGTCGGAAAATCGACATGGACACCCTGGAGCGCATTGTCCGGG
Organism: uncultured Bacillota bacterium; assembly: GCA_947649625.1. Lineage (GTDB taxonomy): Bacteria > Bacillota > Clostridia > Oscillospirales > Oscillospiraceae > Lawsonibacter. Next base: position 3,216 of record CANSSJ010000012.1, on the reverse strand, counting down.
AGAACAGCAAGCAGCGGTACTCCTTCAATGAAGACCACTCCAAAATCCGGGCCAACCAGGGCCACTCCGTTTCGGTGGATGTGGAGCTGAAAGAGACGCAGCCGCCCCAATATCTGTACCACGGCACGGCCTCCCGCTTCCTCCCGTCCATCCAAAGGGAGGGCATCCGAAAGATGAGCCGGCAGTATGTCCACCTCTCCGGGGACTTCGAGACTGCCATGGCGGTAGGCAAGCGCCACGGGAGCCCGGTGGTCATCACCATCGACGCGGCGGCGATGGCCGAGGACGGGGTGACCTTCTACCGCTCAGAGAACGGCGTTTGGCTGTGTGAGCACGTGGAGCCGAAATATTTTGTTTACTAACTCAAATCAGCCTGCAGCGCAACTCCGGTGCGCACACCCAGGCGGAAGCCCTGAACGGCGTAAAGCGCCAGCACTTTCTGGAGTGTCCTTTGCAGCTGGGGGTCCAGTTCGTTATTCAGAAGGTCAAGCTGCATCGTTTCGCTTTCATCTTTCGGTTGGCTTTCGATTTGAGGTCTGATATAATGCTCATACATACAGCGCATCAGGTCGGTCATGATAATACCTCCACACGAAGAATTTATTAGTATTATATACGAAGAAATTCTTAGTGTCAAGAGTTTGAGGTGATATTTTGGAAAAAATATTATTAGTAGAATTTGGGAAGCGCTTGAAAGCCCTGCGGCAAGGGAAGAGCCTTAAACAGACTGATATGGCTGAGATTATGGGAATTACAAGCCGTCAGTATCAGAGCTATGAATACGGAGAGGTAAATGTCCCAGCCACGACACTGAACTTCTTCGCCGATTTCTTCGGCGTGACTACCGACTACCTCCTGGGTCGAGGAGAATAAAGCCCCCCTTGCTAAAGGGGGGAGGGCCACGAAGTGGCGGGGGGATTCTACCGAAAATCTCCTGCAAAAACGGAATCCCTCCACCACCGCCTTCGGCGGCGGTCCCCCTCCCTTTGACAAGGGAGGCTTATGAAGCAGGAACGGAGCGATGAGCATGAAATTTAGAAGCGTTGCCATCGACGGCCCGGCCGGGGCGGGGAAGAGCACCCTGGCCCGGCGGCTGGCGGAAAAGCTGGGCTTTTTGTACGTGGATACCGGGGCGATTTACCGCACGGTGGCCCTGGCGGTTCTGGAGGCGGGGACGGACCCGGCGGACGAGGCCGGGGTGGCTGCCCTGCTGGAGGGGCTGGACATAAAAATGGCCTACGGCCCGGACGGAGTTCAGCGGATGTACCTGGCCGGGGAGGATGTGAGCGAGGCCATCCGGGAGCATCGGGTGTCGGGCGTGGCGTCCAGGACCTCCGCCATTCCGGCGGTGCGCTCCTTCCTGCTGGACTTCCAGCGAAAACAGGCCCAGGAGGGCAGTGTGGTCATGGACGGCCGGGACATCGGCACGGTGGTGCTGCCCGACGCCAACGTAAAGATTTTCCTCACCGCTGCCCCGGAAGCGAGGGCAAAGCGCCGCCTTTTGGAACTGGAGCAGCGGGGCCAGGAGGCGGATTTTGACACCGTTCTGCGGGACATCCAGGAACGGGACTACAAGGATGAACACCGTCCCATCGCCCCCCTGAAGCGTGCGGCGGACGCCGTCCTGCTGGACACCACCCAGCTGAATCTGGACCAGAGCCTGGAGGCGCTGCTGTCCCTGGTAAAGGAGAAGATTGGCCCGTGAGCGAAGAAACAGCTGTCAAAACGGAGAAGAGAGCGAAAGAAACGCCGGAGCAGCGGAAAAAGCGGATGGACTGGTTTTTCCACCTGCTGTACTGCATCGTCTGGCCTTACTTCCGGCTGATCCACCCGGTTTACGCGGTGGGCAGAGATCACATCCCGGAGGGCCCGGCGGTGATCTGCCCCAACCACTCCACCGCCGGCGATCCCTTCTATGTGGTCTTCGCCTTCGGCTACAAATGGCCCATGCGGGCTATGGCCAAGGTGCAGATCATGCGGGTGCCCTTTATCGGCTGGCTGCTGTCCAAGGCGGGGGTGTTCGGGGTGGACCGGGACACCACCGACGTGAAAGCGGTGCGAACCGCCATGAAATTCCTCAAGGAGGGGGACAAGCTGCTCATGTTCCCCGAGGGCACCCGGGTCCACGAGGGGGAGGACGTCCAGGCCAAGGTGGGGGCCGCCCTCTTTGCCACCCGGACGGGGGTGCCCCTGCTGCCGGTGTACATACAGCGGAAAAAAAAGCGGTTCCGGCGTAATACTGTGGTAATCGGGGAACCCTATTATCCGGAGTATGAGGGCCGGAAGCCTTCCAACGAGGAGCTCCAGGTCATGGCCCAGGACCTGATGGACCGGGTGCAGGCCCTGGGGGAGGGCGTGGGATGAGACAGGTGATCCTGGCCCGGTCCGCCGGCTTTTGCTACGGAGTCCGCCGGGCGGTGGAGCTGGCGGAGGAGAAGGCTGCCCAGGGCGTCCTCTGCGTCATGCTGGGCTCCCTGATCCACAACAAGGACGTGACCGGCCGGCTGGCCGGCCGGGGCCTCCGGGTGGTGAACAGCCCGGAGGAGGTGCCCGACGGCTGTGCCGTCATCATCCGCTCCCACGGGGAGAGCCGGGCCGTCTATGAGGGCTTTGCCCGCCGGGGGATTACCGTGTTCGACGCCACCTGTCCCAACGTCACCCGCATCCACAAAATCGTGGCAGAGGCGGAAAAACGGGGCCGCCGGCCCGTGATCGTGGGGGCGACCGACCATCCGGAGGTGCTGGCCATCGCCGGATGGTGTGAAGCTCCGGTGATACTTTCCGGAGCGGAAAGCCTGGAAAAATGGCTGAAAGAGGACGAAAAGCGCACAGAAATGCCCCTTACCTTTGTTTCCCAAACTACCTCGACACAGAAAATTTGGGAAGATTGCGTGAAAAAAGCAAAAAAACTATGTACAAACGCAGAATTTTTTGATACAATATGTGGAGCGACGTCCAAACGCCAGGAGGAGGCCCGCCAGCTTGCCGCCCAATGCGGCCTGATGGTGGTAGTGGGCGACAGGCAGAGTTCCAATACCAGGCGGCTCGGAGAGATCTGCCGGGAATCCTGTGCCAATGTTCTACTCATTGAACGGGCAGAGGAATTGGATCTGAGCCGACTGCCTCAGGTGGATATGGTCGGCATCACGGCGGGCGCGTCCACGCCCGCGTGGATAATAAAGGAGGTCATTGACAAAATGAGCGAAGAAATCTTAG